>JANMUE010000080.1:0-1396 GCA_031391205.1 Lysobacterales bacterium | reverse complement strand
GCATTGGCATGGCCAAACGTTGGAGTTTTCCGGATAGATTGGTTAGCGGCATGCAATCGTTCTCGGCACGCGATATCACGCCGCCAAAAACAGATGTAGACAAACTCAAGATTGCCGCCAATCTGGCCAATGAACTGTATGCATCGGCGCTTTGCAGTTCCGAAACGCAGAAGGCGTCGGCCCTACAAGCGCTGACCAAACGTTATGCAGGCGCACTTAAAATCGACACGGCAGAATTGACCGATGCTATCGACGCAGGCCTTAAAGAAATTTCCGAATCCGCTCCCGCGCTCAATCTACCAGTCACCAACAGCCAAACGCTGAACACCATCAGAACCTGGGTCGGCGACAGCGCTGAACCTGAAGCCACCAGCGATCCACTAATGCAGGATGTCAACGCGCTCGATGCCATGGACAGCGCCGCCGAACCTGCGCACAACCCGGAAGAAATTCTCTCCGCCGGCATTCGCGATGTCACCGAAACACTGGTATCCGGCTGCGCGCTCAACGATATCCTGCAGATGGTGCTCGAAACCATGTATCGCGGCATGGGCTTCAGTCGCACCCTCATTTTTATCCGCGATACCAAGCTCAGTACCATGCGCGCGCGCTTTGGTTTCGGCGCTAACATCGAACGCATCCTTCCCCAGTGCGTCTTCCCCCTGGCATTTTCGCCCGACGTATTCCATGTTGCCTTGGACAAAGGCGTGGACATCGTTATTGAAGACGCGCTAGCGCCGAAGATCACCAGCCGCATTCCGGCTTGGCATCAACAAGCGATCACCGCCAAAAGCTTTTTGTTGCTGCCGGTGATGGTGAAGAACCAGGCCATCGGTCTGTTCTACGCCGACTCCGAGCAAGCCGAAGGCGTGAAGATCAGCCCACAACAATTGGACCTGCTGCGCACGCTGCGTAGTCAGGTAGTGCTGGCCCTCATGCAAAAAATGTAACGGTCTAGCCCAGTAGGCTGGGCGCGGCAGCCAGCCTACGACAATGCACAGCCCGTGCACTTGGTCTTCCGCTACTTACCCCCTATCATGCGCGGCCTCGAGCACCAGCCCCGACCGCCATGCAAAACCTGAAAAACTTCCAGCCCACGCCCGACGCCCTAAACAACCGCGTGATTTTGATCACCGGCGCCACCGATGGCATCGGCAAAGCCTTGGCCATTGCGGCCGCCAAATTGGGCGCACAGGTGATTGCGCATGGCCGCAGCCAGAAAAAACTCGAAGCCGTGGCGGATCTGATCACCGATCCGGCGGCTAAACCTATGGCGCTGCTACCACTCGATTTCGAGAAAGCCGGCCCTGCCGACTACGAAGCCATGGCCGATGCCATCGAGAAAAACTTTGGCCACCTCGATGGCTTGGTGCACAACGCTGCGATGCTCGCCGAG
>JANMUE010000191.1:0-6265 GCA_031391205.1 Lysobacterales bacterium | reverse complement strand
CTGTGCTTAGAGAGAAGATTCAGAGCAAGACAAGCGCTTCGCGGCTGAAGTCGCTCCTATACGAGCCGCTCCTGCATCTACTACGCCGGGCCGGCGTAGACGGTGATCTCTTCACGATCGTGATAGAGCTGCCTGGCGCGGATGTCGAGTGCGCGGCCGGCTTGCTCGCGCAGGGTGTCCAGGCACAACTGGGTTTCCTGCCAGCGCTTTTTCATCGGCAGCTTGAGATTGAACACGGTGCGTTTGCACCAGCCTTCGCGCAACCAGATGCCGATGCGGTCGGCGACGCGGATGGGTTGTTCGACCATGTCGCAGACCATCCATTCGACGTTCTTCTTCGGCTGGAAGCGGAAGCCGTCTTCGCGGAAGTGCTGCACCAGGCCGGAGTCCATGAGGGTCGGTGCCATCGGGCCGTTGTCGACGGCGCTGACCTTGATCGAACGGCGCACCAGCTGATAGGTCCAGCCGCCAGGCGATGCGCCGAGATCAACGGCAGTCATGCCGGGTTGCAACCACTTCTCGCGTTCGTTTTCGGTCAGCAGAATCAGGAAGGCTTCTTCGAGTTTCAGTGTGGACCGGCTGGGCGCATCCGATGGAAAACGCAGTCGCGGAATGCCCTGGCGCAGAGGCGCCGTCTTGGTGTTGTCGACCAGACAGAGATAACACTCGGTACCGATCGGGAAGAACAGCAGCAGACGCTTCGCGGCGTTGGCCGTGATCCATTTGTCGCGCTTAAGTCGCGCGACCAGTGCCGATTCGAAACTCTTGCAGAACGCATTCAAAGCCTCGCCTTCCTGGCTGTCGGGCGCCTCGGTCCAGATATCGCTGACGCTATTGATATGGCGGCCCAGCCAGTCGAGGATGGGCGTGATGCGGTCTTTGGGATCGAGGTCGCTGAAGTGCTCGCCGATCGGCAGGCACTGGCGCGGGAAAATCAGATCTGCCGCGTCGACCGTGGGTAAATCATTGCCGTCAGCCGATTCGAATACCAGATAGCCGCTGTCGCGCTGCATGCGCGCAAAGCCATGCGCATCACGCTCGGCAAAGTACTGGGTGAGCTCCTGCGCGCATTCGCTTTCGAAGCCGGTGCGGCAGGTGATGAGCAGGGATTTCATGGATCGGTGTTCCGATGTAGGAGCGGCGTGAGCCGCGATTGTCCACACTTCGATATCGTCAGGAATCGCGGCTCACGCCGCTCCAACATTGCCACGAATCGCAGGTTGGGCAAGCCGCGAAGCTCTTGCTGTACTGCTTGATGAAGATCAGAGCAAAAGCTTCGCGGCTCACGCCGCTCCTACATGGCTATTCAATAACTCTCGCCACCACTGTCACGATAAAACGCCAGCACTTCGCGCGCGGTCTGGCGCATCACATCGCGCTTCACCGCAATTCCGCGCTTGACCAGTTCGCCTACCCAGTCGGCAGGCAAGGGGCCTTCGTCGAATTCGGTGAGCTCCATGACATCTTCGGATCGCGCGCCGATCAGCATTTCGTCGATACCGGCCCAGAAACTGGCGCCATAACACTGGCAGCAGGGCTGCGCCGAGGTGGCGAGGGTGAACCTGGAGCCATCTTCATTGAGCCTGAAGCGCTGCGTTCGTGCCTGCGCAGTCATGAACGCCATGATCTCGGCATGCGCCAGCGAGCAATTCTGCGGCATGACGCGATTGACGCCGACCGACACGATGCGCCCTTCCTGGTTGAAAATCGCTGCGCCGAATGGCCCACCGGTATTCAACTCGACATTGCGCCGCGCCAGTCGTATGACCAGGGCCATGCGGGTTTCGTCGTCGGGATAACTGCGGTCGATATCGACTTCGTCATGCACCCAGGCGGGCAGGGTGAGATGAACTTGGGCGTAAATCATGAATCTTCCTTGAGCTTAAGGGTTGCGCGGATCAACGCTGCCGCCGCCTATACCTGAGCTGACGCAGCGGCCTTCGACACAGGCGCAGGCGGTGATTTCCGGAAAGCCGCAGATCGAGCTTCTGTCCTCGCTAGCGCAGCGCGCCTGTACGGCCTCGGGATCGACGGGCTGATCCTTGTGCACACAGGCAGGATAGTAGCCGCAGCAGTTGCCGACATCCTTGATCGTGCAGTCGGCGGCGGATTGGCAGGTGAGGGGTTGAGTGGGAGATTCAGTCTCGACGGCTGGAACATCGGTGCGGGTCGATGCAGCGCACGCCGACAGCAGGCAGAGCGCGACTGTGATGCATGCAATAGGACGGAGAGCGGTGTTCATGACGGTAGTACCGGGTAACGACGGATGCGCATAGGGTGGGCCTTGGCCCACCAATCCGCAACGGTGGGTTGAGCGTAGGGTGGGTGCAACCCACCACTCTCGAATACTGCGCAATGGTGGGTTGCGCTGCGCTCCACCCACCCTACTTTTATTTTTTCGAGTCGCGCAATGTGCAGACGCGATTGAATACCGGCTTGCCAGGCTGGTGATCGACACGATCGGCAACGAAGTAGCCCAGGCGTTCGAACTGAAAGCGTTGCTCGGCTACAGCCGCAGCCAGGCCGGGTTCCAGCTGGCCGGTGGTGATGCGTACTGAATCCGGATTCAGATAGTCGCGATAGGTCTTGCCGCCGCTCTCGTCGTCCGGATCGGCGACAGTGAACAGGCGATCGTAGAGCCGTACTTCCGCGGTGATCGCATGCCTGGCCGATACCCAGTGGATGGTGCCCTTGACCTTGCGATCAGCGCCCGACATGCCATGACGGGTCTCGAGGTCAAGTGTGCCGCGCAGCTCCTTGATCGAGCCATCGGGGTTCTTGATCACATCCACGCATTTGACGATGCCGACGAAGCGCAGGCGCACTTCGCCGCCCGGCACCAGGCGATGAAAACCTTTGGCGGGCACCTCCATGAAATCTTCGCGCTCGATCCAGACCTCGCGCGAAAACGGCACCCGACGCTGGCCACGCGTTTCATCCTTGGGATGATTGGACGCGGTGAGAAATTCTTCGTGCGATTCGGCAAGGTTTTCGATCACCAGCCTGATCGGGTCGATCACCGCCATGCGGCGCTCGGCGGTCGCGTCCAGTTCTTCACGCACGCAGTTTTCCAGCACCGAAAACTCGATGACGGATTCCTGCTTGGTGACGCCGACACGGCGCGCCATTTCGCGAATTGCGGCAGCGGGGTAACCACGGCGGCGGATGCCGGTGAGGGTGGGCATGCGCGGGTCGTTCCAGCCCGAGACCAGGTCGTCATTGACCAGGGCCAGCAGCTTGCGCTTGCTCATCACGGTGAAATCGAAATTGAGCCGAGAAAATTCGATCTGGCGTGGTGTCGATACCGGTGCGGTCAATCCCGCTTTCAATATCGGCGCCACCAGTTCGGGACGATGCGGCAGGTCAATCTGCGCCAGATACCAGTCATAGAGTGGGCGGTGGTCTTCGAATTCCAGCGTGCACAGAGAATGGGTGATGCCTTCGATGGCATCGGACAGCCCGTGCGCATAGTCGTACATCGGATAGATGCACCAGGCATCGCCGGTGTTCTGGTGCGATATCTTGCGGATGCGATAGATGGCCGGGTCGCGCAGATTGATGTTGCCGCTGCCCATGTCGATCTTGGCGCGCAATGTGCGTGCGCCGTCGGCGAACTCGCCAGCGCGCATGCGCGCGAACAGGTCGAGATTTTCTTCGACGCTGCGATCACGATACGGGCTGTGCCGGCCCGGCACGGTCAGCGTGCCGCGATAGGCGCGCACTTCGTCGGCATTCAGGTCGCAGACGAAGGCCACACCATCGCGGATCAATTTTTGCGCGCAGAGATAGAAGGATTCGAAATAATCCGAGGCATGGCGCAGTTCCACCCAGTCGAAACCGAGCCAACGCACGTCTTCCTGGATGGCCTCGACGTATTCGATGTCTTCCTTGCTCGGATTGGTGTCGTCGAAGCGCAGGTTGCAGACGCCGTTGAACTCAGCCGCGAGACCGAAGTTCAGGCAGATCGATTTGGCATGGCCAATATGCAGATAACCGTTGGGCTCGGGCGGAAACCGCGTACGGATCGTGGTGTGCTTGCCGGCTTCCAGATCGTCGACGACGATCTGTCGAATGAAATGATGGGTAGGCGCAATAGGCGTGACTTCGGACATAGGGGTAGGCAGTTCCAGCGAGTCGCCCAGTCTAGCGGATTGGTGTGGCCAAGGGCTCGGGATACATGGTTTTGTGGTCCGATCTACGGTCGGACGCCGATCTGGCGTTGCCGATCTGCATCAGGCTGAAGAGCGTCCGACCACAGGTCGGACCCACAGTTTTCTCTAGGCTTTGCTGCCGGCATAGCGCTTGCGGCGCAGGCGCAGGCGCACGTCACCGCGCACCTCGCGGATATTGACGACCTCGCCGTGTTGCAGGATGTCCAGACGCCCCTGTTCGGCGAGGCGCGCCGCCACCATGCGTACCGGGCGCATCAGATCGCGCCAGTCGATGGGCAGATCTTCCGCCGCCATCATCGCGACTTCGCTTGGGCAGACGCCGTTTTCCTCGCCCAGATGCTTGGCAAGCACTTCCAGCACACAGGCATGAATGAGCTGTGAGAGCGTTTCTTCAGGGATGGGGGCGCGAATGCGGCTGAGCGACATACAGCGAACAGGATAGCGCTGTTTCGGCAATCTTGCGATTGACCCGATCGCGCTGAGCGGCGATGCTTGGAATCAGATGATGCATTTGGGTCTTATCAAATCAGGCCGCTCGGCTTTGCGATGGCTTGCGGCAGTAGCGCTGCTGGGCGTGCTGGCCTGCCTGTCTTCGGCTCAGGCAGCGGAAACCGGAACGACTTCCTATGCCGCGCTGTATCAGGCATTGCGGCCGGCGCTGGATGTTGGCCTCAAGGATCGTTTGATTGCGACGGCGAATGTGCAAAGCAAGCTGCCTGGCGTGCCGCCATCGGCCATACGCATGGAAATTCGCGCGCGCTCCGGAGTGCGCCGGCTCGCGGTGGCACAAGACGGTAGCGTGGAGTTTCCTCTGGACAGTGAATTGCTGAACGAGGACCCGGCCGTAGTCTCCAATCAGCCGCGCGGTTCGCTGACGCTGACAGTGGTACTGGTGTTTCGCCCCTATCCCACGCTACGTGTGCCGTATCGGGAAATTCGGCGTGCACTGGATCAGGCGGCGGAGGTCGTTGCTGCCGATCTTGCGCGCAACGGCGCCGTGGTGCGCGGTATGGCGGTGCATTTTGCGAAGGGGCACGAGGCGACAGTCTCGATTCGTGGTCAAAACGAGCGCGCTTTCATTGCCGACGCCGATGGCCGCGTCATCCTGGTCGACACGCCGCTGTGGTATCACCCGGATGTCGAAGTCGAGTTTTCCGAGGCGCCAATCCGCCTGCTTCCCTATGTCGATCAAGGAAATCGCTAGGGTTCCTCTGAGCAAGCCCGGAGCCGCGATAGCCCCCTGAGTCAGGGGGCGAAAAACCGCAGGTTTTGACCAGCTCCGCTGTTGAAAGCCAGGGTGTGGCAAGTACTAAGCTGTTCGTCGAAGATGATGTCGCAACTAATTCAGAGGTTTCCGAAATGAATTCACTGCCAAAACTGTATATCGGCAATCGCAATTACTCGTCATGGTCGTTGCGGCCGTGGTTGTTCCTGAAACATTTCGGTGTCGGATTCGAGGATGAGGTGATCCCGCTGGATACGCCGGAATTCCGTGCACAGGTTGCACGCGTGTCGCCGACGCTGCGCGTGCCGGTGTTGATGGATTCGGGCGTCAGTGTGTGGGATTCGCTGGCTATCTGCCTTTATGCGGCGGATCGCTGGGTGGGCGCTGCGGCTTGGCCGCGTGATGCATCGGCGCGTGCCATGGCGATGTCGATCACGGCCGAAATGCATTCGGGATTCACCGCGCTGCGCACGCATTGTCCGATGAACATCCGGCGTCGCCGCGCACATTCGGCGCTGCCGGAAGCCGCCAGCACCGACGCGCTGCGGGTGCAGGCGCTATGGGGCGAGGCAAGGCAAAAATACGGGACCGGCGGGGAGTTCCTGTTCGGAGCGTTTTCCCTGGCCGATGCGTTCTATGCGCCCGTGGTGACCCGATTGATCAGCTATGCGGTGCCCATGGATCTCGTCAGCATGCGCTATACCGATGCCATCATGGGTCTGCCGGCGATGCAGGACTGGTGCCGTCAGGCTGCGGCCGAGCCCTGGGTGCTGGAAGCAACCGAGCGTGTGGGTGTGTGATGCTGCTGTTGTGGGTCCGACCTGTGGTCGGACGCTTTCAGCCGGTTGCCTGGTTACTGGCAAAAGAG
>JANMUE010000023.1:0-21196 GCA_031391205.1 Lysobacterales bacterium | reverse complement strand
CTTGCTCTTTGATCGCAATCGGAGAAAAAAGCAAAAGCAGCGGAGCAAGCCCCGCTCTACAAAGTCAAGGACGGGAGCAAGAGCAGCGCGGCTCACGCCGCTCCTACATCGACATCCTCAACCACGCTCACCGGTGTGGAGTACGGATCCAGCGCCAACTGCCCCGCCAGCATCACGGCCTGGGTGCGGGTGTTGACGCCGAGTTTGCGCAGCACCGCGCTCATATGCGCCTTGACGGTGGCTTCGCTGATATCGAGTTCGAAGGCAATCTGCTTGTTGAGCAAGCCCGCAGCGACCAGACCAAAAACGCGGAACTGGGCTGGGGTCAACGCACCCAACATCGCAGCGAGATCGGCTTCCGGTTTGGCCAGGCGGGTATCGGTGTGCCCCAGTGGCGCCCAGCGATCACCGCGCATCACGCTGCGGATAGCGGCATCCAATGTGGCGCTATCCGCCGATTTCGGAATGAACGCTGCGGCGCCGTGGCCGAGCGCACGGCGCACGGTATCGGCGTCGTCGCGGGCCGATACCACGATCACTGGCAACGTCGGCTGGGTGGTGCGTACATGCACCAGGGCGCTGAAACCATGCGCGCCCGGCATATTCAAATCGAGCAATAAAAGCTCGGCGTCCGGTTCGGCATCGAGCAACGTCAGCAAAGTGCCGACCTGATCGGCCAGAAAGACGCGCGCTTCCGGCAGCGCCGATTGCACCGCGCCTTTGAGTGCCTCGCGAAACAGCGGGTGATCGTCGGCGATGACTACGGTACAGGTCATCGCGCTATTGATTGAGGCGTTCGTTGACCAGCGACGTCACCACCGAAGGATCGGCCAGTGTCGAGGTATCGCCGAGTTGCTCGGTCGCGTTCTCGGCGATCTTGCGCAGAATGCGGCGCATGATTTTTCCGGAACGCGTCTTCGGCAGACCCGGCGCCCACTGCAGCCAGTCGGGCGAGGCAATGGGCCCGATGTCGTGCCGCACCCGTGCGACCAGCTGTTTGCGCAACTCCTCACTGGGTTCTATGCCGGACTTCAACGTCACATAGGCATAGATGCCCTGGCCCTTGATCTCGTGCGGGGCACCGACAACGGCGGCCTCGGCAACCGCCACATGACCGACCAATGCACTCTCGACTTCAGCGGTGCCGATACGATGACCACTGACATTGATCACGTCATCGACGCGGCCGGTAATCCAGTAATAGCCGTCTTCATCGCGGCGCGCGCCGTCACCCGTAAAATAGGTGCCGGGATAAGCGGCGAAATAGGTATCGAAGAATCGCTGCGGATCGCCATAGACCGCGCGCATCTGCCCCGGCCAGGAATCGAGCAGCACCAGATTGCCGTCGGCAGCGCCTTCGATGATGGCGCCCTGCGCGTCGACCAACGCCGGAAATACACCGGGCAGAGGCAGCGTCGCCGAGCCGGGCTTGGCGTCGACGGCGCCAGGGAAGGGCGAGATCAACACGCCCCCGGTTTCGGTTTGCCACCAGGTATCGATGATCGGGCAACGTTCGTCGCCGACCACGCGGTAATACCATTCCCAGGCTTCCGGATTGATCGGTTCGCCAACGGTGCCAAGCAAACGCAGCGACTTGCGCGAGGTCTTCTTCACCGGCGCATCGCCCTCGCGCATCAGCGCGCGGATCGCCGTCGGTGCCGTATAGAACAGTGTCACGCCATGGCGATCGACGGTCTGCCAGAAGCGTGAAATATCCGGATAGCTGGGCACGCCTTCGAACATCACCGTCGTCGCGCCATTCGCCAGCGGCCCATAGACCACATAGGTGTGGCCAGTGACCCAGCCCACATCGGCGGTGCACCAGTAGATGTCATCGGGCTTGAGATCGAACAGCAGGTCATGCGTGTAGCTGGCCCAGACCAGATAGCCGCCCGTGGTATGCAGTACGCCTTTGGGCTTGCCGGTAGAGCCCGAGGTATAGAGGATGAACAGCGGATCCTCGGCGTTCATCGGCTGCGCTTGATGCACGCTGGATTGTGCGGCCACCACCTCGTGATACCAGCGATCGCGCAGCTGCCATTGGATGTCGTTGCCGGCGTGACGCAGCACCAGCACATCCTTGACCCTATGCGTATCGGGACGCGTCAGTGCTTCGTCGACATTGGCCTTGAGCGCGACAACTTTACCGCCACGAAAGCCACCATCGGCGGTGATCACCAGCGTGGAGGCACAGTCAGCGATGCGTCCCGCCAGCGCATCCGGCGAGAAACCGCCGAATACGACCGAGTGGATCGCGCCGAGGCGGGCACAGGCCAGCATCGCGACCGCAGCTTCGGGAATCATCGGCAGATAGATCGTGATGCGATCGCCTTTGACCACGCCCAGTGCGGTCAACGCATTGGCCAGTTGGCAGACCATGCCATGCAGTTCGCGATAACTGATACGCCGCGTGGGTTTCGCCGGATCGTCGGCCTCGAAGATGATCGCCGTCTTGTCCGGTTGGGTGGCGAGATGGCGATCCAGACAGTTGACCGCCACGTTCAGTTCGCCGTCTTCATACCAACGGATGCGAAAGTCGTCACGGGCGAAACTGACGTTCTTGATGCGGGTCGGAAATCGCGCCCACTGCAGACGCTTGGCGAGGTCAGCCCAATGCCCCTGAGGGTCGGTGCTGGCGCGCTCGGTCGCCGCTCGATGCTGGGCGGAGGTAACGCGCGTCGCCTCGGCGAAGCGGTCGGAAGGAGAATAGCGCTTGGACATGATCAGCTCCGGGGCAAGGCGTGAAATGCGCTACCGCGCGACCAGGCATCGTCTGAACAAGTCCGGAGCCGCGACAGCGTCCTGAGTGAGGAGCGGAAAACCGAAGGTTGATCAGCTGTGCTGTTGAAAACCCGAGGTGCGACCTACGAAGCGGTGTCGCGAAGCCACGGCAGTATTCAGAGGTTCCCTAGTCTATCGTCTTATTCCAGCGCGAAGGATGCGTGAACGGTATTCGACCAAAGGTGAATATCGCACAGCTTGGCATCGGCGAATGATCCGCCTCGCCAGGTGGGGAGGGAAGCGCGCGGACAGAGTACCGCCGCGATAGAGCCCGCCGGCCCAACCCGATCATCCGCTGGGGAGCCGATATGAAACCGCGTCTAAAACACCATGCTCTGGCACTGGCGCTCGTCGCCTGCGGTCTGAGTCACAGCGTTGCTGCAGCTGATACCGCCAGTCCAAGTATTGAAGAGCGTATTGCACGCCTGGAGCAGACCATCGCTGACCTGAAGGTCGAACTCGCCGCCAGCAAGGTGCCGCCAGCACCTGCCGCTGCCGCGACGCCGGCCACGCCAGCGGCTCCGGTCATTCAGACTACGCCCATACTCATTGCGGGGCTCCCGAACTCGAAGTTCAGCGCCGGCGGTTTCATCAAGCTCGACAGCATGCTGACGCGCACCGACGGTGGCGAGATCGCCGACGCCAGCGCCGGACGCACCTTCTATCTGCCCAGTGCCACGCCGGTGGGTGGCACCCAGGAGAGCACCGACCTGGACATGCATGCGCAGTTCTCGCGGCTCTGGTTTGCCGCCGACAGCACGCTGGATTCCGGCGACAAACTGCGCGGCTATGTCGAGTTCGATATTTTTGGTGGTGCGCTGGGCAGCGAGGCGGCGACCAATACCTATGGTCTGACTGTGCGCCATGCCTGGGCCAGCTGGAACAACTGGCTGGCAGGTCAGACCTGGAGCAACTTCCAGGATGCGGCTGCATTACCCGACTCGGTAGACTTCATCGGCCCGACCGAAGGCACGGTATTCGTGCGCCAGGCCCAGGTGCGCTACACCAAAGGACCCTGGTCGTTCTCGGCTGAGAATCCGGAAACCGTGTACACGCCGAACAATGGTGGCGCCAATCGCATCAGCAGTGACGACAACAACATGCCGGATCTGACGGCGCGCTATACGCTCAAGGGCGACTGGGGACACTTCAGCGTTGGTGCCCTGGTTCGTCAGCTCAAGTACGACACGGCTGGTGCATTGTCTGATGCGACCACCGGCGGCGGTGTCAGTGCCTCGGGCCGCTATGTGCTCAGTCCGGCAAATGACCTGCGCTACATGATCACGGCAGGTTCGGGCATCGGCCGCTACATCGGCCTGGCACTCGACACCGATGCGGTGCTGCAGGGCAATGGTGAACTCGACAACAACGATGTCGTCGCCGGCTACTTCGGCTTCCGGCATGTGTTCTCGCCGCAGTGGCGCGGCAATCTGTTCGGTTCCTTTGCCGAGTTCGATCACAACAGCGCCAGCGGTGGCGGTGCGACGGCGAGTTCGCAGTCCGTGCACGCCAACCTGATCTATTCGCCAGTACCCAAGTTCGATGTCGGCGCTGAGTTGATCTTCGCCAATCGTGAGTTGGAAAGCGGCGCCGACGGTGATCTGAACCGTCTGCATGTCCACGTCAAATACAACTTCTGAGGAGCCTGATCATGGCCGCTGTCATTCCAGTTGCGCAAAAGTCCGCCGGTGAAATCACCGCGGGCCATAAGAAAGTGATCTTTGCCTCCAGCCTGGGTACGGTTTTTGAGTGGTACGACTTCTATCTGTATGGATCGTTGGCTGCCGTTATCGCCAAACAATTCTTCTCGGCACTCGATCCCACCAGCGGATTCATCTTCGCGCTGTTGGCGTTCGCTGCGGGCTTTGCGGTGCGACCGTTTGGTGCTCTGCTGTTCGGTCGACTGGGCGACATGATCGGACGCAAGTACACCTTCCTGGTCACCATCGTCATCATGGGCTTTTCCACCTTCCTGGTGGGATTGTTGCCTTCATACGCCACGATTGGCGTGGCTGCGCCGATCATTCTGATCCTGCTGCGCATGCTTCAGGGTCTGGCGCTTGGCGGTGAATACGGTGGTGCGGCGACCTATGTCGCCGAGCACGCACCCATGGGCAAACGCGGTCTGTACACCAGTTTCATCCAGACCACGGCGACGCTGGGACTGTTCCTGTCGTTGCTGGTGATCCTCGGTTGCCGCATGGCCCTCGGCCCTGAAGTCTTCGACGACTGGGGATGGCGCGTCCCGTTCCTGCTGTCGGCGATTCTGCTTGGTATTTCGGTCTATATCCGCCTGCAGCTGCAGGAGTCGCCGCTGTTTACGCAGATGAAGGCAGAGGGCACGCAATCCAAGGCGCCACTGACCGAGAGCTTCGCCAACTGGAAGAATGGCCGTATCGTCCTGCTTGCGCTGCTCGGTGCCACCGCCGGCCAAGCCGTGGTCTGGTATGCCGGTCAGTTCTACGCGCTGTTCTTCCTGACGCAGACGCTCAAGATGGACGGCACCACGGCGAACCTGTTGATGGCCGCAGCGCTGGTAATCGGTACGCCGTTCTTCATCGTGTTCGGCTGGCTGTCGGACCGCATCGGGCGCAAGCCCATCGTCCTTGCTGGTTGCCTGATCGCGGCGTTGACCTACTTCCCGATCTTCAGTGCACTCACCCACTACGGCAACCCGGCGCTGGAATCGGCGGGACGCACCAACCCGGTGGTGGTGATTGCCGATCCAGCGAACTGCAGTTTCCAATTCGATCCGATCGGTAAAAAGGTGTTCAACAAGAGTTGCGATATCGCCAAGTCCGCGCTCGCCAAGAGTGGTGTCAGCTACAAGAATGAAAAGGCACCTGCAGGCACCGTGGCATCGATCAAGGTGGGTGAGACTGTGGTGTCTTCGTTCGATGGCACCCAGATGGCAGGGCCCGACTTCAAGGCCGGCAATGAGAAGTTTGCCGCTGATCTGAAAGGCGTGCTGACCGCGGCTGGCTATCCGGCGGGGGCGAGTCCCGAAGGCATCAACAAGCCGATGGTGCTGTTGCTGCTGGTGATCCTGGTGATCTACGTGACCATGGTCTATGGACCGATCGCTGCCTGGCTGGTGGAACTCTTCCCAACCCGCATCCGCTACACCTCGATGTCGCTGCCCTATCACATCGGCAATGGCTGGTTCGGCGGTTTCCTGCCGACGACCGCCTTTGCCTTGGTGGCATTCAGTGGTGATATCTACTTCGGACTCTGGTATCCGATCATCATCGCGCTGATGACTTTGGTGATTGGTGCATTGTTCCTGCCGGAAACGAAGAACGTCGACATTTCCAAATAGAACCGACGGCTTCGACTAGCCGGCGCCCTGCGTCGGGACCCCGGCATCTGTGTAGGCAGGTGTCGGGTTTTTTTATGTGTGCAATTTTGCGGGTCCGACCTGCGGTCGGACACTCTTCACTTCATCGCAAACAGAACGTCCGACCACAGGTCGGACCCACAGGCTATGCTGTGCGCCGACTCGATCACCAATGAACGGAGCGCGCATCCATGGAAAGGAACACACCGTGGCTATTTCTGCTGACCATTGTGTTTTTTCTGGTGGCATGTGCTGCGCAGGCTCAGGAACTGAAGCTGCTGCACCCGCTTAAGGACGATGCGACAAAATCGGAGACGATTCAGGCGCTGTCGCGTGATGCCCTGGCGGACTACCGGAATGACGCCCGCGACATAGAGCTGAATCAGCGTTTCCGTTTGCAGATCCTGGCGGGAAAGCCTGCCGAAGCCCTGGTTTCGATCAAGGAGCTGCGTGCACTGAAGGATTTTCCGGACGCCGCGCAGCGCGCGGGTTTTCTGCTGGCGTATCAGGTTTACCTGGAGGCGCAGCAGCGCGCGGCGGATTCCGCTATCACGTTCGACGCGGCATTCGCCGAAGTATTCCGGGTGCACTTCGAAGCCTTTGACGACCGCACCTCCGTATCTGCGCAATTTCTTTTCGGTGGTGATCTTCCGGGCATGCAGCGCGGTCTGGAGCAGGCGTTGGCGGCTCAGGCCGGGCGCGGGCATATCGCCATGGCCGATGCGCTGGACTTGCTGCGCCGCTATCTTTTGGTCGAGGTTTATGCGCGCATTCTGCCGCTGGCTGAAGCGGCCATTGCCACCGATGATGCGCGCCGCTATGTCATCGAACGCGACATTCTGGTGACCACGCCCGACGGTGCGCGCATCGCCACGAACCTTATTCGACCGCGATCGGGCGCGATGCGAAAGCCTGCATTGCTGAATTTTTCGATCTATGCCGACCCGGTATGGAAACTGGCCGAGGCAAAGCATGCGGCCGCACGCGGTTATGTTGGCGTCTTCGCTTATACGCGCGGCAAGGGCGCCAGCCCCGACGCCATCGTGCCCTACGAGCATGACGGCAGCGACGCGACCGCGGTGATCGGCTGGATCAGCAAACAGGACTGGAGCGATGGCCGTGTCGGCATGTTCGGCGGCAGCTACGAGGGCTATACGCAATGGGCGGCGGCCAAGCACAGACATCCGGCCTTGAAAGCGATCATGCCCACCGCGGCGGTGGCGCCGGGCATCGATGTGCCGATGGAGGGTGGCGTGCTCCAGAGTTTCGTCTACCGTTGGTATCCGCATGTCACCAACAACAAGACTATGGATTTCGACGTCCTCAACGACCACGAACGCTGGGAGCGGCTGGACAACGACTGGTACAAGAGCGGCAGGCCTTATCGCGACCTAGAGCGCATCGACGGGAAGCCCAATCCCTTGTTTCGGCGCTGGCTGCAGCATCCAACTTATGACGCCTACTGGCAGAGCATGATCCCGTATCGCGACGAATTTGCTGCGATCGATATCCCGGTGCTGCACGTGAGCGGCTACTTCGATGGCTGCCTGCTCAGCACGCTCTACTACTTCGAGGCATTGGAAACCTATCGCCCCAAACGCGAACAGTATCTGGTCGTCGGTCCCTATGATCATGTCGGCACCCAGGCCAGGCCCGCGAGCGTGGTCGAGGGCTATGCCATCGACCCGGTGGCTCAGGTGGATATCGAGGCGCTGCGTTATCAATGGTTCGACTACGTGTTCAGGGGCGCGCCCAAGCCGGCACTGCTCGAAGACCGCGTCAACTATCAGGTGATGGGTGCCAATGAATGGCGGCATGTGCCAAAACTGGCCGATATTGGAACCCAGCGGCAGCGCTACTACTTCGGCGCCGAGGGCGATGACGGGCGGCATGCGTTGCAGACGAAGTCGCCCGGCAGACGCAGCCGTATCGAGCAGAGTGTTGATTTCAAGGAGCGCGATATCCGGGAATCATCCGGTCCGCCGCTGGCGATACGCCCGGAGTTGATCGCCGATAACGCGTTGGTCTTCGTCGGCGATCCGCTGCAGAAGGCGACTGACCTCGAAGGCCTGTTTTCCGGTGATCTGCATTTCATCAGCAACCGCAGCGATTTCGATTTCAGCGTGACGCTGTACGAGCTGAATGCCAAGGGCGAGTATTTCGAACTGACCTGGTATCTCGCCCGCGCCAGCCTGGTGCGCGACCGCAGCCAGCGCCAACTGCTCAAGCCCGGTCGTCGCCAGCATCTGTCGTTCCGCAGCAGCCGTCTTATCGCTCGCCAGCTGCAACCAGGCAGCCGTCTGGTGGTCGCGCTCGCCATCAACAAGCATCCCGGCGCGCAGATCAATTACGGCACCGGCAAGGATGTCGGCGATGAATCGATAGCGGACGCAACCGAGCCGCTGCGGATCGAGTGGTTGGGTAACAGCAGCTTCGAGATTCCGTTGCGGCATTGATCGGGTCGCAATCCGCCATGCCTGCTGTTATCCCATAGGGACCTCCTTCGGTCGTAGGTGCGGGTCTTGCACCCGCACGCTCTTGATCTCGTAGCATTTCGAAGATCAACAGCGCGCGGGTGCAAGCCCCGCATCTTCATTCACGCGCCGCGCGCGGCAAGGAATCGCTTGCGCTCGACCTCAATTTCCTTGCGCATGGCCATGATGCGACGGGCGTACTCGGACAGGGCGATTTCCTCAGGGGTGTGAGGGACGAAGGCGGGGACGGCGATGGGTTTTCGGGCTTGGTCTACGGCGACGAAGACCATCAGGCAGTGTGTGGTGCGCTCGGCGGTGTCCGATGTGGTGTCGCGGGCCGAGACGTTGACGGCAACATGCATGCTGGTGGTGCCGGTGTGCACGACTTCAGCGTGGACTTCGACCAGTTGGCCGATATGGATGGGGCGTTCGAACTGGATGCCGCCGACATAGACGGTGACGCAATAGCAGCCTGCCCATCCGGCAGCGCAGGCATAGCCGGCCTGGTCGATCCATTTCATCACGGCGCCGCCGTGCACCTTGCCACCGAAGTTGACATCGGTTGGCTCGGCGAGAAAGCGGAAGGTGATTTCGCGTTGCGTGCCGGCCATGACGGGGTTCTCGATCGGTGCGGCGACTTGCCGCGAGGTGACGGCAAGACTACCTTCTGCGTACTATGGCAATCCCAGAATATGTCACCGTCTCGACTTCGTCATACAGCTTTATTGCTGGCCACACCCCGGCTCTCAACAGCGGAGCTGGTCGTTTTTAACAGCGCTAGCTGGTCGCTTTCAACAGCGAAGCTGGTCAACCTGCGGTTTTTCGCCCACTGACTCAGGGGACTATCGCGGCTCCGTACTTGTTCAGAGGTTCCTATAATTGCGAACATCGGCATGAACACCCAGGTATCCGGCGCCTGCCTGTGCGGCGCAGTGAAATTTTCCATCGATCTGCCCAGCCTCTGGTGCGCTCATTGTCATTGCAGCATGTGCCAGCGTGCGCATGGGGCGGCGTTCATCACCTGGGTGGGCGTTCCAGTTGCACGATTTCATTTGGACGAAGGTGCGGACCTGCAGTGGTTCGAATCGTCGAATGGTGCGGAGCGCGGTTTCTGCCGGCAGTGCGGCTCTTCGATGCTGTTTCGTTCCCAGCGCTGGCCGGGTGAGATGCACATCACCGTTGCCAATCTGCTGGCACCCATCGATCGCCAGCCGCAGATTCATGTGTTTTACGACACGCATGTGAACTGGGTGCAGCTGGGCGATTCGCTACCCAGAAAACCCGTAACTGGGGATTGATGCGCACCCTTGGCGCACGCTCTCGCTATGCTTGAGCGATAGCCACTAGAGGCAAGCCTGTCATGACCATTCGGCATCCTGTGTTCGCTTCGCTGCTGTGTCTCGGGACTTGGTTCGCTCCCGGCACGGTGCAGGCCGCTGTGCTGACACTGGAACCGGTGGCCGATGCCACGTTGTATGAAGTCGCCGCAGGTGATCAGGAAACCGCCAATAGCCGCGGCGTGCATCTGTTCGCCGGGCGCATCGTTGGCGGCCTGCGTCGTCGTGCCCTGCTGCGGTTCGATCTCAGGGTGATTCCACCCGGTACGACCATCAACAGCGCGCAGCTTTCGATGAGCCTCACCCGCGTTCCGCCGGGAACTCTGCCTGCGGTGAATTTCTCGCTGATGCCGATGACAGTTATCTGGGGAGAAGGGATATCCGACGCGGGCGATCCGGGGGGCAACGGCGTTCTGGCGACTGCGGGCGATCCGACCTGGACACAGCGGGTGTTCCCGGCTACACCCTGGGCGAGTGCAGGCGGCGATTTCGTTGCTGCCGCCAGCGCGGTGACCTCGGCCAACGGCCTCGGCCGCTATCAGTGGGGGCCTGGTCCATCAATGGTCAGTGCAGTGCAGAGCTGGGTGGATGCACCGGGCAACAATTTCGGCTGGATGCTGATCGCTGACGAAGCCGCTGGCGAGTTGACTGCGCGACGCTTTGCCAGTCAGGAAGCCATCGATGCGAGCACGCGTCCCAATCTGTTGATCGACTATACGTTGAGCGGTGGCGGGCCACCGGCCGGAAACGCGTCCGGAATTCCTGCGCTGTCGATGCTTGGCATGGTGGGCCTGGTATTACTTGTGCTGTGGTTGGGCCGGTCGCGGCTGCGCCGGGTCTGAACGCAAGGCTACGTAACGCCAGACGGGCTCAGAGGGGCTCTAAGCGCAGGCATGCGCATGCGGGCATAATCTACGACTGAACACAGCAAGGGCGAAAAGCAGCAATGGGTGCATTTGCCTATCAGGCACTGGATGCGGAAGGGCGCACCCAGACCGGTGTGTTGCAGGCCGATACGGCGCGCGCGGCGCGCGCCTTGCTGCGCGACAAGGGGCTGAGCCCGCTTGAAATATCCGTGGCAACGGATGCCAATCAGGGCAATGTCATTCCGGGTCTGGGTCGCCGCGGCTTGTCGGCCACGCAATTGGTAGTGCTTACGCAGCAGCTGGCGACTTTGATTCGCGCGGGGCTCCCGATCGACGAAGCCCTGGCGGCGCTGGCCGATGAGGCCAGCGATAGACGGCTGCGTGCCATCGTCGCGGCGCTGCGCTCGCGGGTGATGGAAGGGCAGACTCTGGCTGCCAGCATGGCCGAGTTTCCGCAGAGCTTTCCCGAAATCGTCTGCGCCACGGTGCAGGCGGGTGAGCAAGGCGGTGCGCTCGATGACGCCCTGGATCGCCTCGCCGACTATGCCGAGACCCGCGACAACCTCAATCGTGAATTGATCTCGGCGTTCGCCTATCCGATCCTGCTGCTGCTTGTGGCCTTTGCCGTGGTCGGCGGGCTGATGACCAGCGTGGTTCCGCGTGTCGTTGACGTGTTCAGCAATCTTGGCGGACAACTGCCCTGGCTGACGCGTGTGCTGATCGCGATCAGCGGGTTTGTGTCGCAGTATGGCTGGCTGCTGTTGATGGCGATCGTGATCAGTGTGGTGGCCTGGCGGCTGGTGCTGCGCAATCCGGAAATGCGGCGTCGCGTCGACGCATTCTGGTTGCGCCTGCCGTTGCTCGGTCGGGTGCTGCGCGCCGCCGAGACGGCGCGCGTCACGCGTACACTCGCCGTGCTGACCGGTGCCGGCGTGCCGGTGCTGGAGTCGCTGCGTCTGGCCGCGCAAACCTTGAAGCGTCTGCCTTTGCAGCAGGCGATGCGGCGTGCCGCGCAGCGTGTGCGCGAGGGCACGGCGATTGCACGCGCGCTGGGCGAGACGCAGTCGTTCCCGTCGGTGGCGCTGCGCCTGATCGCCAGTGGCGAGCGCAGCGGTCGGCTCGCCGAAATGTTTGAAGCCGCCGCCGTGCAGCAGTCGCGCGAGGTAAAGAGCGCATTGGATCTGCTGCGCGCAATACTGGCACCGCTGATTATCCTGTTCGTTGGCGCGCTGGTGCTGGCGATCGTACTGGCGATCCTGTTACCGATCTTTGAATTGAATAACCTGATCGGCACCACATGATCCATTTCGATCAGGTCAGCAAACGCTATCCCAATGGCCACGAAGGGCTCAGTCAGCTGAGCTTCGAGGTGAAGCCGGGAGAGATGTGTTTCGTTACCGGGCATAGCGGCGCTGGCAAAACCACGCTGATCAAGCTGCTGGCGGTGCTGGAAAAGCCCACGCGCGGTCAGATCCATGTCGCTGGCGTGGCGCTCGCCGCTGCCGGCAAATCGGCGATCGCCCGACACCGACAGCGTCTGGGCCTGGTATTCCAGGATTATCGTCTTCTGCGTGACCGCAGTGTGTTCGACAACGTCGCGCTGCCTTTGATCATCGAAGGGCACGCCGAGGACGAAATCGGTCGCCGCGTGCGCGCAGCGCTGCATCAGGTCGGTCTGCATGGCCGCGAGGACAGTCTCCCGGAAACACTTTCCGGGGGTGAGCAGCAGCGCGTCGGCATCGCCCGTGCCGTGGTGCACCGGCCGCATATGATCGTCGCCGATGAGCCCACCGGCAATCTCGATCCGCAGCTCGCCACCGAGATCATGCAGTTGTTCGTCGGCCTGTCGCAGACCGGCACCACGGTCGTGGTGGCCAGCCACGATCTACACCTGATCCAGCGTATGAAGACCAGGGTTCTGGTGCTCGACAAGGGCGCGCTGATTGACGACTACCGGCCGGGGACACGCACATGAACCGGCGCGTTACGCCAGCTGTGGAAAAACGTGCTGGCGAAGCTGTGGCACGGCCGCCTTCGGCAGAGCGGCATGCCGCGCCGCGCATGGGCATGCGCCAATGGATGGCGCTGCATCGGCGCGCGGCCCGTGATGCGATCTCGCGGCTCGCTGCGCGTAAGCTCGCGACCGTGATGGGCTTGCTTTTGGTCGGGATGGCATTGGCCATGCCATTGCTGTTGCTGACGCTGAGCCGCAATCTGGACCGATTGGTGGCGGGATTGCAGAGCAGCGGCGAAATCGCCATGTTTCTGAAGCCTGGGCTCAATGCCACAGACGCCGCTGCGGTAGCGCAGAAGCTGCGAGCGCGGGGTGATGTGGACGCGGTCGAGCTGCGTTCGCCCGCCGATGGCTTGAACGAGCTGAAATCCCTGCCCGGCTTTGCCGACGCCATAACCGCAGTTGGCGCCAATCCCTTGCCGTACCTGCTGCTGGTGCGGCCGCGCCGTGAAGCGGATGCTGCGCCCCTTGCCGACGAACTGGCTGGGTTGGCCGACGTCGATCAGGTTCAGCACGATAGTCAATGGCGGGATCGGCTGCAGCGCATGCTGGAGTTGATGCGGCGGCTGGCGCTGGTGAGCCTGGCCTTGTTTGGTCTCGCTGCGCTGCTGGTGGTGGGCAATCATGTGCGTGTGGAAGTGGCCATGCGCCGCGAAGAAATCAGTATCGTCAAGCTGCTGGGCGCCAGCGACGGATTCGTGCGCCGCCCTCTGCTTTGGTCCGGGTTCTGGATGGGTGCTGCCAGTGCCGTGCTGGCGGTGGTGATCGCGCTGCTGGTGCGCGCCTACTTTGCGCAGCCGGTCAGGGCGTTCGCGGCCAGCTACGAATCCGATTTCACGCTGCTCGGTCCGGATGTTGCGATGATGTTGACAACGCTGGCTTGCGGACTTCTGCTAGGCTCATTTGGTGCCTATGTGGCATCTACCCTGCAGCTGGCTTCCGACCGCGCTACCTGAAACTATGACGGCTGTTCTCACATCTCACATTTCCAGCGACAACCCCAGGGTATTGGTCGTCGACGGGTCGAAAGTGGCGCGCCGGATGATCGAACAGGTACTCAAGGCCGAGCTGCCCAACGCCATCGTCAGTTCCTGTGAGACCGGTGCCGAGGCCAAGGCCGAGATGGAGACGGGCATCGTCGATCTGGTGACCACGTCGCTGCACCTTCCGGATATGGATGGCCTGGTCCTCGCCCGGCATGTGCGCGAGCACTCTCCGCAAGCGTATATCCCGATTATCGTGGTTTCCGGATCCGTCAACGAGCGCCTGGAAAACCGCGGGCTGTCGGACGATGTCACCGATTATTTCGACAAGTCGCTGGGTTTCAATGCGCTGGCCACGTTTATCCGCGGCTATGTCAGCGAACAGGAACGCGCCACCGGCACCGTGCTCTACGTCGAAGACAGCCGCGTTGTTGCGCTGGCGACGCGCCGCATGCTGGAAAAATACGGTCTCATTGTCACCCATGTCACCAGCGTCGAAGACGCACTTGCGTTGCTCGATACCGCCAAGGCGCAGGGCCTGGGTGCAGGTGCCGATATCGTCCTGACGGATGTGTATCTGAAAGGCGGATTGACCGGCAAGGAGCTGCTCGAGATGCTGCGCGGCCAGTATGGGTTCAATCGCGGCCAGTTGCCGATCCTGGTAATGACTGCCGACGATAACCCGAAAAACCAGACCGCGTTGATTCGCGCCGGTGCCAACGATCTGGTGCACAAACCGGTCGAAGAGAAGATACTGATCACCAAATTGATGTTCCAGTTGCGCGTGTCCAAGCACGTGCGCGAATCCCAAGCCCTGCATTGACGGTCGCGCGCCCGCAGCCGTCATGAGCATTGACGATCGCATCAAGCTGCACCCCTCGTGGAAGAATCGCCTGGCGCCGCAGTTCGCCTCCGAACGCATGCAGGCGCTGCGTGCATTCCTGCTCGCCGAAAAAAACCTTGGCAAACGCATTTACCCGCCCGGCGGGCAGATATTTTCCGCGCTGGACCACACGCCGTTTGAAGCGGTCAAAGTGGTGATCCTCGGTCAGGACCCCTACCACGGTCCAGGTCAGGCGCACGGGCTGTGCTTTTCGGTGCCGACCGGTGTGCCGCCACCGCCATCCTTGAACAATATCTTTGCCGAAATCGAACGCGATCTGGCGTTACCCAGGTCTCGTCATGGTTGTCTGCTGCATTGGGCGGATCAGGGCGTGCTGTTGCTCAATGCGGTGCTGACGGTGGAGGCGGGACTTGCCAATTCGCATCAGGGCAAGGGCTGGGAGGAATTCACCGATGCCATCGTCGATCTGCTCAATCGCGAGCGCGAAGGCATCGTGTTTCTGCTCTGGGGCAGTTATGCCCAGGTCAAGGGCAAGCTGATCGACGCGCGTCGGCATCGGGTGTTGAAGGCGCCGCATCCTTCGCCGTTATCGGCGCATCGCGGTTTCATCGGATGCGGGCATTTTTCCGACGCCAATCATTACCTGCAGGAACGTGGCCAGACGCCGATCGATTGGGCCTTGCCGCCGACATAGGCGCGGCCTTGACCCGCCGGCCCTTCTGCGAAGTTGGAATAGTTAGAAGCCATTCAGTGCATTCGCGCACGATCGGCTTTCCGACATGCGCAATACAAGTTCACGCTCAGGCTGCCAACTTAGGCTAGACTGGCGCTACCTTGTTGGAAGGCCATGCCGAATGCCTTCCCAGGGGGAGTAGCTCCCAGTGCTGTGCGCCGTTGTTCCGGCAGTTGCGCGCCACTGATCGCAGGGTCGTCAATACGGAGTCTCCGGTAACGGTGCTCCCGGTCCTGTGGGCAATGAATCCTTTCATTGCGGGCGAGACCCTGTCGCCGTGGGCGACGGTCTCGTTTGCGTTATTGAGGCCTGCCACGTGCGACGCGGCGGGCCTTTTTGTTTCTGGCCCCAAGCGCCTCGGTGGGTTCAGAAAGGATACGCAATGGAAACACTTGGCGAGTGGTGGATGTGGGTAGGTTTTTTTGTGTTCGTGCTGGTGGCGGTCGTGGTTGATCTGGTGGTTCTGCGTTCGCAGGGCGCGCACAAGGTATCGGTCAAAGAGGCCACGGTCTGGACTCTGGCCTGGGTCGCATTGGCGCTGGTGTTCTGTGCGGGCCTCTGGTTCTATCTGGATGCGTCGGCGGGACGTGCGGTCGCAAACGAGTCGGCGACGCAATTCCTGACCGGCTATCTGATCGAGAAGAGCCTGTCGGTCGACAATATCTTCGTGTTCCTGATGATCTTCACCTATTTTTCCGTGCCGCTGGAATTCCAGAAGCGCGTCATCATCATGGGTGTGATCGGAGCGATCGTGTTGCGTGCACTGATGATCCTGCTTGGTGCGGTACTGATCGCGAAATTCCACTGGATTCTGTATGTCTTCGGTCTGTTTCTGCTGCTGACCGGCATCAAGATGATGGTGTTCGCCGAATCCAGCTCGGACCTGGAAAAGAACCCGATACTGCGCTGGATGCGTTCGCATCTGCGCATCACACCGGAGTTCCATCAGGACCGGCTCAGCGTGCTACTGGAAGGCCGGCGCTGGTACACGCCGTTGTTCGCCGTGGTCGTGCTGATCGCGGTGACCGACATCATCTTCGCGGTCGATTCGATCCCGGCAATCTATGCGATCACCGAAGATCCCTTCATCGTGATGACAGCCAACATTTTCGCGATCCTGGGGTTGCGTGCGCTGTACTTCCTGTTGGCCGACATGAAGGACCGTTTTCACCTGCTGACCTATGGACTCGCCCTTGTATTGATCTTCGTCGGCACCAAGATGTTGCTGGCGCATTGGTTCAAGGTGCCTGCGTTCTGGTCGCTGGGGGTGGTCTGCGCAATTCTCGCGACCAGCGTGCTGATCAGCGTGATGTGGCCACCGAGTAATGACCGGGCTGGACAGGGGATGAAGGCAAATCTATAACCCTTTGTATTGTATGAACTTTTTTATCGGAACTTTGGCACTATTTAGCACTCTAACTGCCAGACTGCTAACATCGCCACCTTGAAGGAGGGGTTTGATGACCACCGCATTGATGACTAATAACCTGCCAATTCCTAGCGCCTTGGGCTCGCTCGACGCCTACATCACCGCGGTCAACCGCGTGCCGATGCTGACGCCTGACGAAGAAGTCGGCCTGGGCTGGAAAGTTCGTGAAGACAACGATCTGGACTCGGCCAAGCGCCTGATCATGTCGCATCTTCGCTTTGTCGTGCATGTCGCACGCGGCTACCAAGGCTATGGCCTGGGCATGGGCGACCTGATTCAGGAAGGCAATATCGGCCTGATGAAGGCGGTGAAGCGTTTCGATCCGGCGCAGGGTGTGCGTCTGGTCAGCTTTGCCGTGCATTGGATCAAGGCCGAGATGCACGAGTTCATCCTGAAAAACTGGCGCATCGTCAAAGTGGCCACCACCAAGGCGCAGCGCAAACTGTTCTTCAATCTGCGCAAGTCGAAAAAGCGTCTGGGTTGGATGAACAACGAGGAAGTGCTCACCGTGGCGCGCGAGCTGAAGGTCGATCCTTCCGACGTGCGCGAAATGGAAGCGCGCCTCAATGGCCGCGACATGGCCTTCGATCAGGCGACCGACAGCGAAGACGAAGACAAGCCGGCACCAGTGGCCTTCCTCGTCGATCACAGCGCCAGCCCTTACGAGTTGCTGGAGAGCGATGACGAAGACGGTCATCAGCTGGACGCGCTGCGCGAAGGCCTGGAACAGCTCGACAAGCGTTCACGCGACATCGTGCACAGGCGCTGGATCGCCGAAAGCAAGGCCACGTTGCAGGAACTCGCCGATGAATACGGCGTTTCGGCGGAGCGCATCCGTCAGCTCGAAGCGAACGCGTTCAAGAAGATCAAGGCGCTGCTGGTCGTCTGATTCGCATGTGGGTCCGACCTGTGGTCGGACGCCTTTGCTGGTGACGCAAAGTGCGTCCGCGCGCAGCGCGGACCCACAGTCCCCGCACTAGCGGGTCTCAACCATCCAGCGGCAATACCTGCTGCTGCAATTCGATCCTCGATTCCCCTGCGAAGATGCGCTTGAACTCGGCGCGGCTGACCGAGACGTAGCGATCGTTGCCGCCAATCTCGACCTGGGCGCCCTGCCGCACCGCGCGCCCGTGTTCGTCGACACGTACCACCATGGTCGCCTTGCGCCCGGTGTGGCAAATGGTCTTGATCTCGGAAAACGAATCGGCCCAGGCCAGCAAATACTGCGAGCCTTCAAACAGCTCGCCCTGGAAATCCGTGCGCAGGCCGTAAGCCAGCGTCGGCACGTCGAGTTTGTCGACGATGTCGGTCAGCTGCCAGACCTGGGACTTGTTCAGGAACTGCGCCTCGTCGACCAGCAGGCAGTGCAGCGCACCGTATTCGCCGATGTTGTCCTTGACCAGATGCAGCAGGTCGTCGTCGCGCTCGAAGATACGTGCGCGCGCCTTCAGCCCGATGCGCGACTGCACCATGCCAACCCCATACCGGTCGTCGAGCTTGGGCGTCAGGATCAACGTGCGCATGCCGCGCTCGTGATAATTGTGCGCGCTCTGCAGCAGGGTCGTGGTCTTACCGGCATTCATTGCCGAGTAGTAGAAATAGAGCTTGGCCATGGCTGTCGACTGAGTGTCCGAGTCCGTCAGCGTAGCGCAACCTGCTGGTGTGGGAGCGGCGGTCGTCTCTCGGCATCCTGCCTTCGACGACACTTGTGCGTCCATGCACAGCGTCCCGCCGCGAACAGGCATGCCGCCATCGTGGAGATTCGCGGCCGGAGGCCGCTCCCACAGGGATAGCGGCTAGAATGCGCGGCCGTACTGTTCACTGAGACACCGTGAGCCTCAATCCCGCCCAGCGCCAGGCCGTTGCCGAAATTTCCAAGCCGCTGCTGGTGCTGGCTGGTGCCGGCTCGGGCAAGACGCGGGTGATCACCGAGAAAATCGCGCATCTCCTGCGCAGCGGTTATCAGGCCGAGCACATCTACGCCATCACCTTTACCAACAAGGCGGCGCGCGAGATGCGCGAACGCGTCGCCAAGCTGGTGTCGCGCGAAGCCGCCGAGCCGTTGACGGTATGTACCTTTCATGCGCTGGGCCTGAAGCTGCTGCAGATCGAACACTCGGCTGCTGGATTGCGCCGCGGATTTTCTGTGCTGGATGCAGATGACTCGATGAATCTGTTCAAAGAGCTTGCGCCCAAAGGCATAAAGAACGACGCGCTGTACGCGCTGCGCAATCTCGTCGGCAAGGCCAAGGATGAGGGTCTGTCGCCGGACGAGGCCGTCGCTGCGGCGCGCAGTCCGCGCGAGATCGAGGCGGCGACGATCTATGCGATGTACCAGCGCCGGCTGACCAATTTCAACGCGGTGGATTTCGATGATCTGATCTATCTGCCGGCGCGAATGCTGGATCAGGACGCAGAGCTGCGCACGCGCTGGCAGGGCCGTATCCGCTATCTGCTGATGGACGAATACCAGGACACCAACCGCGCCCAATACCGCATGGTCAAACATCTGGTCGGCCCGCGCGGCGCGTTCACCGCGGTCGGTGATGACGATCAGTCGATCTATTCGTGGCGTGGTGCCAATCCGGAAAACCTCAACGATCTGGCACGCGACTTTCCGACGCTGCAGGTGGTGAAGCTCGAACAGAATTATCGCTGCAGCAGCCGCATCCTGCGCGCCGCCAATGCGCTGATTGCCAACAATCCGCATCTGTTCGAAAAGAAACTGTGGAGCGCCCATGCCGATGGTGCGCCGATCCGCGTGATGGCCTGCCGTGACGAAGACCATGAGGCCGAGCGCGTCGCCGCGTCGATTGCGCACACGCAGGCCAGGACCAAGGCGCGCTGGCACGAATTCGCCATCCTGTATCGCGGCAATCATCAGGCCCGGGCGTTGGAGAAGGCGCTGCGTGTGGTCAACGTGCCGTATCACGTCAGCGGGGGCACGGCGTTCTTTGAGCGCACCGAAATCAAGGACGTGCTCGCCTATCTTCGCCTGCTGTGCAATCCGGAGGACGACTCGGCGTTTCTGCGCGCAGTGCAGACACCCAAGCGCGAGATCGGTACGACGACGCTGGAGAAGCTCGCGATGCTGGCCGGCGCCAAGCACATCAGCTTGCTGCGCGCTGCAGAAAGTATCGATGTGCAGAAGCAGCTGGCCTCGCGTCCAGGTTCGGCACTGATGCAGTTCGCCGACCAGATCGACCGCTGGCGCAAGGCGTCGCAGTCGCTGAACGCCGGTGATCTGGTCGCGCGCGTGATCAATGAGTCGGGCTACGAGCTGCATGTGCAGGCCACGGTCAAAGAGCCTTCAGCAGTCGCCTATCGCAAGGAGAACCTGCAGGAACTGGTGCAGTGGATGCGCGACAACGGCAAGGGCCGCGATGCGCTGGTTGATCTGCAGGCGCAGCTTGCACTGCTTTCGCACAGTGAACGCGATGAGCCTGGCAATGCGGTGCGGCTATCGACGCTGCATGCCGCCAAGGGATTGGAGTTCGGTCATGTATGGCTGGTCGGGCTGGAGGACGGCACGCTGCCGCACGAGGGCGGTATCAACGAAGGCCGTCTCGATGAAGAGCGTCGTTTGATGTACGTCGCCATCACCCGCGCCAAGGAAACGCTGACCATCAGCTACGCCGAACACAAGCGCAAGTTCGGCGATATCGAACGCCAGAAACCCAGCCGCTTCATCGACGAGTTGCCGGCTGCCGAAATCGAACGCGAGGGCGACGATCCCGAACGCGATGCCGAACAGCGTCGCGAGCGTGCGGGCTCGCATATCGCGCAGCTCGCGGCGATGCTGGGAAAAATGTAGAACCAAGGCTCGCTGTTCTTCCGCTGTTGTAGAGCGGGGCTTGCTCCGCTGCTTTTTTGCCGTTGAGGTGTTGTAGAGCGCAAGGCAAAAGCAGCGGAGCTGGGACGGCGCATTCTAGGCCAACACGAGTGCGGCTGGGGCCCGACTTGCGGGACCTACTTTCCGGTGACCCGAACCATCTCGGTCGTGGTCGTGATGCCGCGGAAGACCTTCTCGATCGCGGCCTCACGGAGGGTACGCATTCCCTCTTCGCGGGCCACCTTGAAGATCTCCTGGGCGGCCGACTCCGTGGTGACCAGGCCGCGGACCTTCTCCGTCATGGGCAGCACCTCGAAGATGCCGGTGCGCCCGCTGTAACCCGTCTGCCGGCAATGGAGGCACCCGCGGCCGCGCCGGAACTTGTACGCCTTCAGCTTGTCCAGGTTCATGTGCAGCAGCGCCGCCTCGTCCGCCGTGGGCTCGTACTCCTCGGTGCAGTGCGTGCAGATCTCGCGCACGAGGCGCTGCGCGAGGACTCCGATGAGGGTGGTCGTGATCAGGAAGTGCGGCACCCCGAGGTCCAGCAGGCGGGTCACCGAGGACGG
>JANMUE010000010.1:0-10269 GCA_031391205.1 Lysobacterales bacterium | reverse complement strand
GGCTCACGCCGCTCCTACATTCCAGATCATCGCAAGAGCATCGCGGCGGGACGCCGCTCCTACATCCGGTCGGCATCGTCCACGGACGGACAGCGGACTCGTCCGGACCCGGACAGATACTTCGGATGACCACAAAAACTTCTTTAGAAACAAAGCAATAAATAATTCAAACCGCTGGCACGAAGACTGCATCTATATCCGTGCACAAGGAGAGCGCCATGCGACTGACCACCCAAATCCACCGTTTCCTGATTTCCGGCGTAATGCTGGCGCTGCTTGGCGTCGTCGTCGCTACCCAACCTACCATCCAGGACCAGATCGGTGATGCCGTGCTGGCCGAGGAAGCCCTGTCCGACTTGCCGGTGGTGATCATCATCGAGAAGACGCCCAGTGCTGCCCAGGCCGGCTCCTGGCGCCAGATGCTGCCGGCTTCGCTGGGTCCGCGCCGCGGCTGAGCCCGCTAAGATGCGCCCCTTATGTTTTCCAAGGACGTCACTGTGCCGGATGCATTGCTCCCTCCCCGATATCCGGGGAGGGTTGGGGAAGGGTTAGGAGACACTTTGCTCTCCCTACCCCTTCCCGTGCGGCATAAAGGGTAGGCGCATTTCGATGTTCCATATAGTCCTTTTCCAACCCGAAATCCCGCCAAATACCGGCAATATCATCAGGCTCTGCGCCAATACCGGCTGCGAGCTGCATTTGATCCAGCCGCTGGGATTTGCCATCGACCACGCCAAGATGCGCCGCGCCGGCCTCGACTATCACGAGTTCACGCGGTTGAATCTTTATGCCGACTTCGATGAATTCCTGAAAACTGTAAAGCCGGCGCGCGTCTTCGCACTGTCCACGCGCGGTCGCCAGAGTTACGAGACGATTCATTACGCGCCCGGAGATGCCTTTGTATTCGGTCCGGAGACTCGCGGTCTGCCGCAGGATCTGCTGGAAAGCCTGCCGCCAGCGCAGCGCCTGCGTCTGCCGATGCGACCCGACAACCGTAGCCTGAATCTCTCCAACACCGTGGCCGTCGTCGTATTCGAAGCATGGCGGCAGAACGGGTTTGCAGGTTCCGCCACACTAGGCGAGTGATGGTTGAAGTGGGTTCGACCTGCGGTCGAACGTTTCCACCCAAATAGTACGAGGCATCCGCGCCGCGTAGCCGTATCCGTGACATCGATACCGGCCTCAAACCTGTGCGCAAACGAAAAGGCCACCCTCGTGGGTGGCCCTTTCAAACCGCATTGCCGCTGAACTTAGCGACGCTGCGAGGCAAACACTCCAAGACCGATCACGCCGGCCAGCAACGCCAGCAGTGCCAGTGTCGAATTCGCCGGAACCTCGCGGAACGATGCACCTGCGACGATCGCCGAAGCCGCATTGTTCGCGGCATTCGGGTCATTGGTCGTCGCGGTGATGCTCGCGGTATTGGTGATCTGACCTGGCTGAGCGACGGTCACGTCGATGATGCAGGTCGCGGTGGCGGCGTTGGCCAGGGCACCGATCGTCCAGGTCAGCGTTGGCGCCGCATAGGTGGCACCGCAGTTGTTGCCGACATAGGTGACCGAAGCCGGCAGGCTGTCAGTCACCACGACGCCGGTCGCCCCACCCGGACCGGCATTGCTGGCGGTCAGCGTAAAGGTGAATGCCGAGCCGACATTGAGTCCCGTGCCCTGCGCAGTCTTGGTCAGCGACACATCCGCATCGGTGGGCGCGCCGCCAACGGTGGCCGTCGCGCTGCCATTGGCCGGCGTCGGGTCGTTGCTGGTGCTGGTGACAGTGGCCGTGTTGCTGATTGCACCCGCGCTGGCGACGGTGACATTGATGGTGCAGGTGGCATTGGCCGCATTGGCCAGGGCACCGATGGTCCATGTCAACGTCGGCGCTGCAAACGTCGCGCCGCAAGTATTGGAGACGTAAGTCACTTGGGGTGGCAGGCTGTCGGTCACGGTGACGCCCGTGGCGCCACCCGGTCCGGCATTGGCGACGGTCAGATCGTACGAAAAGGCACTGCCGATGCTCAGCGCGCCCGCGCCCACAGCCACCTTGGTGATGCTCACATCAGCTGCCGGCACGATACCTTCGATGGTGAACGGAAAACCCTGAGCCGGGGTACCCGTACCGCCATCCACGGCCGCGGCCCATGCACCAGGCGTCGGCGGCATCGGCGTAGTGAACTGCAGGCCGTTGCCGGTTACGGCAGTACCGGTAATGGTGATCGGTGGCGCCCAGGGACCCGAGGCGAGGCTGCCCGTCAGCGCCCAATCCAGCCAGTAGGTGCCGGCCGGCAGGTTGATCGTGAGCCCCGAGGCGGTGACGGCCATGATCGGGCGTGTGGAGCCGCCGATCGTGGTTTCGGTGACGCGGAAAATATTGGTGAAAGCGGTGCTGCTCAGCCGATTGGTGGTCGTGTCGCCGAACACCACGGCCGATCCACCGACATTAGGCGGGCCATTCCAGATCTGGAAGGTCATGCCAGTAAAGGTCGAGGTCGTGGTTGAGCCGGTCTGGTAGGTGTAGAACGAAATGGCGTTGACATCCCAGCCGCCGGCGGGAACGACAAAATCGTCAGCGATGCGATTGGGAACCGTTTGCTGGGCACCAAAGCCGAGTGTACCCATGCCCAGGCTGGTGCTCTGCAAGCGGCTCTCATCGCCACCACCTGCGCCAGCGCCCGGATGCGTGATCAGCTGCGGTCGCAGGTCCAGCAAAGGGCTACCCATGACTTGAAGCGGGGCGCCCGCCACGAAGGTATTGACTGCGGCTTCGCTGGGGTTGACCGACTCCCGCGACTGCGAAAAAGCGACCGGGGACAGGGCGGTAGCAACAACTAGGACAAGCCAGTGACTGGGTTTCATGACTGGGATCTCGGATATAGGGGGCTGGGACATTCCTCAGCCCGTTGCCATTCGTTGATCGGGCAATTCGCTGAACTGCAAACGGTAACACAGTATTAACAATAACGACGGTGTTGCTGGCCGGGTTGCTCAGGGCCGCCCGCACCGTGCAGATTGCCGATCAGCGCCCGCCTGCCGCCCGCTTGCGGGTGGATTCCAGATAGCGGAAGAACTCGGCGTCGGCTCCCAGCATCAGCGTGGTGTTGGCACCCATCGTCGAATAGCTCTCCAGAGTTCGGAAGAACGCATAGAACTCGGCATCCGCGCCAAACGCCTCGCCATAGATCCTGGTCGCCTCCGCGTCGGCCTTGCCGCGAATTTCGGCGGCCTTGCGCTCGGCTTCCGAGGTGATGGTGCGCAATTCGCGCGACATCTCGCCCAGAAGCTCCGAGCTGCGGCCCTGGCCCTCGGCGCGGAAACGTTCGGCGATGCTCTGGCGTTCCGAAATCATCCGCGTCTCGACCTGGGCACGCACCGAATCGATGTAGTTGATACGGCGGATGCGCACATCGACCAACTCGATGCCGAGCTCCGGCATTAGCTTGGCTGCGGCTTCAAGCATTTCCTTTTCCAAAAGCTCGCGGCCTTTCTTGGGTCGCTCCAGCGCCAAGTCCTGACGTGCCACCAATTCCTCTTCGAGACTCTTTGCGTCCACCTTCCAATCCTTGGAACGCACGATCTCTTCCAGCGAGGTGCCGGAGATGATGTCGCGCACCACCGAATCGATGATGTCATCCAAGCGCGTGCGAGCGCCCTGCTCGTCGCGCACCGAGCGCATGAACTGCAGCGGATTGGAAATACGCCAGCGTGCCGTGGTGTCGACCAGCACAAACTCGCGGCCCAGCGTCGGCACCTGGCTGACGTCGCCATCCCAGGGCAGCACGCGCTTGTCGAAACGACGCACGTCCTGGATGAACGGTTTCTTCCAGTGCAGCCCCGGCGTATCGACGACGTCGCCGACCGGCTCACCGAACTGCACCAGAATTGCCTGCTCGGCTTGGTCGACCACGAACAGCGAACTGCGGACCAGCAGCAACAAGAGGACGGAGATGATCACGATCATGATGGTACGCATATCAGCGAACCTCCTCGTTGGTGGTTTCGGCGGCACGTGCCACTTCCTTCAGATTCAGCAGCGGAATCGGCCCGGTGCCGCCCTCCTGCACCACATACACCGCCCCGACCTTGGGCAATACCTGGTTAAGGGTTTCCAGATACATGCGTGTGCGCGTCACTTCGGGCGAAGCGCGGTACTCGGCCAGGATCGAGCTGAAACGCACCGTCTCGCCGCGCGCCTGATTGACGCGCTCGATCGCATAACCTTCGGCCTCGGCGATCAGCCGGTTGGCCTCACCCTTGGCGCGCGGGATTTCCTGGTTGGCCTGTTTGGTCGCCTCGTTGATCATGCGCTCGCGCTCCTGGCGCGATTCGTTCACCTCGTTGAACGCCGGTTGCACCGCTGCCGGCGGCACCACGTCCTGCAACTCAACGGTGACGACGCGGATACCGTTGTCGTATTTCTCCATCGCCGCCTGGATTTCGTCGCGCACGCTGTTGGAGATTTCCACGCGCGCCGTGGTCAGCACGTCGCTGCCCAGGCGATTGCCGACAGCGCGCCGCATCACCGATTCGGAAATGTCGCGCAGCGTGCCTTCGGGATTGCGTTGATGGTAAAGAAACTTCATCGGATCGGAGATGCGGTACTGCACCACCCATTCGACATCGATGATGTTCAGATCGCCGGTCAGCATCAGCGACTCATCCGGGTGATCCTCGGCCGAGTACTCGGTACGATTGCCTTCCACGTTCTGCGTACGAAAACCGAATTCCTGCTTGAGCACGCGCTCGGTCTTCACCAGCTGCACCGAATCGATGCCGAACGGCAGCTTGAAGTGCAATCCAGGATCGGCAGTACTGATCACTGCGCCAAAGCGCTTGATTACCGCGCGTTCCTCAGGCTGCACGGTGTAGAAGCTGCTGAATACCGCCCACAGCAGGATCAGCGCGATGATGCCGAAGCCGATCAGGCCGAGCGGCAGATCGGGACGCGCGCCACCACTGCTGCCACCAGCGCGACGGGCGCCACCGCCGGAATCGCGCACCATCTTAAACAACTCCGCCAATTGTTCATTGGGCTTACTCATATGATTCCTCCCAGGGTTGGACGCAAGCTTGCATCCGGATGTACCGGCACAGCATAACAAGCCCCGCCTAGGCGCGTTGTTGATTGTGGGAGCAACCGTCTTGTGGGTCCGACCTGTGGTCGGACGCTTCCTGCCGACCCGGTCCTTTATGGCGAAAGCGTCCGAGCACAGGTCGGACCCACAATGTGGAACGACGCCCCGCCGCGATACTCTCGCTTCGATGCTACCCTCGCGCCGCTGAAACACACCGCCAACCCCTCCAAGGATCGACCATGAAACTCGCAGCAATCATCTTCATCCTGCTCGGCGTCGCGGGTCTGGTCTACGGCCAATTCAGCTACACCAAAGAAACCCATGAAGCCAAACTCGGCCCGATGGAGTTTTCGATCAAGAACAAGGAAACCGTCAACATCCCGACCTGGGCGGGCGTTGGCGCGATCGTGATCGGTGCGGGTTTGCTGTTATTCGGTGGGCGGAAGTAGGTCGGGTCCCGCGAAGCGGTACCCGACATCGGCATATCGGCGGCATCAACAAGTACCGCAACACCAACTCGTTTCATCGACTCAACCGGATATCCCGATGTCGGGTACTACGTCGCGGCGCGCGTCATCAACTCGATGGCGTGGCCGTCGGGATCGGTGAAGACGCCGCCGAAGTAGTCCGGACCGAACTGCGGGCGTTCGGCGGGTTCGCGGTCGGGCACGGCGGCGCCGCCCTGCGACAGTGCAGCAGCGTGCGCCGCGGATACTGCCTTGCGGTCGCTGGCGCGGAATGCGACGTGGGTGCGCGTACCGATGACGGGCGTGTCCGCGGCAACCGGATAGAGGAAGAAGATCCAATCTTCACCGACGCCGAATCCCACTTCCTTATCGTTCTGCACGGTAATGCGGTAACCCAGCGGCGCCAGTGCCCGCGCATAAAAGTCCGCAGCGCGGTGGAGGTCATGGGTACCGAGTGAAACGTGATCGAGCATTGCAACTCTCCGATGAAAGATGGATGTGAGGCGGTTTCAATACGGCGCGACATTCGCGCCGGTGATGACGGTGGCGAGGCGCTGGCCAGTGAAATGCTGGCGATGCATAGCGATCGCGGCGATACCTGCGGCGGCCGAGGATTCTACGTTGAGCCCACAGTCCTGCTGCAGCCAGGTCATGGCATCGCGCAGCGCGTCGTCGTCTACGATCAACACCTCGTCGACACGGCCGCGCAGGTCCTCGACCGCTTCGGGCACGGGCACGCGTACCGCGATGCCATCGGCGATGGTGGCGATGCTCTGGTCGGGTGGCGCTGCGACGACGCGGCCCAGGCGCAGGCACTCGGCCATGATCGGGGCACCGGCGGCGACCACGCCGACGATGCGCAGTGCCGGCGCCCGGCTGCGAATCCAGCAGCCCATGCCAGCGAGCAACGCGCCATTGCCTAGCGGTACCAGGACGGCGTCGAAGGTGGCATCGGCAGCGAGCATTTCCAGCGCGATGGTGCCGGCGCCAGCGCTGATGGCGAGTTCGGCGCCGTCCTCCACGAAGCGCTGGCCGTTGTCACTGGCGAAGCGGCGCGCGGCTTCCTTTGCAGCATCGAAGTCAATGCCAGCGACAATGATGCGCGCTCCACAATCACGAATTCGTTGCACCTTGTAGGCACTCGCCGTCTGCGCCACGAACACCGTTGCGGCGCGGCCCCGGCGCTGACTGGCAGCGGCCAGCGCCAGACCGAAATTTCCGGCGCTGGCGCAGACCAGATCGATGTCAGGATCGTCATCGCGCGTCGCCAGGAAATGCTCCACACCGCGCCCCTTGAACGAGCCCAACGCGCCCGAGCACTCATCCTTCAACGTGATGGCACAGCCAAGTCGCTGCGACAGCGCTGGGGCGGGCAGCATGGGCGTGTTCTGCAGCACGCCGGGAATCGTCCGCGTCGCTGCATGTATATGCCCGGCAGTGAGCCGGGGTGCCGGGGGTGCGGTGCGGATTGCTTCGGGAACGGAAGACATCGGTGGGGATTCATGTGTCGGCTGCGGTGTGCAAAGCTTAGGCGGCGATTGCCTGCGCCAGGCCGCATTCGCGCGGTATCTGGCGTCGTTTCGCCGCGATTTCGAGGACGCCATGCACAATTCCGACGCCACCGGGATCGACGATTTCGATCGCCGCATCCTGGCACTGTTCCAGCACGACACACGGCGCAGCGCCGAAAGCATGGGCGCTGCAGTGGGTTTGTCGGCCGCAGCGGTGCAACGCCGGCTCAAGCGCCTGCGCGAACACGGCGTGATCGAAGCTGAGGTCGCAAAGCTCGCACCGCAGGCACTGGGTGCGGCCGTCACGCTGATCGTCACGGTCGATATCGAGCGTGAAACTGCTGCCGAACTCGAAGCTTTCAAGCGGCGCATGCTGGCCTGCGTCGAAGTGCAGCAGTGCTACTACGTCACCGGCGCCGCCGACTTTATTCTGGTTGTGTTGACGCCGGATATGGACAGCTACCAACGCTTCACCGAACGCACGCTGCTCAGCGATGGCAATGTGCGCAGCTTCACCACGCATGTGGCGCTGGAGCGGGTCAAGACCGGGGTTGCGGTGCCGATTGCGGCGCGGAATTAGGCTAGTGTGAGTGTAGGGTGGGTGCAACCCACCATTATCAAACCTTTGAGAGTGGTGGGTTGCACCCACCCTACGTTCGCTGCGCTAACCGCCAGCCTACTCGCGGTTCTGTAGCCTACAACTTGCCGATCGACTCCAGTGCTGCAATGCGGCGGGCTTCGTTGTGGTCGAAGCTGCTCGCGCGCAGTTCGCCGATCAGGCGCTGGCGCTGCGCGACTGAGTAGCGACTGTCGCTTGTGATCGCATTGCGCGCCTGTTGATAGATGGCGACGCGTTGGCCCCAGGCACTGCGCTGGCGGTCGAGATCGGCGAGGCGGTTAGCGGCTTCTTCGCCGAACAGCGCGCTGCGTTCAGCTTGACGCTCATCCGGGCTGGCGCCGATGGCTTCGAACTGCCGCGATTGTTCTTCGGCAAGTACGGCGCTGCTGGTTTCTTGTTGGCCTGCGCGTTGTTCGGAGCTCAGGGTTTGCTCAAGTGCCCGCAATTGCCCGGCACGTGCTGCTTCATCCAGGCTGGCGTCGCGGGCGATGCGCATGCGCTCCAGCGTGTAGTCGGCGTAGGCCTCCTCATCGCCGAAGAAGGCGTCCGCACTGGCCGCGTCAAAAAATTTCCGGCGTAGTTCCTTGGCGAAGGCGAGGCGCGCATCCAGATCGGACGACAGCTGCGGCTCGGCATCGCCCAGGGCACGTTGATAGTCGACATAGTGATCGAAGATCCGCCCGACTTCGTTGGCGACAATGTCGCCATGCAGACCTTGCACGTGTGCGATCAGCAGGGCACGGATCGCAGGCACATCGAGTTCGCCGATAGCGCTGAGGAAATAGTCGAACAGGCGGCGCAGGCCGAGTGTTGGCAGGATGCGGCCCTGTGTATTCAGAGTGACTTCGCCATCGGGCGTGGTGCCCTGCAGAGATGCCGGCAGGCCGGGGGCGCGCGCGGCGTCGATGATATTCGGCGATGCAATCTGCTGCGAGGTCGATGCTGTCGCTCCGCGCCGCATCGATGACCGAGCGTCCTCGGCTTTCGCGGGTACCGCAGCCGACGAAGCGGAGTGAATGGGCAATGCAGCAGGGCGCTGCCGCCAATACCATGCGCCCACCAGCGTCAGCATCAACAGGATCAGAATGGCAATGGTGCGCGGCACGTTGCTGGTCATGTTCCGCCCAGTTTCCAAATGCTTCAATGCTGGCGGGTGGCGCCGCAGTTATCCGTGGGTCCGACCTGCGGTCGGACGCTCTTTGATCTCTGCTTGAATTGCAACAGCAGAGCGTCCGCCTGCAGCGCGGACCCACAAGGCGGCGGCGCTTAGAGTCCGGCGCTCTTCAGCCGGTTGGCATGGGCGCGGATCACCGAGGTCGGGCTGGAGGCGAACAGGCCGCGCAGGCCGAGGATCTGGTTGACCTCATCGAGGTGATTCCAGCCGTAGTCGTCGCGCAGCACCACGCCCAGATGCGACGAGCACTTGCCCACCAGCCCATCGTTCTGCTCAAAGCCGAAGAACAGGCTGCCGGCGCCCATCAGGCCATCGCTGGCATCAAAGATGTTGGTCAGCACCGAGGTGCCACCCCAGCTGTAATAGCGCACGCCGTTGACGACGCTGGCGCCACTGCCGCAGGCGGTGGCGGGCATGCCCTGCGGATGTGCGGCATTGAAGGCGGTCGATCCGGACGTTGACAATGAAGCCAATGCACCCAGCGCATCCTGCGGATCGTCATCGCCCGATAACACCTCGATGAACACCGACAGCGCGTCGACGAAGCCGACCACCAGAGGACGCAGCGGCGAACCCGGCGGCAGCGCCGAATTCAGGCCATCGGCGACTTTGCTGCCCTTGTGCGGACTGCCCACCGACGTGACCGAGGCCACCAGATCCGGGCGCACGGAAGCCACATAGCGAATGGTCGGGCCGCCGTGGCTATGGCCGATCAGGTTGAATTTGCTGTGGCCATACACCGCGCGCAAGGTGTCCAGATCGTCGATCAGCTGCTCACCGCGCACTTCCGAATAATGGCTGGAAGAAACGTTGGCGATATAGACGCGGGCACCGCCGGCACGCAGGTCCGATGGCACGCCGTACCAATAATCATAAACGCCGAGTATCGAATCAAAACCCAGCAGGCCGTGTACCAGTACCACCGGATATTTGGTTTTTGTATAGGTGCTTTGTGCGCAGGCCAGCGAACTGGCGAACAATGCAAACACGATCAGCAGCAGACGTGCCGTCAGCGAACGATTCATCTCTTCCCTCCCCAGGTCAGCGATCTTCGAGTGGTATGCGAACGCGCGCGCGATGCCGCGTTGGTTGGAACCTCCATGTGGCGCGGATCGTTGTGTCTCTCGACACTGCGGCCCGGCAGGTCGACTCTTGGTCGACGCGACGGAATCTAGCGCGGTTTCTTCCGGAAATCAAACGTATGTTTCAATCGTCTGTTTTGCACTGCAGCATTCGTATGCTGTAGGGCAGGCGTGTCGCCTGCCTGAACATTGCCGCAGCCCATGAAGGCAAGCCGCAGGCTTGCCCTACAAGAACTGCCCTTGGCGCGACTTCGTCCGCTTCATCGCATAGGCACGATGCAGCCGCCCTTCGGCGGCGTTGGAGCGAGTCATGCGTGCCTTCATTATTGTGAGAAAGTCCGCGCTGCA
>JANMUE010000184.1:0-44939 GCA_031391205.1 Lysobacterales bacterium | reverse complement strand
GGTCGGGCGCTTCATTTGGACACTGCGCGTCTGAAAAAGCGTCCGACCGCAGGTCGGACCCGCATACATCACTTAGGGAACCTCTGAACAAGTCACCACATCGTCTTCGCTACACAGCTTATTGTCGCCACACCCGGGTTGTTAACAGCGGAGCTGGTCGCTCTCAACAGCGAAGCTGGTCAACCTGAGGTTTTTCGCCCCTGACTCAGGGGGTTTTCGCGGCTCCGGACTTGTTCAGAGGTTTCTTAGGGGAAGCGCGATTTGCACTTTTCTTACGCGACATTCGATAGGCACGCGCGCTGGCCTGCGCGACTAACACGTTGCAAATCTCCATGCCAATCGGTGAAGCGGCCGCAACTCAGCTGCGATACAGCTAGGTGGCGCTTACGTGAACGCAGGAATGTAAACATATTCAACTTGATGAGCCGGGCGCGGATACTTCGGCGCGTTGACGGTGCATGGCATCGCCAACGACGAAGACGCAGCATCGATCACGCGCGGGGTCGATGCCGGGTTTTCCATCCCCGCCATCATCAAGGATTGCATCATGCGTAAACTGTTACTCGTCACAGCGTTGGGCCTGGGCGCCGCGTCGCTTTCTGCCTCTTCTCAGGCTGCGGATACCGGATTCTATGCGCGCGCCAATGTCGGCCAGACTGACCTCGGTGGGTCAACGTTCTATGGTGAGGATTCAGACATCGGTTTGGGCCTGACCGTTGGCTGGCGCTTCATTCCCTGGCTCTCGGTGGAAGCCGGCTACAGCCAGTTGGGCGAACATGATTACGACTGCGGTGGCGAAGTCTGTCCCGCCGTGGTCCTGCCGCCGATCAAGCTGGACAGCATCGAACTCGGCCTCGCCGCCTGTGTCCCGTTTGGCGACAGCGGCTGGTTCGGCCAGGCCCGTTTGGGCATGCACCGCTGGGACATGGACATCGAAGGCGTTGACAACCTCAGCGGCGATTCCGATAACGACCTCTATTACGGCATCGGCGCTGGCTATCAGTTCAACGAGCGCTTCAACCTCAGCCTCAACCTGGATCGTTACGAGCTGGACAACGTCGAGAGCGACGTGGACCGTATTGGTCTGGGCTTCGAAGTCGCATTCTGAGCTATTTCCGGCCCGGCGCCATGCACCGGGTCGGATTTGCTGCGGCGATTCCGCCTGATGAATGACTGCTGCAATCTGGGAAATTTCCCAGACGAATTCCGGATTTCTCCGATTCGATTCAGCGCCGTATGCCTACATGCTGTGCCTACGGTGTCTGAGAACCGATCGAGCATCCGGGTTTGATCGCGGCAGGCATCCCGGGACGGAGCTGGCACATGGGTACGCTGCACAATTGCTTCAAGCAACAGTGGATCATCCAGGCGGAACAGGACATCCGCGAATTGCGCCAGGAGGGCAGCGTGGAATCGCGGCAGATGGCCGATCTGCTGCAGGAGGCTTTGGACGAATGCCTGTTGGAAGCGGTCAACCCGGTGCTTTACTGGGAAGGCAGCCAGCGCGCCAAGAGCGACGATGCGGTGCTGGAAGGCGCGATGGATTTCATGCGCAGCCGCAAGCCGCACTGAGGTAGGGTGGGTGCAACCCACCATTCTCCAACGATCCACAATGGTGGGTTGCACCCACCCTACACCGGCGCTTGAGTCTTCGTGATCGAGCGTGCTACACCGTCGATAACAGATACGGCGGAGACGGGTCATGGAATTCCCCAGACAGGCAGAACGATTTTCGGCGGCCAGGCGCTGCTTGATGCTGCCACATCCTGAAGGCGTGACCGAATCGATGGCCAAGGCATTCGAAGCCTGTGCGATTGGGCTGCGCAGCCTGCATCGCGGCGCGCTGGACGAGAACGCCAGCGCCTGGCTGCAGCGCGTCGAAGCATTGATGGATATCAGCAGCGTCGCGGGTGCGGATGAGCGTGAGCGCCGGCTGACGCGTGCCGCGCAGTTGACCCCGGACGAGCAGGCCGATCTGTCGCGCCTGATCGATGAACTCGCACACTGGTTCGAGCGAACGTAGAGCGCAACCGTCACCGCCCTGCTTTCGCCACTGTAGAGCGGGGCTTGCTCCGCTGCTCTTGATCTTTCTCCAACGTTGAGAGCAAATCAAAAGCAGCGGAGCGAGCCCCGCTCTATAAGAGCAACGTCGACACACTGGTAACCGGACCACCCCATGCCCAGCTTCCGCTCGCTGCAAATCGAAACCATCACCACCGGCATTGCCGAACTGCTCCTGCTCGGCCCCGGCCGAGGCAATGCCATGGGTCCGGATTTCTGGCGAGAGCTGCCGCAGGCGGTCGCTGCGCTCGAAGCCGATGTCAGCCTGCGCGCGGTGGTGCTGCGCGGCAGTGGCGAGCATTTCAGTTACGGGCTGGATCTTCCCGGCATGGCGCAGGAATTGTCGTCGGTGCTCAACGATGGTGCTGCGGGACGACCGGCCATCGTTGCAAAGGCGCGGAGCATGCAGGCCGGCTTCGACGCGCTGGCGGCGAGCCGGCTGCCGGTGATCGCCGCGGTCGATGGCTGGTGCATAGGCGCCGGCATCGAAATGATCGCGGCCTGCGATGTACGCATTGCTTCGGCGCGCACACGTTTTGCATTGCGCGAGGTCAAGGTGGGCATCGTGCCGGATCTGGGCGGTATTCAGCGACTGCCTTTCATCGTTGGCGAAGGCTGGGCGCGGCAGCTGGCATTGACCGGCGATGAAATCGATGCGGCCACGGCGGCACGCATCGGTCTGATTACCGAAGTCAGCGACGACGCCGAGGCACTGCTCACGCGCGCCCGCGCCATTGCTGCGCGCATCGCCGCCAATCCGCCGCTGGTGGTGGCTGGCATCAAGCAGGTGATGAATGCGCGCAATGCCGCCGCAGTCGCTGTCGGCAACCGCGAAGCCGCCACGCACAACGGCATGCTGATGCAGTCCGAAGATTTCGCCGAGGCCATGCGAGCCTTCATGGAAAAACGCGAGCCGGTGTTTCGCGGACGGTAGGGTGGGTGACAACCCACCATTGTCGAAAATTGAATGACGGTGGGTTGCACCCACCCTACGTATTGGAGCGCGATAGATGAAATACCTGCACACCATGATCCGCGTCCGCGACCTCGATGCTTCGCTGGATTTTTACTGCAACAAGCTCGGACTGCAGGAAGTTCGCCGCAGCGTTAACGAAAAAGGACGCTACACCCTGGTGTTTCTGGCAGCGCCCGGCCAACAAGGTGTCGCCGAAGTCGAACTCACCTGGAACTGGGATGTCGAGGACTACGGCAGCGCACGCAACTTCGGCCATCTGGCTTATGCCGTCGACAATATCTATGTCACCTGCCAGCGCCTGCTCGACGCCGGCGTCGTCATCAATAGACCGCCACGCGATGGCCGCATGGCCTTCGTGCGCAGCCCGGACCTGATCTCGATCGAGCTGCTGCACAAAGACGGATCGCTGCCACCGCAGGAGCCGTGGCTGTCTATGTCGAATATCGGTGTGTGGTGATCAAAGAATGTGGGGGCGGCGTTGTGGGAGCGGCGTCCCGCCGCGATGCTCTTGCTCTGATTTCCGGGCAGTAGAGCAAGAGCTTCGCGGCTCACGCCGCTCCTACATGAGCTAGTTCACAGCTTCAGCTGCGACAACGGATGCCGGTAATACTTCTTTGGTGACGAGAAGCCGCGCACATCGCCATCGGCGCTGCGCGTATCGGCCATCGGCGGCATGCCGCCCTGCGGTGGCCAGGTCAGCTCGGGCAGCTGGCGCTTCTTGAGTTCCGCGTTGATTTTGGGCAGTGAGGCATCACTGAGCTTGTCGAACTGCGCAGTGATGTCCGCGAGATCCGATTCCAGTACCGCAGTGCGCTCAATCAAAGTTGCCGAAGGCCGGCCTTCGTAACCGACCAGAGCGCTGTACAGCTGATCGGTATGCTCGCGCAGACGCTCCTCACCGGTGATGGCGCCACCTTCCTTGGTCGCCACGATCTGCTTGCGCACGTTTTCGGCATCGGCAGCAAATGCAGCGAGCTGTTGGCGCAGCGCATCCTTCTCGGGCAAACGTCCGGCAATGCCATTGCCCATCATCTGCAGGAACTGAATGCGCTGCGTCAGCGCGGTCATGCGACCGAACAAGCCATGCACCTTCATGCTGGCATCGAACTGCAGCTTGCGGTCTTCCGCCGTATAGTCGGCACGTCGATCCAGGCCGACTTCGAACTTCGTTTCGTAGACCTGCTTGTTCTTGGTCAGGCGCGCGGTATAGGTACCCGGCAGCACGCGCGGCCCCTGGGTGCCGGCAAACGCGATCTGCGCGGCCTTGGGCACCTGCGGCGGCTTGACCCGCATCGACCAGGTGACGCGATTGATGCCACGGCGTTTGCTGGCTGGAATGGTGTCGATCACCTTGCCGGAAGCATCGAGGATCTCAAGCTTGAGCGCACCGAAAAGATGCCGCGTACGCTGGTAGTAGGCGATGACCGCGCCGCCCGGTGCGCTCTCGCCCACAAAGCCGGCATCACCTTCCGACCAGCCACCGACGCCACCGATACGTTGCTGTGTAGCCCGCGACGGCAGGAATTTGGCTTCGGCACTGAGCGTGGCATTGTCGAAATTGCGCAACGGGCTGATGTCGTCGATGATCCAGATGCCGCGACCGTGGGTGCCGATCACCAGATCGCCCTCGCGTTCCTGGATGGCCAGATCGCGCACCGCGACCGAGGGGAAATCACCGCCTTTAAAACGCGCCCAGTCGCCACCGGCATTGCTGCTGACCCACAGGCCAAATTCGGTGCCCAGGAACAGCAGGTTCGGATCCACGATGTCCTGGCGAATCACATGCGCATAACCGCGCACGCCCTGAGCGGCGCCGGCAATGCGCGTCCAGGTCTTGCCGAAATCGCTGGTGCGAAACACATGCGCATCGACATCGCCGAAGCTGTGCCGATCGACGGCGGCAAAGGCGGTACCTTCGTCGTGTGGCGAGGCTTCGACCCAGGAAACCCACGAGCCCTTGGGTACGCCTTTCAGACCAGCCGAGGTATGGGTCCAGTGCTTGCCGCCATCGCGGGTGACCTGCACGTTGCCATCGTCGGTGCCGACCCAGATCACCTCGCGGTTGCGCGGCGACTCGCTGATCGAATAGATCGTCGTGTGCATCTCGGCCGATGAATTGTCGACGGTGATGCCGCCGGACAGCTCCTGCTGCTGCCGCGCCTTGTCATTGGTGGTCAGATCCGGCGAGATACGATCCCAGGTCTGGCCCTGGTCGCGGGTGCGGAACAGAAACTGCGCGCCCAGATAAATCGTGCCGGCATCGTTGGGGCTCTGATGCATGGGCGCGTTCCAGTTGTAGCGCAGCTTCTCGCCCTTGCCGGCCTTGGGCTGGATATCGCGGGCCTGCTTGGTGCGCCGGTCGATGCGCGCGATATTGCCGCCCTGGTATTCGGCATAGACAATATTCGGATCGGCGGCATCCGGAATCACCCAGAATCCGTCGCCACCGTAAACGTTTTCCCAGCGGCTGTTGCTGATACCACCGGGATATGAGGAGTCCCCTACCCAGGAGCTGTTGTCCTGCAGTCCACCATAGACCTGGTAGGGGTCCTTGTTGTCGACCGCCACGTGATAGAACTGGCTGATCGGCAGATTGAACGCCTTCCACCAGCGACCACCACCGTCCTTGCTGAACCACAGGCCGCCGTCATCGGCGAGGATCACGTCCTTGGGATTGGCCGGATTGATCCAGACATCATGCGAGTCGGCATGGGTGGAGCCCGCGGCGTCGGAGAAACTCTTGCCGCCATCCTCGCTGACGATCAGACGCAGATTCATCTTGAACAGGCGATCGGCATTGCTCGGGTCGACCACGATGTTGGCGAAATAGAACGGACGCCACACCATCATCTGGCTTTTGTCGCGCGGCTCCCAGGTCTTGCCGCCATCGCCGGAGCGATACAGCGCACTGTTGTCGCCGGCTTCGATAAAGGCATAGACGATCTTCGCATCGGAAGGCGCGATCTCCACTTCGACACGGCCCCAGGGCTTGGCCGGCAGGCCGGGGAAGGCCTTGGCATCGAGTTCCTTGAAGTTGGCACCGGCGTCATCGCTGACATAAAGACCGCTGCCACTCGCAACGTCCGGGCCCTCGCCGCCGGAACGGAAGGTCCAGCCTTTGCGGCGGAAATCCCAGGTACCGGCCATCAGCCGATCGGGGTTGGTCGGGTCCATCGTCAAACCCGAACAGCCGGTGGAAAGATTCGGCCCCTGCAGAATATGCGACCAGGTCTTGCCGGCATCGCTGGTCTTGTAGAGGCCACGTTCTTTCGAGTCGCTCCACAGTTTGCCCGGCGCACAGACATAGGCGATGTCGCCATTCTTCGGATGCACCAGAATCTTGGTGATGCGCTCGGTCTCCGGCAGACCCAGATACGACCAGGATTCGCCGCCGTCAGTGGAGCGATACACGCCATTGCCCACCGACACCGAATTGCGTGTCCATGGCTCGCCGGTGCCTACCCATACATTCTGCGGATTGCTCGGGTCCAATGTGATCGCGCCGATCGACTGCACCGGCTGCTTGTCGAACTGCGGCTTGAAATTGGTGCCGCCGTCGATGGATTTCCACACGCCGCCGCTGGCAGCGCCGACATAGATCGTGGTCTTGCCGTCGGCTACGTTCGCGGCCAGCGCCGAGATGCGCCCGCTCATCATCGCCGACCCGATATTGCGCGCACCCAGGCCGGATACCACACCGGCATCGAAGCGTGGAGCGGGCGGCGCAGTCTGCGCATGCGAAGGAATACTGGCCGAGGCCAGCACGATGGCGGCGCACAAAGTGCCGCGTGAAATGCTATGGAGGTTCATGGCAGGTCGCTCGTTCATGGCTTGGCAGTGGGAAAGGCGAACACGGCGTCGTCGATATCGACATTCACTTCTATCTTTTCGAACGTGATCTTCTGTCCACGCTGCCCGCCCTTGGGGCCGCTCGCGGTCGCGAACGGCCAATACACACCGGCCACCTTTTCGTAGTTGCCGAGCTCGGTTTCGGTTTCGCTCTCGATACCGCGACGCTTCACCTGATCAACGATGAGGATTTCCAGAAAATAGTCCGGATCGAGAAACCGGTACTGGATGTCGCCATTCTTCAGCGTGATCTTCAGTTTGTGCGCCTCGGTGCCGTCCATATCTTCGGTACCCAGGTATTCGACCTGATGTCCTTTCTGTTTCCAGTCGATCAGCGGGCCATCCATATCGGCCTGCAGCTCCAGGCCCTTCTTGTCTTCATCACTGAGGCGCTCGGGATCGCGGCGCCCCTGAAAGGGGTCGATGCGCCAGGCATCGGTGCCATCGAAGGCAGTGACCTGACTCAGGCCCTGAATGCTGGCTTCGCTGCGCGTCTTGGCATCGCGCTCATTCATGCTGACAAGGCCCAGGTCGATACTGAAATCGCCCTGCGAGAAATTCATCTGGCCGGTCGCCTTGACCGAACGGATGGCACGGATCGCGTCCAGACCGCCGCGCGCCTCGATGTTCTTGGCGACCAATTCGTCGACGGTAAACGCAAATGCCGAAGGCGCGAGCGCCCCCAGCAACGATAAGGCCAACAGGATCCTGTGCACAGGCGACTCCGTTTCAAGAGGGAAGGCCCATCCGCTTCAGGGCGGAGGGAACAGTCCCGCACGCTAGTCGCTGTCGCCGGCAATCTCATGGGCGGGAAGTCATTAGTGACCCGTAACAGACAAATTGCAAGCAGCTCGCTCGGTCTGGACACGTTGAGCTTGCTTCTCACTCGGCCTGTGTCGCAACTACAGGCGTCGTTCCGAAGCTGCGCCCAACGCGCCCATCCCTTCGCGATCTTACTGGCGCTTTATCTGTTACAGGCCCCTGGACACGGCCATTCATGTGGAGTGCGCCGTTTGCGAAAACCCGCGATGAAAGATCGAAAATCTCAAACCGAGCCAGTTCCACGGGGTCCTGCCGATCGTCCACAAAGCAGGCATACTCGGGTCTTGTCCAAGCGCGATCGGCGACCACAGTGCCGCCGGCGCATCTATTCACTGATGTCTGGGGATCAATCGATGAATATGCAGATACCGCTGTTGCGGCGTTTCTTTGGGTGCTTTGGCCTGCTACTGCTCGGCGTTGGTGTTGCCACTTCCGCGTCGGCGCCCGTTGGCGCGGCGGCCGCCAAAATCGATCCGGCGGTTACACGGGCATTCGCCTTGGCGCCCAAGGCCCAGCACAAAGTGCTGATCAAGCTCAGCGATCGGGCCGATCTTTCCGCTGCTTCCCGCATCCAGGATTGGAGTGCCCGTGGCTGGGCCGTGTACAGCGCCCTGCGCGGCACGGCGCGGGATTCGCAGGCTGCGGTGCTGGCAAGAATCGACACGGCGCGTGCCGCCGGCAGGGCTGCGAATGCCAAGTCATTCTGGATCGTGAATCTGATTTCCCTGAGCGCCGATGAGGCAACGTTGCGCGATCTGGCCGCGATGCCTGCGGTGGGCACCATCGTTCCGGCGCTCAAGCTTGAAGTCCCCGATCCCAAAGTCGAAGAAGCCTTGATGGCGCCTCAGGCGATCGAATGGGGCGTCAACAAAATCCGCGCGCCGGAAGTGTGGTCCACCTATGGCACCTCCGGTGCCGGCGTTGTGTTGGCCAATGTCGACACCGGCGTTCAATACAACCATCCTGCCCTGGTCGGTCAATACCGCGGCAATCTCGGCGGCGGCAATTTCGATCACAACTACAACTGGTTCGATCCCACCGGCGCCAGCGCATTTCCGGCTGATGGCAACGGTCATGGCACCCATGTCATGGGCACGGAAGTGGGCTTCGATGGCGGCAGCAATCAGATCGGCGTCGCACCCGGCGCCAAGTGGATTGCCGCCTTCGGTTGCTGCCCGTCGAACGAGGCTTTGCTGGAAGCGCAGCAGTTCATGCTGGCGCCCACCGATCTGGCTGGTAACAACCCGAATCCTGATCTGCGCCCGCAGGCGCTCAATCAGTCCTGGGGCGGTCCCGGCGGTAGCGAAATCTTTGAAGAGGTGATCGCCGCAATGCGTGCCAGCGGCATTTTCCCGGCGTTCTCGGCCGGCAATAATGGATCGAGCGCTGCCACCGGCTGCGGACGCATGGGTTCGCCCGGCGACAATCCATCGTCGTTCAGTGTTGGAAACACCGACACCAACGATCTGATTTCCAGCAGCTCATCGCGCGGCCCCAACCCGATCACCGGGCGCATTGGCCCCGATGTATCGGCGCCCGGTACGAGCATCCGCTCCAGCGTGCCCGGTAACGGTTACAGCAATTTCTCCGGCACCTCAATGGCGTCGCCGCATGTGGCCGGTGCGGTGGGTTTATTGATCGCGGTCGAGCCCAAGCTCAAGGGTCAGGTTTCCGAGCTTGAAGAGCTGTTGCGCAGATCGGCGGTGCCGTTGACCAGCAGCCAGACCTGCGGCGGTGTGCCCGGCAGCCAGACGCCCAACAATGTCTTCGGGTGGGGGCGCATCGACGTCAAAGCCGCTGCCGATCTGGTCTTCCAGGCAGGCTATATCCAGGGCGCCGTGACCGTCGGCGGTGCGCCCACGGCCGGTGTGCCGATCACCTTCAGCCGCCTCGGCAAGACACTGACCACACAGAGTGACGCCAGCGGCAACTACCGCGTGGTCGCCGGTGCCGGCAGCTGGGCGATGACAGCGACCTGGCAGGGCCAGACGATCAATGTGCCCGCAGTCGTGGTGACGCAAAACATCAACACCACCCAGAACTTCGCTCTGTCCGCCGCCACGACCTTTGTGGTGAATGGCAACGTCACTCAAACCGGCTCCGGCGCCGCCATCGCGGCGATGATCATGGTCGCCAACCAGGACACCATGGCACCGGTGTGGGCCGTGGTCGGCACGGGCGCTTACAGCGTCACCCTGCCCACCGGCACCTGGGATCTGGTGGCGATGCATCCGGGCTACCAGACCCTCACCCAGTCGGTGAGCGGCGGCGGCACTGTCAATCTGCAGATGACGCCGATCCAGAACTATGCCTGCCTCGACAACAACGATGCCGGTGGTCCGACTTACAGCTGGAGCGACGCGAGCGATGGCACCGCCTTTCCGCTCGATGACGATGCGAGCTCCAGCGCGCAGACACTGCCCGGCAGCTTCAACTACTTCGGCAGCGCGTTTACCACGGTGCGCATTAATTCCAATGGTTTTCTGTATTTCGGCACCACTCAGTTCGACACCGCCAACATGTACCTGCCCTTTGAAGGCCGTCCCAACAATGACGTGATGGCCCTGGGCGAAGACCTCAACCCGGCTCTGGGCGCACAGGGCACGATCTTCGCCAAGACCGTGGGCAGCCGCTACATCGTGCAGTACCACCAGGTGCAACATTGGGCCAGCGGTTTTCCGGAGACGTTCCAGATCATCCTGGACACCGCCACCGGCAAGATCACCTACCAATACAACACCCTGTCCAATCCGGAGTTCACCAGCACCGGTGTGGAAAACAGCACAGGCAGCGTGGGTCAGCTGTATTCCTTCCGCAACTCGGCCAACATCGTGCCCGGCCGGGCAGTGGAGTTCACCCCCGCCACCGGCAACGACGTCAACTGGGGTTGCGACCATGCGCTGACGCTGACGATCTCCGATGACGCCGATCCAGTGGCGATGGGCGACACCATCACCTATCACCTGCGCTGGAATCTCACCGGCTTCGGCGGTTCGCCGCAGACGGCGTTGACTGCCACGATTCCGGCCAACACCAGCTTCGTGTCAGCGTCGGGCGGCATCGCGCCCGTCGGCAACCTGCTGACCTGGAACCTCGGCAACCAGCGCCCCAAGGCACGCGGCACCGCGTGGTTTACCGTCACCGCCAACAGCGCGCCGCTCACCGTCACCAGCAATGCCAGCATCGGCGATAGCGCAGGGGAATCCCGCAGTGCATTGCAGAACACCAGCGTGGTGATCTCCGATGGCGTATTCCAGAACGGCTTCGAGTAACGATTTCGCCGTTGCGGCCGCGTTTCCAGCGGCCGCGGCGGACCACTATCGAATGAGAGCCGTGCGTTGACATAAACGGACTCAGACGCGCGATGGCGCGAACAAGAGCATCGGCACAGCCACGCCGATGTCGTGTGCTTCATCATTCGTCACGGTTGCGGCTTGCGCCAGCGTCTATTCTTTTGCGGGGCATTTTCGCCACAGGGGATAGCACATGAAACGCCAATTACTAGCGCTTGCACTCGCTGTCTTGTCCGGCTCGGCCTTTGCCGAGTACTCGTTCAACGTCAGCAACAACACCGCCAGCAAGATCACCGGCATCGAAGTCAGTGAAGATGGTGAGAGCTGGGGAAATTTCGATATCGGCAGCGGCATTCCCGCCGGCACCACCTCGAAGCTGGTGTGGGATTCCAGCACCGACGACAGCGGCTGCGAATGGACCTTCCGCGCCAAATTCGCTGATGGCACGGTGTCCGAAGACGTCGATTTCGACTTCTGCGAAGAAGGGCTGGAACTCGAGTTCAATTGATCCTGCGACGTCGTGGGTCCGACCTGTGGTCGGACGCTGTTGCCAGAGTGGCCTCAGTCGGCAAGAAGCGTCCGCGCGCAGCGCGGACCCACATAACACACCGCCCGCTCCCCGCCCGCATTCCACCCTTGCCAGGGCGGCAATCAAGTCGCAACATCACACGCAGTCAGGCTGGCGGTGCCGTCGTATGCGCGAGCGCATGCTGTTCATCGTGTTGATGCTGTTTGGCGGCGCTCTGTGCGCCGCGGACAGCACCTGGCGATCGCTCGCGCCCGGCATGGATCTCGGCACTATCGCTGCGCGACAGCCCAGCAGCGTCGGCACTTCGCAGATCATGGTTCTGCGTATCGACCCGAAACGCTGGCAGCTGCAGTTGCTCGGCATCAGCCAGACCGGCGACGCACACGGCCAAACCGCACGCGAATGGGCGCGCGATCATCAATTCTCCGCTGTCATCAATGCCGGCATGTTCGCCGTCGATCACAGCACGCATGTCGGCTACCAGGGCTGCGCGCGGCAGGTGAACAGCAAACACGTCAATGACTACCAGTCAGTCGCTGCCTTCGGTGCCAAAGCCGGCAAGAAGATTCCGCCATTCCGCATTTTTGATCTGGATGCAGGCGGCGTCAGCCTGCCCGGCATTCTCGATGACTACGATTGCGCAGTGCAGAACCTGCGCCTGATCAAGACACCCAGCAGCAATCGATGGGGTCAGCAGCCCAAGCAATGGAGCGAAGCGGCGCTGGGCCAGGACCGCGCTGGAAACATTCTCTTCATCTTCGCGCGCTCTCCGTTCTCGATGCACGACTTCAATCGCGAACTGCTGGCTGCCGACATTGAGCTGGTGGCGGCCCAGCATCTGGAAGGTGGCCCGGAAGCCCAGCTCTATCTGCACATTGGCGATATCGAGAAAGAATGGGTCGGTAGTTACGAAACCGGCTTTGCGGAACACGACGATAACGACGCCGCCTGGCCCATTCCGAACGTGTTCGGCATACGCTCCAAACCTTCGCAGTAAGCGCTGATCTGCGCGCTGGCGGAATCTCTGGCAAGGCGCCGCCCGGCGCCAATCACCGCTGCCTGGCCTGCGGTCGGTGCTTTTTACGTATTACTGGCTGACCACCACCACCGCAGCAGGCAGCCACCATGTTTCGTCCCGGGTTCATTGCAATCGCCGCATCGATGCTGATCGCCTCGCTGCAGGCCGCGCCACTGGGCACGGCGATTTCCTACCAGGGCCGTTTGACCGAGTCCGGCGCTGCCGTCAATGGCCTGTTCGATGTGCAGTTATGCCTGTTTGAGGATGCTCTGGGCAGCACGCCACTGATCTGCGCCGCGCCTTTCGATGATGTGCCGATCGCCGATGGACTATTTACCGTAGCGCCCGATTTCGGTGCCGGATGGTTTCTGGGTGAGGCACGTTTTCTGGAACTGCGTGTACGCGCAGGCGCATCGAGCGGCGGCTACACCATACTCGCGCCGCGCCAGACATTGCTGCCGGCACCCGAGGCGTTGCGTGCGGCGGCCGCCAGTGCCGCGCCATGGAGCGGACTGAGCGGCATGCCCGCAGGTTTTGCCGATGGCGCCGATGATGTCGGCACTGGAACTGTGACCAGCGTAGCCAGCGGCTTTGGCCTCAGCGGTGGTCCGATCAGCAGCAGCGGCACACTCGCGGTCAACACCGACGCGATTCAGCGCCGTGTCAGCGGCGCCTGCACCGCGGTGGAGGCACTGCGCGGCATCAATGCCGATGGCAGTGTCAGCTGCGGGCCGGATGCAAACAGCGGTGGCAGCGTCACGGCCATCACCGCAGGCACTGGCTTGAGCGGTGGCACCATCGTCAACAGCGGCACCATTGCCATTGCCGATGGCGGCGTCGGTACCAACCAGATCAATAGCAATGAAGTGCAGCGCCGTGTCAGCGGCAACTGCAGTACAGGAAGCACCGTCAGTGCGGTCAATGCCGACGGCAGCGTCGTCTGCGCCAGCAGCCCGCGTCGCGCGTTTACCTATACGCAGTCGACTGCGGGCAACGGTGGTGGCGATCTTTCCATCGCCATGCGGGCCGATGGTGTGCCGCTGATCGCCTTCTACTCGCCCGGCACCGCCGGTAGCGGCGCGCTGAAGGTACTGGACTGCAACTCTTCGTACTGCGAGTTCGGCGTCGAGCGCGTGGTCGATCCGGGCGGCAATGTCGGCTGGGAAACGCGTATCGCCCTACGCAGCGATGGCCGCCCGGTGATCGCCTATCACGACATCGCCAATTCGGCGCTGAAAATCGCCGTCTGTTCAACATCAGATTGCAGCGGCGCCGCAACGGTGACCACGGTGGTCGATCACGCCACCGATCTCGTTGGCTTCTACATCGATCTGGTGATCACCACAGGCGATCGCCCGGCATTGAGCTTCGCGCGATTCAGTTCGGACTTTTCCAATGGCTCGGTGCACTACCTGCGCTGCAGCAACACGGATTGCAGCGGCTTACAGACGCCGGTCACATTGTCCACGACGAAGGCGCGTTCGTTCACCGGCCTGGTCATGAGTGGTTCCCAGCCGCAGATCATCTACGATCAGGACGCCGCATCGCCGACTATTGCCGTGGCCTACTGCAGCAGTCTCAGCTGCGGCACCATCACCAGCGTGGAAACCGTAGCCACGCTTGCCGCGGGTCCGGCCGGGCAGGGTGCGGGCGTTGGCGGTGATCAATTTGGCCGCATCCTGTTGACCTATTACGATGGCGCCAATGGCGATCTGCGCGCGATGTCTTGCCTCAATCCTGGCTGTAGCGGCAGCAGGGTTGACTCTGTCGTCACCAGTGACGGCAACGTCGGTTGGATCAGCGCCTTGGCTGTAGCCGAGGGCAACGTGCCCGTCGTGGTCTACTACGACGCCAGCACCACGCAATACAAGATGGCGCGTTGTCAGAATGTCTACTGCGCCGGCGCCGACACGCCCATCGTTCTGGGCAACAGCCCCTGGGCCGGTCAGATCGGCAGTGAAAATTCGCTGGATGTCGTGCTCGCCAACAGTGGCTTTCCGTTCGTCGCGACCACGGTACTGTCGGCCACCAATGTCAACATGCGCACCACCAAATGCGAAACACCGGACTGCCGATGAACCGCCTCGCCTCAACATGGTGGCGACTGCGTCTAGCAGCCATCGGCATGGCGTTGCTGATGGCCATGTTCTGCGCTGCGGCTGAAGAAAGCGGCAGCAACAACTACGCAGTGACCTGGTTCAGTGTCGATGCTGGCTCAGGCACCGCTGCCGGCGGCAGCTACGCGGTGCAGGGAACGCTGGGCCAGGCCGATGCCGATCCGCTGCAACCAGCGAACGCGGCCAGCTACGAACTGGTCAGCGGCTTCTGGGCAGTGCCGCCCACCGTACCGGTGGACGCATTGTTTGCTGATGGCTTTGAAACGCCATAAGCCGATACGTAAGCATCGCGCTTCACGGCATTACCGTCACCGCTTCCGATACCGCGTCCGGGCAGGGCGCATTGGCCACGCGCGCACGAAAACGCGTGGGCGCGGTGATAGCGGAGTAGCCCTGCGAAGTCGAATCGTTGGCGAGTTTGAACCAGCGTTGGTTGTCCAGCGATTCCTCCCACTGCATCACCGCACCAATGTTGCCGGTGACCGTCAACACACCGTTGCTGCCGCTGCCAGGAATACCGATCGTCCCCGCAAACGAGGGCCCGCTGTTTCGCACCAGCGTGTCGTGAATGGCGTTGTTGCCGGCATTGATGTCCCCGGTGAGATTGAGCGCGACCATGAATTGGTAGTCGCCTGGCGCAGCAAGATTGGCCGGCATGGCGAAGGTGAAGTTCATCGACGTCTTGGTGAGGAAATCGCTGCTCAGAACGATCGAATCGTTGACGGATGATTGGCCTGTGATCACGTACATGAACTGGATCGTCGTACCCGTGGCCAAGGTGGGCCCGTGGTTGAACATGCGGATGGTGACGTCCTCGACACCGGTCAGCGCGCAAGCCGATACGGGCTCAACCAATTCCATCAGCGCCAGGTCCTGTTGCGCGTGCACTGCAGGCGCCCAGAATGCGGACATACCGGTGCAGATCAGTATGCCAGTCAGCGCACGGGTCATGCGCGCACGCAATCCGCCTCCGCGGCGATAGCACTGCGCCGGATCGTCATGCATCGCGAAGCGCGGATCATCGTGTGTCGTTTGCAGGCTCATGGCTCAAATCCGTTGGAGAAGATGGACACGGTCGTCACCAGCACCGAGTTTGAAAGGACGGAGGCGCAGGGCCCGTTCCGCACCACTGCGCGAAAATGCGTGGGCTCGGCCAGCGCCGAGAACGCCTGCGATGCCGTCGTGTTTTCAAGCGCGCGCCAGCGCAGCGCATCGACCGACTGTTGCCACTCCAGCACAGTGCCGCTGTGCCCACTCAGGCTCAACGTGCCCATACTGGTTGGCGCCGGCAGGCCCGCAATGGCGCCACCCACTGAGGGCGCCCAATTCTGCACCGGTTCCCCAACGAAGCTGTTATTGATCGGGTTGCTGTCGCCGGTGACCGTGATCGTCGCATCGATGATGTAGACGCCAGGCGCCGACAGATCCGCAGGTGTGCCGAAGTTGTGCGAAAACTCACCGTTGGGCACCACCATATTGCCCATGAATACCAGGCCGCCGACCGCAGGCCCGCCATTGATCGAGTACGACATGTTGAAGAACGACGCACCCGGCAGCGTCGCCCCATAGTTGCGCACGCGCACGCTGATGCGCTCTGCTGCGGTCAATGCACACCCCGACGTCGGCTGCAGAATGGCCACCACCGACATGTCCGGGGCCAATGCCGGGCACAGCGAAGACACCAACATAAGCAGGACAAAACATGCGATTCCACGCCATCGCCGCCATGCTGCAAGCGCAGACGGCTCCACCCCTCGAACACCCATAGTCCACCCCGTTCCGGCCCCAGAGGGCGCCTGACAAGGCCTATCGTTTTTTAACCTTCAGAACTATCAGTGGGCACTCGCGGAAGAAACCAACACCTTGCAGTAGCGCTCGCGCCCGGGTCGCCGACCTCATTCAACTGCCTCCGGTCAACGACCGGGCAGCGTATCGTGCTTCAATCCACAGGCGGATCGTACGGCAGTCGCAGCGCGAAACCCCCTCTCCACCATCGAAAGATAATCGCATGAGCTTCAAGAATCTATTCGCCACCATTGCCTGCCTGCTCTGCGCCAGTGCGCTCGCCCAACCCGCCACGACTTATGGCGTGGCGGACTTCGTCAAGAAGGACATCTTTGATCGCATCAAGCTGTCGCCAAGCGGCGCGTATTACGCAGCAACGTTTCGGGCCGAAGACAGAACCGTGCTGGCCATTCTGCGGCGTGCCGACAAGAAAAAGACGGCCACTTTCGTGCGCGGCAGAAACAGCCATATCGAGGATTTCTGGTGGGTCAACAACGAACGCGTGCTGATCAGCACCTCGGAGAAAATAGGCACGCTGGCCGCGCCGCGACTGACCGGTGAGATCTACGGCATCAACGTCGATGGCAGCAAGTCCGACATCCTGGTCGGACAGGGGGTACGCGATACCACGATGCCCGGACGACAGAAGCTCAAAAAAGTGGAAATGATCGCTGCGCATCTGGTGGATGACCTGATCGACGACGACACCCACGTCATCATCACCACGCGTCCATTCACCGATGATCCGAAGACGCGCGCCGAGAAACTGGATGTCTATACCGGGCAACGTACGCTGATCGCGCGTGCCCCGATTCGCAACGCCGACTTCTACACCGACAACAAAGGCGTGGTGCGATTTGCCGAGGGCAGTGGTGTCGATAACATCAGCAGGACCTATTACCGGGCCAGCGATGGCGCCGAATGGGAACTGGTCAACGATCACTCCGTCAGCGGAATCTCGGAGTGGCCAGTGGGATTCTCCGAGGACAACAGGATTGCCTATCTGCAGGTGCAGCGGGCGCAAGGCCCGGATGTCTGGATGGCGATGGATGTCGCGACCAGGAAGCGCAGCCTGGTGTTGAGCGACGACGACACCGATCCGGAAAGCGCGATTTTTCGAGGCAACACCGGAATTCCGGTCGGCGCATACTTCATGGACGGCAAGCCCAGGACCGTTTTCTTCGACAACGCGAGCAGGGAAGCCCGTTTGCACAGGGGGTTGGAGACGGCCTTCCCGGACCAGGACGTGAGCATCACGTCGTACACGACCGATGGCAAGCTGGCGCTGCTGCGCGTTGCCGGTGATCGCAACCCGGGTGCATTTTTCGTGTTCGACATCGCGGCCAGCAAGGCGCACTTCCTGGTGAGCAGTCGCAGTTGGCTCGATCGCGAACGAATGGCGCAGATGCGCCCCATCACCATGACGGCGCGCGACGGTCTGGTGCTTAACGGCTATTTGACCGTGCCACATGGATCGGATGGAAAGCACTTGCCGCTGGTGGTGATGCCGCATGGCGGTCCGTTCGACGTGTACGACCGCTGGGCATTCGACGACGACATCCAGTTGCTGGCAGCAAAGGGTTATGCCGTGTTGCAGATCAATTTCCGCGGATCGGGCAACCGTGGCAAGTCGTTCAAGGAAGCCGGCGCGCGCCAATGGGGCCTGAAGATGCAGGATGACGTGACCGACGCCACGCACTGGGCGATCGAACAGGGGATCGCCGACGCTCGACGCATCTGCATTTACGGCGTCAGCTACGGTGCCTACTCCGCCTTGATGGGCGTGGCCAGAGAGCCAGCGCTATATCAATGCGCGGTCGGTTATGTCGGCGTCTACGATTTGCCGATGATGCACAAGAAGGGCGATATTCAACAGAGCGGCTCGGGCGAGACCTATTTGAACGATTGGGTCGGTACGATTGAAAGCGTAGCCAAAGTATCGCCCACGCATCTCGCCGCCCGCATCAAGGTACCGGTATTTCTGGTGGCCGGCGGCGAAGATGAGCGCGCGCCCATCGCACATTCGAAACTGATGGAGCAGGCGCTCATCGATGCCGGCGTCCCGGTCGAAACACTCTACGTCAAGCGCGAAGGACATGGCTTCTATGTCGAGGCGAACCGTAGCGCCTACTACACACACCTACTCGCCTTCCTGGCCAGGCACCTGGGCACGAACCCGTCAACGATTAAGTGAGTAGATCTTCCGGACATCGCCTGCAGATATTCCGGCAGCCGTCGGCGGCCGTCATTTCGTCAACCACCAAATCAGCGCCCCCGCGCCCAATACGACAGCCCAGAACAGAAACCCGATCAGCACCGCATCATCGGCACTGACGACATACGGCTGCAATGGCGCATTGCCGCGCTTTCGGATTCGGGGCCGCGGGCGTTGCTCGGGCAGCAGCGGCTCTACGCTGTATCGCCCCAGGGTAAATACCGACACCACACCGATGCCGGTGAGATAGCCCACCACGTGTACCATGATCTCGACGAGTGGCCTGATGATGAGTTCGGTCAGCAGACTGGCGGGCATGGCGGTTTCGTCATGAGACTCGAGCGGGTGGGTCCGTCCCAGGGCAGACGTTCTTCCCTGCTGCCGGATGGGTAAGAAATGTCTGCGCGCAGGGCGGATCTACAAAGGTTGATAGTCCCACAAACGACATATCCCAGGATTAGAAACAGGGAATTGTCGAATACGGCGCGCGCTGGTCACCGGCCTTCGCCATCTATTGGCGCGATCTGCCTCGCCTTGTCGCATACATCGACACAGCCACCGGAGACCCGCCATGAATCCGTTGCATCTCCTCGCCCGCGCACTGCTGTGCACCGTCTTTACTCTGATCAGCCTGGGCTGCACGCCGCCACGCAAGCCAGACCCACCCGATGTCGACGCCCTGATCGCTCAACTCGCAGAACCCGTCACCGACATCTGCGCACACCGCCCCGAGCTATGCGAACGCGCCTGCGCCAACTGCCCCGATGTCGGCGCCTGTATGAAAGAGAACGGCGTATGCGCCGCCCTGGAGAGCTATTTCATCGACGTCCGCGACGGCGGCCTCAATCCCTTCGTCCCCGGCTGCCACATGACATACCAGGACCAGGCCTGCACCGTGAATGGCGCCTTCTTCGACCCCGACCATTGCGCCGGCGACACGCTCTACGAGTGGTGGCAACCGGCCTGCCATCCCGGCTTCGGCGACATGGTGCGCATCGACTGCCGAAAACTCTGCATCCTCATGCGTCGCCCCGGCGGCACCTGCGAATACATCGCCAACATCTGCCCAGGCAATCGGGCCAGCGGCCGCTGCATCTGCGATCCGCCGCCGATCGAGCCGTAGCACGCGATCCGCATTCACGCCCGCCGCCGCAGATGCTCTGCGGGTCTGTGCTGCCCCGGCTTGCTCACCGTGGCGTCGAACCAGCGCAAGCCGTCGATCTCGGCCGGCGCAGTCATTGCTTCGGCGCCATCGAATCGTTACGAGGAGTGCGATAGCCGCTACACATGGCGACCGCAGCCGATGCATTCCCCGTTCACCGCAAGCCGACGGCGTCTCCGGCAGATATACTGGACTTTCATCTGGAGCGAAGACGTGTCCATCATCTTCAATGCAATCGGAAGTCCGCGAAGTGGTGTCTGGTTCGTGCTGCAGCGCGTACTGATATCGCTGGTCTCGATCGTCGTCTACGCCGTGCTTCTGTACTCGGGCATGGCTGCGCACTTCGCGCTGCTCGGCTGCATCGTCACATTCCTGCTGGCATCCAAGTTGCGTCGCTACAGCGAGCCACAGCATTTCAATGCGCGCAACGACGGCGAGGGCAATGCCAGTCTCAGCGGAAATTTTGCCGAAGGGCGGGTCTCGGTGCTGAAACGGCAGAAGCTCGTATCCGTCGAAACGTCCGCGGACCGGTTGCTGCTGCATTGCCGCGATGAGGGTACGCCCCGGAACTACAGCATCGACTCGACCAGTTTTCCTGCGGACTCGCTGCAGATGGTCTCGGCGCTGCTCAGCGCCGTCGTCGAAGGTCGCAACGATATCGACACCATGCCCGAGCTCGGCCAGGTACGTAAATACGAGAATCGCGGTCACCGCATTCTCAACTTCCATCAGAAACCCAGCTATCTGATGCTGACCTGGGTCTCTTTGGCGGTGGCGCTCGCCGTGCTGTATGCCGGCATCTGGTTGATCCACAACCGATAGAAAACCCGCATCCGATATCCCGCACCGCCCGCGCTGACCACCCCACCGAGCCACGTACGAAGCTCCTGTGGGGCCGCGCGGTGCGCGGACGCCTTTCTGTCGAAACCGATCGCGCGGGAGAACGTGATCGCCGAGGCGCCCACATAGAAGCCGCCGCACCATTTTTACAATTCGAATCCATCGCACCCCTTCCCGTGCGTTGACCCAACCCGGACGCAGGCGTAGTCTCGACCCATCTGTCCCGGGGGACGGGTACGCGTCGCAGTGCATCGCGCGCGAAACCTGGAGGGAGGATCTAGCTTTACCGCCTTCCAAACCATTGGAATTCTTGCGGGCTGCATGCCGCAAAGTTTGGAGTGTGCCCCAGTGATTGTTGATCTGACAGCAATACCATCCAAGATCCTGCACGAACTCGATGGTTCATTGATTGCCGTTCGTGTTGTCCGAACTCTTCCCGACCGATTTGGCTGAGACATTCGACGCCGACATTAGTCCTTTAGGCTAACCGGCGACGAGTAAACGGGACTGGATAAAAGTGAAATCAACAGCAACTTCAGACTGAAATGTCCGATGTTTCGGCTTTCGCTCATCTTTTCATTTTGCTCCGACACACAGAACGGAGCGAATCACGTTTCGGAAATCAACAAGATGATCCTATTTCTAGACACCGCATAAACTGCAGGACATAGCGGCCGTTTGTCCGACAGGTGCCCTACTTCATGTGACCGAAAGCGCAAGTTCTCAAGCGATTCAACGTCCGCCTTAGCTACCAACGAAGGATGACTTCCCTTATGAAATCGTACTCATCGACAACGACTCCGACATTAGCTGGCTACGCCATTGCCGCGTTCAGCATGGTTCTATTTGGATTGGCCCTGCTGAGCGGTTGTGCCAACGTGTCGGTTCGCAAGGTCCCGACTCCAACCCAATACGGCAAATGGGACGATGCGGATCAGGCAAATGCTGATGCGATTTCAGGTTTTCGCTACTATCTTCCGCGACCGTTCGTGGCGGTAAAAAAAGAGTTTCCTATTGCGAGTGAGACACGCTTGGCCAATGGGTTTCTGGCACCAGATGGGCGCGTGGTAGATATTAATCCCGCCGCATTCCCGCGTGACTGGGGTCTCACCGCGAATCCCACAGCATGGGCAGGTGCCGAGCCTGTCGTAGCGAACGACTCCGACTTGCTTATCGGTCGAGCAACAGCGCAGGGCGGGACCCCGCTCGCACAAGGCGGTGGCCTGCCCGCCACGCCCAATTTAAGGTTCTGGGAATTGGCGACGGCGGTCGCTGCTGTCCCGAACAGCAAGCATCTCGGTAGTGCGGGACAGCCGTTCAGCGTAACTTTCACCATTTCCAAGGTTGCTCTAGGCATCAGCGATTGCAAAGTGGGGACGATCCGAGCCTTTTATCTGGCACCTTTCAAAGAAGGAAAGCTTGAAAAGATTGATAGATTCTATTCGCTTCCAATGAGCCTGTTTTCCCCTGGTGCGGGTGATACCTGCAGCCTAGAAATGAAGAACGCGATCCTTGCAGGAGTTTCCGCGGGCAACTATGTCTACGCAGTTCGGTTCGTCAAGACTGTCGCCAACGTCACCGAGGAATACATCGCCTATGCACCACTCGGCGCAGCGCAGCTGAGCGTCGGCACCGGTTGGATTGCCGGACAGAACCCTGATGTTGGTACGTCAGACTTGCCACAATCCAAGCCGCCTGTGCGCGTGCGGGATATCACGATGACCAAGACGGCAAACATCGCCGGACCCGCGGAGAAGGTTGATCTGACGTTTGAGTTTGACTTTGCGAAGGTCAGGACCCTCGACAATAAGCTCATCGATGGATTGACGGTGACGACGAACAATCCAGGATTTGGCACCGTGACCGCGATGGGTCTGGTTCCAGAGATCAATGGCCAGCCCAATATGGATGCAGCGGTTCGGCTTCCTTACGACAAAAAGAAGGTGGACTTCATTGGCACCGTCAACTATCAGAAGACCAACTCTAAACTGCTCTCTCCCGGCAACTACGCTCTGGTGGCATGGGTAACTACCAATGGTGGCACTGATAATCCCGTCACGACGCCCGTGGTTTCCGAAAGCTCCGTGCTCAACGTCGGCAGCCTCGTCAGTCGTGTACCGGACATCGAGATGCCACCTGGTCTGGCATCAGCTCCGGCCACGGGAACACCCACGCCGGTAGGCAACTCACCTGCTGCAAGCCCTGCGGTGCCCGCGCCCGCGGCCGTGGGCAATGGGGTTGTCAATGCCACGACCCAGCAGCAGGTTCCGTCTGGGCAAATGGCATTGAACCTGGGAGGCGATCCGTCGAATGCGCCGGTGACACCCGTGAACGAATTCTTCGATTTGGTAACACTTCCAGATTTCGAGGAGCAATACGCGATCGAAGCCAAACCACGCCTGTCCAGCACTACGATGGAATTGGCTCTGGAGCAAGGCTGGCTTCTTGAGCGTGCCGGAGTCGTGATCGACAACAAGGCGATTGCACAATTCCTGTTCGATCAGGTGAGCAAGACGCTCGATGTCGCAAGGGATCTGGTAAAACTCGACAAGGGGCTGCTTGCTCCAGCGGTGGCGCCGACGCCAGTTGCACAAGGAGGCACGGCGCAGGGAGGAGCTGAGATCCCGTCAGCGCAGGGCGGTACTGCCCGCGCAGCAAACCGACCGGCCCTGTTCAAGATACACAGACGGATCATAGCCGTGCCGGGGCTCTATCCGCTGTTGAAGCCCAGAGAAATCCAGCGCGCAGTAGCAAAGGCGGCAGAGGCTGCTGCAGCGCAGGCGATGCGGACCACCGGGGGATGGGGCGAATATCAAACGGCGTATTTGCACGAGTTGCTGCAACAGGGATCTTTGGTACGGTTCACCACGCGCGAGGAGTATGTCATCGAACTGCTCACGTTCAGCCAGCCGCAAGGCAATGGCAACAGACCAGAAAGGAAGGAATCAACACAACCCAACGCCTTGCCGACGCAAGCCGAACTCCAGGCGATCGCAGATACGTCGCAGGACTTCAAGGACATTGAAGTAGCCCCACCGCAAGCTAATCGAGGCAACATCAAGGTGCTGGTGCAACTGAAGAGCGGAGGCGAGGTTTCCGCGGCTCGACGCAAGTTGTTTGAGGACTATCTGAATGCCAACGCGAGAAAACCTGGCACAGATCCCTTTACGGTAGATCGAAAGATAGTGAGCCCCTAATGGCCGAGCTACATCCATCTTGGGAGAAACTGTTACCGGAAGTCCAGCGCAAATTGGCGATCCGTGCGCGAAACCGAGCGCGGAAGCAGCTGGCCGAATTCCCGAATGTAACCGGTGTCGGCGTTGGTATCCGGTACTTAGCAGGAAAGGCCACCTGTCATCAATGCGTCACGGTCCAGGTGAGGAAAAAATGGAAGCGGAAGCAGAAACGAAAGGGAAGTATCCCTGAAAGCTTGATCGTATATTTGCACACACGCTCAGGCAGGCGGCGGATCAAAGTCCCGGTCGACATCATTGTTGCCGAAACGCCGGTGTTGCAGGCTGGCGGGGAGAGTTGCGTATCCTGGCTTGGGAACGAGCCGATACCTGGAGCAGTCTGCTGCCTGGTGCGGCGGGGCGATGACCCTATGCCGCATGTGCTGAGTTGTCATCACGTCATCTACCTTACACAGCGGTTTCCTAATCCGGACGAGGGCAACCTGTACCGCTACTCGCTGGATGTGCTCCAGCAAAACATCGGACCCCCTGTGGACTTCGAGCCGCTCGCCAACACAGATGCGGCAATTGTGCCCTGGACTGCGGCAGTACCAGGCGACGAGCTAGTCCATGGCACCAGACTTCATGGTTGGGCGGATGAAGAATCAGACATTCCCATCGACTGCTGGATAGTCACGCCGAGGGGTTCGATTGCGGCTAGATATGCGTCGCTGCTACCAGAAGTCATTGGTGGCTATCACGGTGGAGGATGGACTTATCGGTTTCCGGTGGTTCTTCGATGCGAGTGCAAGGACGGTCGGACGATCGGGGGAGATAGCGGCTCACCGGTAATCGATGCTGCGAGGAGATTGATAGGGATGCACATTGCTGGGTTTGAAAATTTCTCGTACATTTTGCCGATGTACGAAGTGCTTACGCGATTCGATCCAATGTTGACGCCGGTCCTGCAGTTGCCCTGAAAAGCCGTCGACTTTGCTCGAAATCGAAGTCAGAAGACAGGATGCACCGTGCATTTCAAACGCAGACACTTCCAAACGGCAGCAACGTTTGACCCCGCGCGCGCGCGTAGTCTCCCCCCATCTGTCCCGGGGGACCGGTACGCGTCGCAGCGCATCGCGCGCGAAACCTGGAGGGAGGATCTGGCTTCACCGCCTTCCAAACCATTGGAATTCTTGCGGCCGTCATGGCGCAAAGTCTGGAGTGCGCCCCGGTGATCGAACGCTCTTTGTTGGCGATGCGCGGTTGCAGACTCGAGGCTTCGAGCGCTGCACGTCCTCGCTCGCCGCGCGCGCGATACGCGGGCACGGAACCGACAGAGACGCCGGTCACTGGGGGTGCGATATGCCGACGGCCGCCAAGCGGATGACATGAAAAGTTGCCGCTGAAATTCCGAGTACGCATACGCCCCGATGCCGGAATGAAAGCCGATCGGGGCATCCGCAAAAGCAGAATCATTCAACCCTGGAGACGACAATGACGAGACTCATGGCGGTGCTGGTCCTCATGCTTCTGGCCGGCTGCGCCGGGGTGGCCGTGCCTATCGGCTCTTACGAACACGAAGGCCAGGATTCCGACAACAACGTCGTTCTGATATCGCAGCGGGATCGTGCCACGCACTTCCTTAAACTGTGGGATGCGTCGATTCAAAACATCCAGCATGCAAACTCCACTGCGCAGGCCACGTTGCCCGCGATAGCCGGTGGCGCGGCCTACCGCGTCGCGAGATCCAAGAGTTCGCCCGCAACGGCGGTACTCGCTGCCGTGGGGCTCTACGGGACATCGGTATCGGACTCGTTCGTCCAGCTCTCGCGACTCAACGTTTACCTTGAGGGCATCGCCGCCCTCGAATGCGCCACGATGCATTTCGATCGCACCAGCGCGGCACTTATGACCCACGAAGAGCTTCTGATGAGCCTGGCCGAAGCCAACAGACCGAAGTATGCGGCACATCTGAAAACCTACGACCTGATGCGCAGCCGCGTGCTGGAACGCGCGAATCTATCGCTGGGTCTGGCCGTCAGCCGCATCACGCTGGCAACCAACAAGGCGCTGTCGGGCTCGATCGTTTCGGTGCAATCGCGTGACTATGGCAGCGCATTCACTTATCCGGCTGCGCCGATACAGTCCAAGACGACTGCAGGCGCCGGTGCAATGGCCGGCGCTGCAACTGACCCGGACCTGGACAGGATCAATGCAGCAATGCAGCGCCTGGAAACCGTCGACGCCGCAGCCGTCGAAGTCTCCGCAGCAGAAATCGACAAGTGCCAGTTTGGAGGCACGCACGCCACCGTGGAGAACCGAATAGCGGCATTGAAAATAGCGACGATCCCGGCAGTAAGCGGCGATGTGGTCTTGAGCGCAACCGCGCCGGTCACCTTCCTGGTTTCGGGTGGACGTCCAGCCTACAAGGCCTCGGCAGTCCCCAACGAAAACGACCTGATCGTCGCCGCAGTATCCGAGAAAGCCGGCATCTGGACCGTCGCGGTTTCCGCCAGCGGCCCGTTGGCCCCAGGTAAATTCACCCTGGTCGTGATCGACGACCAGGGCGCCAGCGCGCAGCAAAAGATCGTTACCCAATAACCTGATTCGCGGCGATTTTCCGCTGGGCGAAAGACGCGTAGGGCGACCCGTGGCTTGCCGTCCCAACGATTTCGAATCCCTGGGACGGTACGCCACGCGCGCCTGCTACGCAAAGCCCATGGCGCCAATTTCGCCCCTCGTTGACCACCACGGTGGCATAGACCGCCAAGCACCCCATCCCGAACAATCTCTTACTGAGCCGTCTGCTCCAGCGTCGCGCCAACAAAAGGGCTGCCCTGGATTCGATTCGTGCTACGCAGCCTGGACAGATCGGCATTGCTGGAAAAGACGCCTGGCGTCACCTCACTGGTGCTGTACACCGTGGCTCTGAAGCCGACGACTGGAAGACCGAGCCAGACTACGCCATCGGTATCCGGGCGCATCTGCTGCCCAGACAGCGCGCCGTTGGTGTAGAGGGTGAGTGCCGCCCAGCCATCCGCTATGCCCATCAGGTCGGTGCCGACGTTGTTGCTCAGGCGCGAGCCCAGGATCGTGCTGCCCCATAAGGCGGCCGCAGGTTGATTGAAACTCAGCACGTTGCTCGACCACAGCAATCTGGGATTGGGAAACGGTTGCGGCGGAGGCGGCGAGATCGGTATGCAGGCCGGATCGGATGGTTTGAAACAGTACGACTGGCCGGCACCTTCCTCGCGGTCGAAGAAATCCAATTTTAGATCGACGGCGGAATTCGGAACATCGCCAATAGCCGTGGTTGGAAAAATCCGTGTGAATGGCTGAATCGCGAATGCGCCGACGATGGCCTGGTCGACATAGGCATACTTGGTTGGAAAGGTCAGTATCCATTCCGATGCCGCGCCCATTGCGGCACTGCTGGTGAATTCGCCATACACCTGTTCCTGCATGAACAATGCCGACACCGCGTCGATGGCGCGCTCGGCGGGATAGCGCGACGCCACCACCGTGCCATCGCGGAACACATTGGCGGTTACGGTATTGTCGACGCTGTTCTCGTGCGCACTGGCCAGGGTGGGTTCCGTTGCGCTGGGGCCGGTGTGCAAGGCGATAGTGCGGAAGGCAGCGATGGCCTCCGCGTCGTAGCGCATCATCGTGCCGCTCAGCGTGTCGATGATCGAAGCGGCACCGAACAGGCCGCCCTTGGGTGGATCGATATCGACCAGCGCGTTGTTGGTCCAGTAGTTGGAGACCTGCGCCTCGTCGGGCATCCAAGCCTCCTGGATCCGTTGGCAGTTTCCCGGTTCGCCGAAGTTATGGATAATGGCGCTCAGAGAATTCCGCTCGCGGTTGACGACCTCACCCATTTCGATCAGCTCGAAATGGCCCTCGCGCGTGCGGTCCAGCACGTTCGGCCCGGCTTCTTCGTTGCCACCAACGTAGTAATAGTTGGTGAAAGGGACATAGCGCAGGCCGTTAGCCAACACGGGCAGGCTGGGATTGCCCTTGATGCGCGGAACCGTGCAGCTGTTGTCGGTGGTCACCAGATTGGCGGGATTGCCGGCGCCGGTATTCAGCGAAAACACCGACGCTGTCCAGACATCGAAGGGCGACAGGTAGAGATTGAACTCGAGCACCTTGCGCGAGTTGTAGCCCTCGCGAAAACGCACCTTGATGGCCTTGCCGGCATCGGTCTTGTTGATCACCGAAAACAACGTCTGATTGCCCGAATTGACGGTGTAGTAGGGATAGATCAACACCTGGCCGGCGCCGCCGGGATCCAGATGCACAGCCTGCACCTCCGGCGCGACGCCAGCGGCCAACGCCATGCCCGCCGCGATCATGGTCGCCAATGTATTCCGTTTCATGCTGCTGCTCCGTATGAGTCGGATCGGCGCGCGCGCGCATTCCGTCGCGATGGCGTCGATCCTGGGTGTCGCGCGAACGCGGTGGCATGCCGCCGGCGTATGCGGCGAACGCAGGGGTTGCATGGGCTCGAACGAACCGTTTTCGCCAAACGCGCAGCGGCTCATTCGAACTGATCCTTGAAGATCGGCGCCTCTATCACGCCTGGTTCATACGCATTCGAGTGGCGCAGCCGGGACATTTCCGAGTAGTTGGACAATACCCCAGGCGTTATCTGGCCGTTGGTAAAAGTCATGGCCCAGAATCCCAGCGCCGGAACGCCACGCCAGACACCACCGTCAAGATCGGCGCGCAGGCGATACGGCTGCAGGCCGGCACCAGAGGACGGGGGATGCAGGCTGATTCCCATCCAGCCATCGAACAAGTTGTAGTCGCTGGGGTCTGCATGCACCACCAGTCGCGAACCCAGAATGTTGCTCCCTGCGGTCTGCGCCTGCGGCTGATTGAAAGCGATGACGTTACTTGCCCAGAACAACGATGGCGTTGGAATGCCACCGGGCGGCGGGCCAAAGGGGTAGCAGGTGATATCGTCCGGATCCTGACAACGCGGGAAGTCGCTCTCTTCGCGATCGAAGCCCAGGAAAGCCACCCGGACCTGCGCGATACCCGCATTGCCAACATTCGCCACTGTCGGAAAAATTTCCCGGAATGGGGCTAGGGCCGTATTGCCAACAATGGCCTGATCCACATACGCATACTTGGTCGGAAACGTCACGATCCATTCGGACTGCGCGCCGGTGGCCGCGCTGGTGGAAAACTCGTTGAACAAGTCTTCCTGGGCGAACAGCGCCGACACTGCGTCGATCGCACGCGCTGCCGGATAGCGCGACGACACCATGCTGCCGTCGCGAAATACATTGGCGGTCACGGCGCCCGAGGCGCCGGCATCGTGCCCGCTGGCCAGCGTCGGATCCAGGACTGCCGGGCTGGTGTGTTGCGTGATGTCGCTGAAATCATCGATGGCCTCGGCGTCGTAGGTCAACAGCGTGCCGTCCAGCGCATTGATGATCGACGCGGAGCCGAACAGGCCACCGCGGGGCGGGGACATGTCCGCCAGCGGATTTGCCGTCCAGTAGATGACCGAATCGGGGCCAGAACCCGGCGGCAGCCAGGCACGTTCAATCTTCAGGCAATTGCTGGGAATGCCGTTCGATCCATGGGTGATCGCCGGCAGCGAACCGCTACCGAAGTCGTTGACCTCGCCCATCTCGATCAGCTCGAAATAGCCCTCGCGCAGGCGGTCCAGCGTGTTGGGGCCAGCATCATCACCGCTGCCGGTGTAGCGATAGTTCATGAAAGGCACGTAACGATTGCCGTTCGCCAGCATGGGCAGGTTGGTGTTGCCGCGAATCCGCGGCACCGTGCAGCTGGTATCTGTGGTGACCAGATTGGCCGGATTGTTCGGCCCGGTATCGGACTGCGAAAATACCGTTGCCGTCCACACATCGAAAGGCGACAGATACAGATTGAAATCCAGCACTTCGCGTGAATTATGCCCCTCGCGAAAACGCACCTTGATGGCCTTGCCGGCGCCGGTCTGGTTGACCACCGACAGCACAGTCTGATTGCCCGAATTGACCGTGTAATACGGGTAGATCAGCACCTGGCCCGCACCATTGCGATCCATGTGCATCGCCTGGGCATCCGGCGCCGAGGCGGCCGCCAGCGCCAGCCCCAGCGCGATAGGGGTTGCCAACTTATTGCGTTTCATCGTCCGCTCCGTGTGATCTTCAACAACGCGCCATGCCATTCGAATCAGGCACCGGCTGCCGCAAACTCTAACCCGCCATCTGCGCATAGTCCTAATAACGCGCGAATTGCGGAAAAATCAGATCAACTATTTTCGGTCGTAGCCATGCGCCGACAAAGCGACCGGGCGCTCGTTCACTACCTGGCCGGTATCAGCGCCACGATGCTGTTGCCCGGCGATCACCCAACCTCAATTGCAAACTTCCACCACGCCCACCGCCGCGACGTTGACCCCATCCACCCGCAGGCGTAGTCTCGAACTATCTGTCCCGGGGGACGGGTACGCGCCGCAATGCATCGCGCGCGGAACCTGGAGGGAGGATCGAGCTTCACCGCCTTCCAATCCATTGGTATTCCTGCGGCTTTCATGGCGCAAGGTTTGGAGTGCGCCCCGGTGAAAGTCTCAAATACCTCAAAGCCCAATCTATCCATTGTAGGAGCGGCGTCAGCCGCGAATCCTCACGACACCACTCCCCCTGTGGGTCCGACCTGCGGTCGGACGTTTTCGCTCTTTTCCCCAGTCCAGCCCCATCCGACAAAAAGAGTCCGCGCACAGCACGGACCCACAAGAACAGTTGCTACCACCTGCATCGACCAACACCACCGCACCCCAACCCTCGCCCTATCGCTGCTATTCGCCCTGCTCTGTGCCTGCGCCCCGATAGCCCCACGCGAAACGCCACCCTCACCACCCGCGCCGTCGCTCACCGCATCACCGACATCCACATCGGTGCAATACGCCAACGCTGACGAAGTGGACGCAGCCGCACTGCAAGCCTGCAACGGCGACGCACCCGTAGTCGCCATCCCCGCCACCACCGGCCGCGGCAGCACCGACATCCGTTGCATCAAGGCCTACACCGGCAACAAAACCCTGCTGGATACGCTCAAGCTCAACTCGGTGCTGCTGGTGCTGGACATCGACGACACCCTGCTCACCTCCGACACTTTCTTCGGCAGCGACCGCTGGTACGAATGGCAGACCTCCAAGGACATCGCCGCCGAAGACAGGGTGCGCTGCCTGTTCGACGTCATCGCGCTCAACTACGAAGCCGGCACCCAGCACGCCGTAGAAGAGAACACCGGCGGTGTCGCCTTCATCAACAGCCTGAAAGTCCCCAAGATCATGCTCACCTCACGCAGCGCCTATTCGCGCGGCGGCACCGAGCGCGAACTGCTGCATGCCAAATACGAACTCCCGATCAACCTGATGCCCAGCAACCACGGCAGCAGCTGGATCAACGTACGCAGCGGCAAGAACGCCCCGATCAGCTACGCCAACGGCATCCAGATGGTCACCGGCCGCGACAAAGGCCAATCCCTCCTCGACCTCCTCACCTTCCACAAACTCCGCTACGACAACATCGTCCTCATCGACGACGGCGAAGCCAACATCCGATCGTTGAGGCAGGCGTTGGGGGCGGTGGGGATTAATTACTACGGGTTTCATTACAAGGGTGTGCGCAAGAAGCCTGAGAACGCCGAACGGGAGAAGGCAGAAAAGGACGAGGCACGGGCGGCTTGGGCGTCGTGGAGCAATCTGATGGAAACCCGCTATCCGACAAGATGGATGAGGTGGGGGGAGAAGGATGAAAAAGAGTGTGGGAAGTGATGGAACTACAAAAATACGCGTGGAGATGTAACCGTGATGCCAATTTGATATCGACTGCGTTAATTAGTTTTATCGATTTCTATTTTCACTTCCTTCTACAAAATCCTGGAAGAACAAATGACAACTAGCCTTTCCAGCAAACTAAACGATCCAGAGCTATTCGGAAATGATGCGGGTGAAGATGAGCGAGTCGAGGTGCTAGCCTCATATTTCTTTGAAAGCCCTTCATTCAATGATTTTCTTAACAAATCTAAGCCTTTTCAGGTTGCCAGAGCTAGAAAAGGAATGGGAAAATCAGCACTACTTTCCAAGTTCCACTTTGATCTGGCAAAGAATAATGAAAATACTCTAGTCGTCAGATGTTTAAGGTCCAATCTTGTGGGATTTAAAATTCCACCTCAAACGGAAGATTACTCGGTACTAGAAAATTACTGGAAAAGCGTTATTTGTCAATCAATCATATCTGAACTGGGGTCTACCATTGGTTTCGCTGCTTCCGACGCAAAGATATCAGCGGTCGAAGTTGCCGAACTTAATGGTTTCAAGGGCAGGAATATCATCGGCGCGCTGTTCTCTCGAATCAAAGGAGCCCTAGGAGGCTTAACGCTTTCGAGTCCCGCGGTTCCATCGCATGAACGACTACTAAGAAATATTTCCAACAACGATGACGTCCATGTCTGGTTTCTGTTGGACGACGTAGATTCCAGGTTCATTAACTCAAGTTACGAAAGGGCGTTGGTATCGACATTCTTCTCATCTGCACGGGCACTAGTAAGAGAAGTAAACGGCCTAAATATAAGAGCAACCGTCCGAACCGATGTGTGGTCATTGCTAAAGACCAACGAAGATCTTGACAAATGCGAGCAGTACGTTTGCGATATAAAATGGTCCAATCCGCAATTGGATGAGATGCTCGCCAAGAAAATATACTCGTACTTGGCAAGAACATTGCCGACACACATGGCAAAGCCATTCCCTGAAAAATCAGAACTGCCCCAACTTTTCGATTTAGTCTTCATGCATAGGATGTCATGGGGCGGCGAGAACGTTCCGGCGACAACGCCCATAAGAATTCTGTCCGGCGGCCGACCACGCTGGATGTCTCAGTTATGCCGCCTAGCCGGGACACATGCAGTCAACTCGCGTAGTGGAAAAATAGGAATAAGTGAAATAAATCAAATAATGGGAAAATTTGGAAGGCTTCGTCTTGATGATCTCTACAAAGAGCACGACCATCAATTCTCAGATTTAAGAAGATTGATCGAATCATTTACTCGAGGAACTAAGTCTTATACGACCGATCAGTTACTTAAACACCTGGCGGTTAAATACGTGATTGTTGTTGGAGCAGGCAATATACCTGATATAGATGGAGTCAAATACACGCAAGTTATTCAGCTCGCTCGTTTTATGTTTAAGTCTGGATTCATCATGGGGCACAATAGAAATAAAGCAACTCTGGCATATCCTGAATTCATTAACTTCGATCTGAGACCAGAGCTACTGAGTGTTGGAACCAATCTAGATGATGGCTTGATCTGGGAAGTTCAGCCGTCTTATCGCACTGTTCTGCAAATTCACTAGCCAGTAGCCAGTAGGGCGCTCACGGCTCCCGGATTGCGCTGCGCTACATCCGGGCGACTGCTGAAGAGCAGGAGCGTGCAAGTCGGGCCCCGCACATACATCGCGGGCTCGACGTTCGTAGCTGTCCAACCATCCAAGGAAGTACCAGGGAATCACCATGCTCTCACCCGGCTTCATTATCCGAAACGACACCATCTGGCCGCTGCAGATCAGTCTGCGGCAGGTGGGCCCGTTGTATTTCGATGTGATCCAGCCGGGGCAGTCGTTTGTTCGGGATACGGGGGCGGTGTGGTTTACGGTGCATGCGGCGATTTTTCTGGATGAGAAGGATCGGATTACCGACTGGGATGCGGTGACGCCGGTGGCGATCATTGCGGGTGGGATGCTGCTCTCGGTGGTGACGGCGGGTGCCGCTACGTTTGCGGCTGGCGGATTGGCGGTGGCTGCGGCCATCAGTTCGGTGGCGTTGTCGGCCACGGCCATCACGGCGCAGAGTGTGATTTCCACGGTGACCGCGGCTTCGGCGCTGGATGGTGCGGGATTCTCGAAGACGGCGGTGCTGGTGATCAACGGTGAAGTGGTCGAGGCCGGCAAGACGCTGAGTGCTGCGGGTAAGGCGGCCTTCGACGATATCTTCAAGCGGGAAAACATCTCGCTCACTTCATTGGGCTGTTATGCCGGGCCGCCGTGGCCGTTCCGCAGAGAGGTGACGCCGCTGCGCATCACCGGTGGCCCGACGTTCCGGCGGGTGCCGGGCAAGGATCAGGTCGAGTTTGTTGCGGGTTCGCTGCACATCGATACCCAGCCGCCGCCGGCGGCATACGGTATCTTTACGATGCAGACCGCAACGGGATTGCCGCCTACCAATGCCGACTATCGTTTCATGCTGGCGCACAATCGCGATCTGGTGGCGATCAAGACCGGCAATACCGGCACCGGCAGCAGCGAGATCCATGTCCTGACGGCAGCCAGCGGTTACAAAAACTTTGCGATGCAGACCAAGACCGCCTTGCCGCTGGCCGATGCCAACTGGGATTTCGGCATCGCGCCGAACGACGATGTGTTTGCGATCTGCAAGAACAACAATGGCTCAGGGACCACCGAGATCCATATCCTGTCGGCTGCACACAATTATCGGAAGTTCGTCGCGCAGGTCAAATCGGCGCTGGGCCCCACCGATCACACCTGGGCGTTCGCGATCGCCCACAACCGCGACGTGGTGGCGATCAAGAAAAGCGGCACCGGTTCCAACACGACCGAGCTGCATATCCTTTCCGCGGAGCACGCCTACCAGGTGTTCGTGACACAGACCAAGACCGCGCTGCCTATGACCGATGACAAGTGGTCATTCGACATCGCGCACAACCGCGACGTCTTCGCCTTCATGAAGAACGGTACTGGCTCGGGCACCTGCGAGCTGCACATCCTCGCCGCGTCCACCAACTACCAGGCCTTCGCCATCCAGACCAAGACCGCGCTGCACGAAATCGACCCCACCTGGTCACTTCACGTCGCCGAAAACCGCGACGTGTTTGCGATCCGCAAGAATGGCGGGGCGTCGAAAAGCACGGAGGTGCATGTGATGAATGCTTAAGACGACTGGATAACGCGTCTGGCGGCTTGCCCGCAGCGAGAGGTCACGCAATGTCGGCGCTCTCTTTGCACAAGTCCGCAATACGCAGAAGAATTACGACTGCGCGGATGCAAACGGAAGTGAACCTCCAGGTTCGAAATACATCGTCCTTTGTGTTTTCGCAGCAGCAGTGGATGTCACCCATTGGCAGCGCAGATCATCAGGAGCGTGTAGATGGATACGGCAACGGCGGTTCCCACGGCGAAACTGCGCGTGGTGATGGAGCGTTCGTTTGAGGACTTTGGCGAGCCTGAGAAGCGTGCATTCTTCCAAGGACTGGCAGGCGTCACCGGTTGGCCGGTCGACGAGATGCGGAACGTCCGGATCACGCGAGGATGCGTCATCGTCGAGGTCGAGATGCCCGAGGAGGCAGTCCGTACGTTCCTGGACGACTACGCGCGCGACAAAGAAGGAACTTTGCCGCCAGAACTGGAGGCGCTTCGGGAGTTCCTGCATGCGCATCAAGTGAGTAGCGTGAACGCCGAGTACAAGAGGACGATACAAATCCGCGTGAGCGAGCCGTCCAACCAGGCAATCGCCTTCATTCACGGTTGGACGGGCGGCGCGGCGACCTTCGGCGATCTGCCCGAGCGACTGGCGGCGCGGTTTCGATGCAAGACACATGTCTACGAATACCCGACAGGTTGGCTGAAGCACTCGCCGTCGATCTACTTCGTGGCAAAGAACTTCGACAACTGGTTTCGCAACTATGTCGAAGCGCAACGCGTCGCGGTGGTTGTCCATAGCATGGGCGGGCTGGTGGTTCGCAAATTCTTGACTACGCAACGCCTGCACCTGCGGCCGGTGGATCAACGCATCAAACAGATCACGTTCATCGCCTCCCCGCATGATGGTGCCGACTTGGCATGGATCCTCAAACAGTTTCCCGGCTTCAACTCCAGCCAGGTGGATGAGCTGTCTTCCCGATCCGGTTTCGTTGCGGAGTTGAAAGCGCAGTGGGCGGAATGGGTACAGAGCAGGGTGCCTGAGTCATGCGTGCTGCGATCGATCTACGGCACCAATGACAAGCTCGTTTCGCCGCCGAACGCCATTGGCTACGATCAGGAAGCCGTGCCATTTACCGGGGCAGGTCACAGCGACATCCTCAAGGCGCCCGACCTCGGAATCACCGTTGGAAGATTCCTCTCAGAAGCCGGGTTCACGTCGGGGTAGCGCCGCCTGATTTCGTGACCACCTTCTTGGCGATGCCCTTTCGGTGTAGCTTTCGCATTTTCATCAGGGGACTACGATGTCACTGCGCGAGCTGCTGGGTTTCAAGCCGAGAATGCAGGATCTGGCGAACCGGATGCTCGTCCATTTCGAGCGTCAGGGTAACCGCGGCTGGCGCTACGATGCCGCGCAAAGCGCGTTGAAGAACGAAGTGGAAGGCACCACCATCTTCCTGGCCAATATCTACCTGGAGTATGCACAGGCCGCACGCGCTCATCGACCATCCCTGCTGCAGAAGTATCAGGGAATGGGACGTGCCTCGATGCAGGAGATTCCCAAACTCTGGGCGCTGGCGGCCAAGGGCATTCATGCAGTACTGCGCTCTCGTTTCGACCACACTGTGCTTGCCATTGATACGCGTGCCGGCGGCAACGCCCTCCCGGAAATGGCGGCCTGGCCCTGGCTCGGCGATATGCACATCCGACTGGTCTACGATTTCGGAGAGCAAATGGCACTGATCAGCCGCGAGCGCATGGAGATCTGGGGTCAGTCGCCGGAGACAGTCCTGCAGCATGCCCTCCAGAACCTGCGCGCGCTCCCCACGGCGCAATGGGAGGCATTGCCCGCCGGCGTGTATCAGCTTCGATCCGAAGCTTCTTATGAGGAGTCGCTGCTGCTGGTGGACAAGGTCATCGACCAACTGCCGTTCAAGGATTCGGTCGTCTGCATCGCCGTCAATCGCGGCATTCTGCTCGCCGCGGATGTGCGTTCCGAGGCTGCGGTAAGCGCGCTGATAGAAGAAGCCATGCGCTGCCTGCAATCCAAACCCTGGCCGCTGTCCGCATCGTTGTGTACGCGTGTCGACGGGCAATGGCAGGAGTACAAGGTAAGCGGTGCGGCCGCGTCGCGCGCCGGCGATCTCATGCGCTTCAATCTTGCCAGTACCTATGACGGTCAGACCCTGGCACTGGAACAATACTTCGAAAAGATCGGTGAAGACATTCATGTCGCCAAGTTCGCGATGATGCGAAGCCCAGCGGGAGACAATGCGTTGCGCAGTTGGTGCGCCTGGTCCGAGGGAGTGCGCGCCATGCTGCCGAAGTCGGATCTGGTGGTGCTCGGGCGCCAGGGCGACGATGATGCACGAGAGGCCGTTCTGATCGACTGGTCGCAGATGCTGGAGCTGTGCGGCAGGCATCTCCAAAGCACGTCTGAGAATCCACTGCGTTACCTGGTGGACAGCTTTCCAGACGAACTCGAGTGGGCCGCGGTAAAGAGCACCGGCAAACCACTTTCCATGTGATCGCACTGCAGCGCCGCTTTGAGCATTGGACACAACCGGGTTGTGGGCAATTCTTTCGGCGCAATGCCCTTCGGTTATTGCGCCCAACGTTCCTGCGTTCCACTGCCGTAGAGTTCGAGATCGCGGGCGCCGAGCAGCGTGGTCAAGACGCCGGTGTGCAGGCAGGCGCGCAACGCGTTGCGCCGCCAGCGAATCGCGGACCAGCAGGTCGAAAGCGTCGCGATCGCGCAATACAGCACCTTCAGTGCGGCCAGCGGCGCCTGCGTGATGCGGCGACTGCGGCTGAAACGCAGCACACGCGCATGCGCCTGTCCGGAGGCGTAGGCGCGCAGGCATAACCATGAGAATCGGGCGCGGGCGGCGTCGATCGATTCGTATACGGGCGCCGAGGCGCAGTAGCGCAGCCGGGCACCATTCTGTTTGAGCAGGGCGAAGAACAGCGTGTCTTCACCACCGCTGCGCCCCAGCGCCGGGTCGAATCGAAGCGCGCCGATACAGCGGCGCCGGATCAGAACATTGGCGGTATGGCCCGTGTCGCAGCTGCCATCGCGGCGCTGCGCCGGCACCTTTGAATAAAAATCGCCTTGGCGGATCCAGGCCGGCATACCGGCGTCGTAATGCGCCAGGGCCGGGCCGAACACGACGTCGGCATCCTGCATCGCATGCGCCAGCAGCGCCAACCAGTCCGGGCTGGCGACCTCATCGTCATCGATGAAGGCGATGAATTCGGCGCTCGCTTGCTCGAGGCAGGCGTTGCGGGCGATCGAGATATTGCCCGCCGGCGCGTGCACGTACGCGACTTGCAGCGCTAGCGACTCGGCCCAATGCGCGATGCGCCCAGCCTCGATGGGTGATGGGTGATTATCGGCAATCACGACGCGGAATCGTGGCGCAGCGCGCTGCGCGGCCAGAGAGGCCAGCAGACAATGCAGCGAATCCGTACGCTGGAACGTGCACACACAGACGTCGATCACGACATCGGTCGGGATCGGGGCAGCGCAGTTCGGGCCGGAAGAGGACAGCATGGCCGCGAGTCTAGGTATCTTGCGCGCGGGTTGCACGCAATGCCATCACCGGATGCAAATCAGTTCGAAATTCACCGTATTCCGCCGAGTGCATGATCCCCTCTCCCGCTCGCGGGAGAGGGTTAGGGTGAGGGAAACGTGCCATCCTGCTTAGTGTTTGCGAACAGCGGCGCGGCGACGCTGTCGAACGCTTCCCTCATCCGGTCCTGCGGACCACCTTCTCCCGCTCTGTGGGAGAAGGACTTCGTCACCAGTATTTCAAACTCAGACACTACCTATCACAGCCACCCGCGCTGCCCGCTGGCATTTAGCGTCGCGGTAGCGGATGCTGGAACTCCGAAGTCTGTGAATAAGCCTACGTGATGACGGTTCTGCACAAGATCAAACGCAGCTGGTTCGCATTGCGTGACTGGCGTGACCGGCGCGCGCTGACCACCGAACGCGTCGGCGCGAGCCTGATCACTTGGAATCCGCGCCATCTGATCTACGTCCGCGCCTATTACGGCTACTGCGTGGCGCTGTTCCGTGATGCGCTGCGGACGCGCCCCGTATCGTTGCATCTGGTGTTCGGCGACTATCCGATCGAGCCCGGCGCCACCGGGCCGGCGCGACGTATCGGCTTCCAGATCGAACACACGCTGGTCAAGCCCGGTGGCGGCGACAGCGACGGTGCGCCACGGTCGCAGACTGCGCTGTTGCATGCGCCGGGGCATTATCTGGCGCGTGTGCTGCATCTGGACGCGTTGCGCAGCTTTGATCAGGTGATCGAATACAGCCAGGCCAACATCGCCCATCTCGCTGCCGCGGGCGGATTCGAGACCTATCTGCAGCGCGTTGTCGGCATCGCACCGCTGCTGTTCGCATCGGATTTCTCCGCGGACGAGCGCAGCAGCGCGCTGATGACGATGTTCAGTGACCCCGATGAAGGACGCCGCCGCCAATTCCTCTATCGTGCCCACACCGCGGGGCTGCCGATCCGCAATCGTAGGCGCTGCTTTGAGCCGGAAAACCTACGGCAGGCGCTGCGCCAATGCCGCATTCTGGTCAACGTGCGGCGCAGCGATCATCACGACACGCTGGAGGAACTGCGCGTGCTGCCGGCGCTGCTGTGCGGCGTCGTGGTGATCAGCGAAGCGGTGCCGCGGCAGCAGGATATTCCCTACGCACGCTTCATCATCTGGACGCACTACGACGACCTGGTCGCCACCGCCGCCAGCGTGCATGCGGACTACGCCCACTGGCATGCCCGCATTTTCACCGACCCGGAATTGCCAACGGTTCTGCACGCCATGCAGAGCGCCAATCGAATTGCGGTCGACGCGGCTCTGGATCGGCTGGCTGAAATTGACCATCAAGATCGTAGGGCGCTATAACCGAAGGGCATTGCGCCGGCTTTAACTCGGTACCATTGGGTAGCTCGGCGACTTGTTCGGCGCAATGCCCTTCGGTTATTGCGCCCTACGGTCATTCAGCGTCATCTTCTGCTACTGCCTGGAACGACTGACCATGAAAACGAGACTGGCGTTGTGCGCACTTTGGCTGGCTGGAGTCGCCTGGGCAAATGACCACGGTGTGGCATTTCCGCATGCCGACGCAGAGACCGCCGCTGCGGAAGAAGCCGAGGCGCTGTCGCACAATCGGCTGGTCACCGATGCCGAGATCAACGAGTACTTCGAGTTCATGATACGGCCCGATGAAAAGGCGCTGACCGAATGGCGCAATTTGCTGCCTGAGGTGCGCACGGAGCGCATTACTGAATATCGCAACGCTTTCGACAAGTCTCGAAAGCGCATTCCGGTTCTGCGCGACATGTCGCCAAAGGAACGGTCGGATCTGGAGGCTATGGCACCCTTTCTGGCTGCGAGCGCGGCCAGCGCGGACTCGGCGCGTGAGCGGCTGCTCGCTTACAGCGACGATGACTATCGCGTGATACTTGCAGCAGGCATCGAGTTGATCACGACGCGGCGCAATGGAGGTGGCGCGAAGGGGCATCGCTACCGTTGGACACAGATCACTGAGGATTTTCCGCTGCAGATCGCGTTTCTGCGTCCGGAGCTGGTTCGTGTGCTGGACGACAGCTGTCATATATATCTGCACAAGGGCATCGGCCGCGGCATCGGCTACGTTGTTCATTGGCACCAGGACGAACGCTGGGTCATTTCGTCGATCGACGAATACGAAAGCTGGCAGCGGACAGAAATCAAGCTGCGCGAGCTGTAGGCTGGATGTGAGCGCAGCGAACCCCAGCAGAGGCGTAGCGCCGCTGGGGTTCGCCGCGCTCACATCCAGCCTGCTTCCAACGCGTTTTGCACTTAAGCAAGCGCTGGCCACATTGCGCCCGAAGTTTGGTTACTCTGCCCACTTCAACGCGGGGACCCGATGAACATCACACCCACACCAGTGACGGCTGCGCTTGCGGGCATCTTCTCGGCCATGGTCTGGCCATTGCTGTGGTCGCGGTTCGGGCCGTCGACGACTGCTGGCACCTTCGAACTGGTGATCGGAACACTGCTCGTGATCGCGCTTCCCGCGCATGCATTCGTCGTGGGCTTCAGTCGTAGCCAGACGGCTGCGAAGGGAACACTGGATACTGCATTGCTCAAGCGCATCGGCGTCTGGCTGGGCGCCGCAGTCGTTACCGCTCTGGTCGCAGCGACGATCCGAACCTAGGAACGTTCTGAGTAAGTCACCACTTCGACTTCGCTCCACAGCTTAGTGCTTGCCATACCCTGGTTTTCAACGGCGGAGCCGGTCGTTTTTAACAGCGGTAGCTGGTCGCTCTCAACAGCGAAGCTGGTCAACCTCGGGTTTTTCGCCACTGACTCAGGGGGCTATCGCGGCTCCGGACCTATTCAGAGGAACCCTGGTCGACTAGGTGCCAGCGATACTTCGTCTTACGCAACAGAATGAAGTCGGAGTTGGTGCCTGGCTGCCGGTTGACGCCGACTTCGGTGACGCTGAAGCGCAATTCGTCGGCGCTGCGTTGCACGTGCTCGACCAGAGTCAGGGACGCCACGTTCGAGTCGGGATCGATGGCAACGGCTGCGTCGGCGCGCAACAGTGGCAAGCCGGTGTCGCGCGACAGCTCGGCCCAGGACAGGTCGATCGCGCCGCGTATTTCCGGCGCAAGGCGTCGCGTCACCGAGAGGACGCCGATGCGATCGCCCAGATCGAACATGCGCACCGGGCGGTCATGCACGCCGTGCGGATTTCCCTCCAGCCATGCCAGTCGCACGCGCCGGTATGTGCCATCCACGACCAGTTGCAGATAGCGTGGCCAACCGGGACTGGTTTCATGGAGCTTGCTGCTGTCGCCTTCCAGTATCTGAAAGCCCGGCACGGCAGAGCCGGTCGATTGCTTGCGGCGATCCGACAGCGCCTTACCGTCGATGGTGGTGCGACCAAGGTCGACAACCGATTCGATCGCCGGATCGGATCGTTGTACAACAAGCACCGGCGGTGCCTCGATCATTTCAGGACCCTTGGCGATCGCCGAATCGGCACCGGCGCCGATCACTACGTCATCGGTAAATGCCTTCCATTCGGCAAGTCGCAGACAGCCGAACGGCACCGACATCGAGCTGTACACGAAACCGTGTTCGGAGTGATGCTCGTGCATGACGCGACCGCTGCTGGCGTCAGTCAGCACATAGCGACGGCGATGACGCTCGACCGGGACACCCAGACCCACCTCCGCAAGGGAAGCATTGGCGTCCCAGACTTCTATCCAGTAGGGACTGCGACGCGCGGGCACACGCTCGATCGCCAGGCACTGATCCGGGCGCAGCCCTTGATCGGCCAGGCGGCGCTGCATGGTCTGCCATTCATGGGGCGGGAGCGCTGCCGCGAGGGCGCGCTGGCCGGCACATCCGGGGTCGGCGGCATCGGCAATGCGAAAGCGCAGGTAGTTGCCGTTGCCCTGGACATAGGGCGCGATCGATGCGGCACTCTCCACTTCGGTGAAGCCTTTCTGCAGCAGCCGCTGTGGAATCCAATAGTGCCATGACTGGGTGAGGGCACCGGCAGCGACGTAAACGCTGCCTGCTGTGACCGGCGCTGGCAGCGGCGGCACTGGATGCGTCGCACAGAAGGCATCGGTCTGGGCGACGATGGCCTTGATAGCGGTCTCATTGCTGCAGCCGGTCAGCAGCGCCGCGGCGATCACCATGGTGGCGTTGATCAGGCCGCGCAGCGCAGGTTTACGAGCGTGTAATGGTGTGCATTCGTGCATGACATTCCTTGGCGGGAGCAGCGGTCGACAACAAGCGCGAAACTCAGCGTCGACCGATAGGGCAAGGTAGCGAACGGTGGGAGCGAAGTCATTGATCAGGCAACGCGCGATGATCGAGTAGCGCAGGAAAGGAAAGTCGGGATCGGCAAACAATACCCTGCGGGATCATTGCCGCTGCGAGAGTGAATCTCATCTCCCGAGGGCTAAGCTGAGGGAAACACTCGATGGTGCTCGACGCCTGCGAACCACAGTACTGCAATGCGTGGCACCGTCGCACGCCTTCACACTGACCACACATTGCGATAGCCTGCGTCCGCCCTGACACCAAGGAATTTGCCGCATGAACACCAAGACTTTTCTGATGGCAGCGCTGCTGCTGCCCCTGTCGGTTTCCGCCGCCTGGACGGTGCCGAATACGCAGGCGCCCAAAGTGCCGAACGGGTCGATTGTCGGCAGTGTCAGCGATCCGGTAGGCGACAATTTCAATCCTGGCCCTGATCTTGACGGGTTCTCGGCATCCAACGACGGCACCAATCTGACACTCGTGCTGAGCTTTGCGGGCGCGATCCTGCCGCCACCCGGCAACGGCAGCGGCAATGAGGTGGTCGGTATCATCGATGTCGACGCCGACCAGAACGGTGCGACAGGCAATCCCAGCAACGCCATTACAACCTTCTGCCCCAGCCCGCCGATGAACTTCGGACCGGAATTCGAAATCAATTTCCCGGAAACCAAGACTGCAGAGCTGCGACGCGTTTCCGACAACGTGGTGTTGGGTGGATTGAATGTCACCTATGGGCCGGACAGCGTGACCGTCGTCGTGCCCAATGCGTTGCTCAGCGACGATGGCAATGTGAATGTCGCCGCTGTGATTGGCAACGTTTCCGCCCCGACCGACTGTGCACCGGATGGCAGCGTGCTCTCTTCCGGGCAAGGAGCGGCCAGGGCCATTCCACTGTTGACGCGCTGGACCCTGCTCGGCCTGGCATTGGCAGCTGGCATGCTGGGGTTGTTGTTTGCACGCAGGCACAGCGCCTGAGGCGAACGCGCCTGAGCCGCAGACGGATCAACAACGTATGACCCAAACAAAACCGCGGACGCGCGTCCAATACGCGCTCCGTAGTCTGTTGCTCTTGATTGCCGGCATAGGAATGACTGCGTTATTGCCAGCCAAGAGTGACGCTTCCGAATCTGCGACCCGCGGCGACGAGCCTGGCGTTGTCGCCGCGGTGATCAGCGAAGATCAACTGCAGGGCACGTGGATGGACAGCGAGACAGCCGATCGATTCACCAGCAGGTGGACGTTTGCAAAGCCCGACATGACCTTCGCGCGCTACAACGGCAGAGTGACCCAGACGACCTACACGCTGAAAGGAAACACGCTGATCGTGCATCACTCGCCAGGATTGATGAACAAGGAGCCCTGGGATGAAACGATCGAGCTGAAGCACTACAACGGTGATACGTTGACCTGGGAATATGGAACGCTGGTCACTTTGCATCGAGTGCCATAGGCACAGCGAACGTAGGGTGGGTGCAACCCACCATTGTCAAATCATTTCGGAATGGCGGGTTGCACCCACCCTACGCACATCCCGAGCCCACGGCACCGTCGTCTGCAGAGACGATTGGATCGGTCATCCGCAACTGACAAATCGAAAACAGCGCACTCGTCTGGGCCGATTTCACACTGTCACTCAGCGACACGATGCATCAGCATCATTCCCCGACCTGCCCGCGTCCCTTCGTTCGAGGTGCCTGATGTTGATCACCGGAAGCTGTCACTGCGCGAACATCCGCTTTACGCTGACCTGGGAACCCGATCCTTCAGAGATTCCGGCGCGCGCCTGCACCTGCACGTTCTGTGTGAAGCATGGTGGCGTATGGACGGCATGCCCCGGCGGCGCGCTCAAGGTGGTGGTCAAAGATGCGTCACGGGTGTCGCGGTACAGGTTCGGCACAAAGACCGCGGAGTTTCATGTCTGTTCGCAATGTGGCGTGGTGCCGGTGGCTACCAGCCGCATCGATGGACGGCTGTATGCGGTGGTCAGCGTGAATGCGTTCGAGGGTTTGGCCGCGTCGTTGCTGCGGCATACGTCGGCGACCTTCGATGGGGAAGGCGAGGGTGACCGTCTTGAGCGGCGCGCACGCAACTGGATCGGCAATGTGGAATTTGTCGAGGGGAGCGATTGAAGGCCGGTCGCGTAGGGTGGGTGCAACCCACCATTGTAAAAAAAATAGGGAAATGTTGGTTTCACCCACCCAACGAGACCGGCCATCAAAAGAACCCCAACAAAAATTACACAAAGCCGAACCAATTGCGAGCGCGCCCCAAAACAAGGTCACCCACCC
>JANMUE010000591.1:0-2679 GCA_031391205.1 Lysobacterales bacterium | reverse complement strand
CAGCGCCTTTTTCAGAATCCATTTGCCTTCGCGGCCATGATACTTCCAGTTTGGGGGCAGGCGGTTGGCAAATGCTACTAAATCGGGATCGAGAAATGGCACGCGCACTTCAACGCCAGCGGCCATCGAGGTTTTATCGGTGTAGTTGAAATTATGATCGAGCAGAAAATACTTCTGTTCGAGATACAGCATCTGATTCAGCGGCTCAGAGCCAGCGACGCCATCCGCAAGTGTGGCGCGCAGTGGCGCGGCAATATCACTGGTGGCCAATTTCACGCGAATATCCGGATTGAAGAGTGCGAGACTTTGTTGTGGCTTGATCCAGAAAAAATAACTAATGAGGCGCTCGATGGCGGGAAGATGCGCATATCCAAATGCCTTGGCAATACGCCGCGTGAGTTGCGAACCTTGCGGCAAGGCCGCGGTTGCATTGCGCAATAAGCTTCTGCCAGAAGAGGGAAGCCATGACCACAGACGTTCTTGCAGCAAAGCATAGTGACGTCGATAACCCGAAAATAGATCGTCACCGCCCGCGCCTGACAGCAACACCTTGATGTTCATGGCGCGCGCCCGCTCGGCAATGTACATCGCATTGACGGGCGCGGGATCGGCTTGTGGTTCATCGAGTGCGAATAGCATACGTGGCAAATCGTGAACGATGTCGGGTGTGACTTTCACCACCTCAAGCGGTACGCCTAGACGCTTGGCCATGAGTTTGGCGAAGTATAAATCGTCGGCCATGCCCTCTGATTCCCCGCCCTGCAACTCAATGGTAAAGCACTGCAATTGCTTATCGAGCGCTTTAGCCGCGAAGTGGCAGATCGCACTCGAATCGACGCCGCCCGACAGAAACGCGCCAACCGGTACATCTGCCACGAGTTGTCGTCGCACCGCCTGCTCAAGCAAATGCTTTGTCTGGCTCACTCCCGCTGCGAGTGAGCCTTGGAAGGTTGGTTCAAAGCTCGGATATTCGGCAAAGCGGCGTTGTTCAATGACTTTCCGCTGCTTGACCCGCAAATAACTACCGGACTCCAGTTTACGCACGGCGGATAATGTGGTCCTCGGCCCCGGGACCCATAAATAAGTGAGCGCTTGCCACAGTGCGGTGTGGTCGAGATCGCGCGGAATGTCCCGGCAGCACAACAGCGCCTTGATTTCACTGGCGAAGAGGAAGCCCTTGCGTGTTTGCGCGTAGTACAACGGCTTAACCCCAAATGGATCGCGCACCACCAGCAATTCTTCGCTGACGTTGTCCCAAATCGAAAATGCATAGATACCATTCAAACGTTTGAATGAGTCGATTCCGTCGCGAATATAGCCGTATAGGATTACTTCACCATCGCCGTCCGACCTGAAGGGGCAGCCCTGTTGAATCAACTCATTGCGCAGCTCACGGTAGTTGTAGATTTCGCCGTTGAAGACAATGCAATAGCGGCCAGTGCTATCCCATAGTGGCTGATTGCTACGTGCTGACAAATCGATAATCGACAGGCGGGCATGTACCAGCCCGATACTCTTCTGCACATCATGCCAATGCGCCTGATGATCAGGGCCACGATTGGACAGTGCGCTGCTCATCTGCGGCAGCAGTGATGCGTCAAATTCCCCTTGAAAGCCGGCTATGCCACACATTGTTGGATTTACCCATCCCCGCAGTTGGATTGCTGACCCAAGGGCTAGCGTCGGTACCTAATCAGCCGGGCAGGGCAGCCACCCACAATAGAATAAGGCTCAACATCTTTGGTAACCACGGCACCTCCCGCCACTACCGCGCCTTCGCCGATTCTTACACCGGCCATGATCATGCAGTTGCCACCAATCCACACATCGTCCTCAATGACCACCGGACGTTTATCAGCCGCACTGCCAAATATTCTGCCAGGAGGTGGCGGAATTGCATGATTGCTTGAATTTATTTGGGTTCGATAGCCGATAAGTACTCTCGAACCAATCTTAACGGTGCCGCTTGTGATCACAATTACATCAAGCGCAAAGTCAACGTCATCGCCAACCTCCAGGTTATACGGCGGAGAGATCCAGACACCCGGATAAAAAACGGCCCTCCTTCCGATTCTTGCACCGAAGGCTTTCAGGAATAACGCTTTTATCGCATTCAGCGTCCGATATCGCGGCAGTGAAAAAAGCACGCGCTGAATCATTTCGTAACTTACAACTAGGAAACCGCGCATATCATACCTGTACCAGAATATTCATGGTCTTCATGAATTTTTCTTCAAGGGTTGGTAACTCCGATAAATACTTCTTGCCCGCAAGCGCTAAACGCCGCTGCAGACTGCGGTCATTGATCAGCTCTATTATTCTGCGCGCCGCCGCCGGTTCATCATGAGGATCAATGTAGACGGCAGACTCCCGGCAGATCGACTTGGCGAAATCTCGGTCACTGCAAATCAACGGCAGTCCGGCTTTCCATGCTTCCATATAATTGTTGGAGAAACTTTCCAGATCGCTGATATTCATTACGGCATCCACGCGCTCATACACTGACTGGATTTTCTCGGATGGAATTGTTCCGACGAACTGAAAGTGTTGTTCCAGCTCAATTGCGCAACTGAGCGATTGCGGAAACGACTGGACAAACCGGGCCTTGTCTACGGAAATGATAAATTGAAAAGCCGTCAAGCCAGTCTGGCGCATCCGTCGGGCTATTTCGGGCAGGCG
>JANMUE010000579.1:0-7360 GCA_031391205.1 Lysobacterales bacterium | reverse complement strand
TGCATGATAGGTCGCCCCCTTCCTTTGCGATTACCTGGATAGGCCACTCCGTCTAGACGGAGCACTCATTCAGTCGCACTGGGGACATCACCATGTTGGATTTCTCTCGATCGCCTGCGCCGCCGTTGGCGCATAGCCTGCTGCTCTGCACTTTGTTGCTCGCGCCGTTGTTGGCGTCGGCGTCGACGCCATGCGGCGGGGACCCGCTGTTGACGCTGACAGTGACCGCCGGCGAAGCCGTCGTGGCGAAGGACCGGCAACTGATCGTGCGCGTACATGACGATGGCTGCGTGGTCCTGCATCGCCCGGTCTTCTACCGTGATGCCGGCGACTACCAGCTGCGGCTCGAGCCTGCGCAATGGCAGGCACTGCGCCAGCAGATCGATGCGCTGGGCGGTTTCGACGCGGCAAAGACGCATGCCGACGTACGCACCAGGCAGGCCCAACGCCGCAAGGATGGTGCGGCGGCCACGATGGCAATCGTCGACGCCGATCGCTTCGCGCTGGTGTGGCGCATCGGCAGCAAACAGGAACGTGCCGATTGGTACGGTCTGCATGATGAGGCGGAGCAGTTTCCACAGATCGAGGCGTTGGGTCGGCTCAGCCGCACGGTCGCGGCATTGCAGGCACTGGCACTGCGCGCCGAAGCCGAGAAGATCGCAGGAGCACAGCCATGATGCGTCCCGCCCCGCTCGCATCATCGTTCCTCGCTTCGTTGCTGATCGCTTCCGCCGCGCAGGCCGGCAGCTATATTTCCGTCACCGAAGACATTCCGGACAAGCGCACGCACATGCGCAACTTCGAGGGCGCCGGCGGCGAGATCGGCCCGATCAAGGTCTGCCTTGATGTCGGCGCCAACGAGCCGCTGGCGATCCAGGCCGAGCCCGCGTTGAAGAAGGTGATCGCGACGATCAACCGCTTCCGCTCGCTGCCGGATCACACGTATGCGTTGGGCGCGGCGACCGATCTGCCGGCCGGTCAATACGATTTCGAATCGGTGCTGCTGCACGAAATGTTGCATCTGCATGGCCTGGGGCATACCAATCATGCGGACGAGGCGGGCCTGCCGATGCCGCAGTTCGATGGTACCAAGAGTGCTGATGGTGCCAACAACCTGTTCGAGCAGAACGCCGGCACCGATGGCCTGCATGGCTCGGCCGATGACGTACGCGGCGATGACATCAACCTGCACTGGTATCAGCGCGGCGTCAACAATGTCGGCATCCAGCCGGCGATCGTGGATTTGACGACGATGGCGCGCGCACTGAACTTCCTGCCGGGCGCTCATCTGTTCGCGGCCAATGGCGATCGCCAGGTGCTGGCCGCGCTAGGCTTTGTCGATGCCGAGGCGGTGATGCAGCAGGGTACGTCCGCCGATGAAGTGCAGCGTCATCTGCAGCACGACGATGTCACCACGCTGCGGCTCGCGCGCAGCGGACTGGACGGCATTCAGGGCACCGGCGACGACTATCGCTCGCGCCTGATCTATGTCGGCAGGGAGATCGATCCGCAGACCGAGACCTGCCAGATGTCGATGCGTTTCGACAACAACACCACATTCGCCACGTCCACCGTCGGATCCTTCAGGATCAACACGCTGAACTGGGGCATCTACTTCTCGCGCATGCGTTTCAATCCGGCGGTGAACTGGTACCTGAGTCCCGGCGCCAACACGGTGACCACGATCGAGTCCGATCTGCCTGATGCCAGTGCTCTGTCGCAGCCTTTCACCGTGCGCGTCAACATCGCCAAGGCCGTCGGCAATCCGATCGCCGGCGCGCCGCTCGGCGTAGTCGAGGTCCGCGATGGCGAGCGCCATGATCCCGGCACCGCCTACTGCAGCTTCACATTGGCCGGCACACCGAACGAGACCGGCGAGTGCGTGTTGACGCCGCTGCGCAGCGGCAACCGGACGCTGACTGCGGAGTATCTGGGCTACGGTGGTTTCGACGGCAGCAGCGATACGGAGGCCCACATCACCTCCGGTACGCTGCAGTTCGGCGCGATCACGCATGCACCGGCGCCGTCTGCGATCGGCGCCCTGGTCGATTTCTCCTGGGCGCTGGCGGCACCGGCTGGCGATCCCGCCGCGGCGGCGACCGGCAGCGTCGTGCTCAAGGATGCGCCCGACTGCGCGTCGCCGCCCAACGATCCCGCGCATCAATGCACGCTGGAGCTGCCCGCGCATGCCTGCCAGCTGCGCTTCAACAGCAGCGGCAGCAAGAACATGCAGCTGTGCTATTCGGGCGATGGTGCGCTTGCGACGACGTCGGCCAGCTTCACGCACGAGGTCGTCGTCGGGCGCTCGACCACGTCCACGATCATCAGCAATGTGCCGAGCACATCGGTACCGTTCGAATCTGTCGTCATACAGGTTGCGGTGCGCGAAACACCGGACCAGGGCGGGCATCCGCCTGGCCGTGTCGAAGTCCGCGACGGTCCTGCCGGCGATCCACTGACCGCGGCCTGCACGATCGATCTTGCCGGCACTGCCGGCGAGATCGGCCAGTGCACGCTGGCGCCGCCGCGTGTTGGCATGAGGACATTGACCGCGCAGTACCTGACCCAGGGCATCTGGGCGGGGAGTGCCGGCACCGCGGCGCAGACGGTGCGCAGTTTTACCATCGCGCGCAATCAGCCCAGCACCAGCCGAGTTGGCCAGGGGGTTAGCGTGACCATCGATCTTGATGTCGCGCCCTTCCTCGCTACGCCGCAGCCCACCGGCACGGTCACCATCAGCGATGGTGTCGACAGTTGCCAGATCGTGCTGCCGGCCAGCGACTGCCTGTGGCAGGGCAGCACGGTCGGTATCCGCAGTCTGGTCGCGAGCTGGCCCGGCGATGCGAACTATCCCGCCGCGAGCACGGTCCCCGTCAGCCAGAATGTGGTGGCGCCCAGCTACCCGCAACTGGTGTCGGAGGCGCGCGGCAGCTATGTCGACAGCGACGGCGCATCGGCCTCCGTGCCGCTCGCCTTCAGCGCGGACGGACGCATGCTGGTGTTCAGTTCGGCGGCAACACGACTGGTCAATGACGATACCAACGGCGTGGCCGACATCTTCGTGCGCGATCTGAAAACCGGTGCCGTGCGCCGTGTCAGCACCAGCAGCCAGGGCGTGCAGGCCAATGCCCTGTCCCGGAATCCGGCAATCAGCGCCAATGGCCGTTATGTGTCGTTCGCCACGGCGGCCAGCAATCTGGTGCTCGGCGACACCAACGGCAGCGAGGATGCGTTCGTCAAGGATCTGGTCACCGGCAGCATCGTGCGTGCGACCACGACTGCCAGCGGGGCACAGACCAGTTCAAGCCCCTTCACGGTCGCCTTGAACACTGCGCTCAGCGCCGATGGACGCTACGTCGCCATCAGCACCGGCAGCGTGCTGATTCCGAACGCACCCGCCCAGCAGCCGATCTACGTCAAGGACCTGCTCACCGGCGCCGTTGATCTGGTCAGCAGCACCAGCAGCGACGAGGCCGGCGATTTCCGCAGCCACCAGCCCTTCCTCAGCCCCGACGGCCGTTACGTTTCCTTCGCCTCGCAGGCATTCAACCTGGCGCCCGGTGACGACAACAACATGTCGGACGTGTTCGTGAAGGATCGCCTGACGCGCAAGCTGACGCTGGTCAGCACCAATGCAGCGGGCGTCATCGGCAACCGATACAGCGCCGGCACTGCGCCGATCACCGCCGATGGCCGCCAGATCGTGTTTCAGTCGTGGGCCAACAATCTCGTGGGCAACGACATCAACAACAACGACGATATCTATCACAAGGACCTGTTGACCGGTGTACCCACGCCGGTCAGCGTCACCACGACGGGCGTGTTTCCCAACCGGCCCGCCTACAGCCCGTCGATGAGCGCGGACGCCCGCTACGTCACTTTCTATACCGCCGCGAACGACTTGGGCGCTGGCGATACCAACGCGCTGGACGACGTTTACCTGAAAGACCGCCAGAGCGGCGCGGTTACCCGGGTCAGTGTCGGGCCCACCGGGGCTCTGGCCACAGGCGGCGCCAGCACGATTCCATCGATCAGCCCCAACGGCCGCTTCATCGCCTATCAATCATCGGCGACGAACCTCGTGCCCGGCGACGTCAACGGCGTCAGCGATGTGATCGTCCGCGACCTGGTGACGAACACCAACCTGCGCGCCAGTGCGATCGATGTGGGAGCGCGCAGCGATGGCGCCAGCAACGACGCAGCGATCAGCAGTGATGGCCGCTTCGTCGTGTATGCGTCGGTCGGCAGTACGATTCTCTCCGGCGATACCAATACCGTCAGCGATGTATTCCTGCATGACCTCAGCAATGCAACGACGCTCCGCGCCAGCATGTCGACAGCGGGCATCGAAGGCAATGCGGCCAGCGATGCTGCGACGATCAATGCCGATGGCACCTGGATCGCGTTCCGTTCATCGGCCAGCAACCTCGTGGCCGGCGACAGCAATGCACGCAGCGATGTGTTCATCCGGGAACGCGCCACCGGCATAGTCAGTCGAGTCAGTACGAGCAGTGCGGGAGCGCAGACCAGCAGCGGACAGGCGCTTGGACCAGTTTCGATCAGTGCCAGCGGCCTCCTGGTGGTGTTTCGTGCCACTGACACCGATCTCGTCACTGGTGACAGCAATGCGCAGGAAGACGTGTTCGTCAAGGATCGCCAGAGCGGCAGCGTCGCCGTAGTCAGCAGTGATGCGACCGGCGTCTTCGGTAATGGCCCGAGCACGCAGGCGGTGATCAGCCAAGATGGCAGCCGGGTCGCGTTCGCCTCGGATGCCAGCAATCTCGTCGTTGGCGACAGCAATGGCGTGCGCGACGTGTTCGTCAAGAACCTCGGCGACAATATCGTGCTTCGCGTCAGCAGCAGCGCTGCTGGAGTAGCCGGTGATGCGGTGAGTTCGGCGCCTTCAATCAGCGCCGACGGCCGCTTCGTGGCATTCGTTTCCGCGGCGAGCAACCTGGTCGCAGGAGACAGCAACGGCCAGGCTGATGTGTTCGTCAAGGATCTGTCCAATGCCAGCATCGAGCGCGTCGACACCAATGCCGCCGGCGCGCAGGGCAGCGGTGGCGACTGTGTGTCGGCGTCGATCAGCGTTGATGGCCGCTACATCGGTTTCGTCTGCGGCCACGACAACCTGGTTGCCGGCGACAGCAACGGGCTTGCCGATGCCTTTGTCAAGGATCGCCAGACGGGAACCATTCGCCGGCTGTCGATCAGCGCGGTCGGTGCCGGCGCCAATGCCGCCAGCAGCAGTGGCACGCAGGCGCTGTCGAACACCGGTTTCATGGTGTTCAGTTCGGCCGCCAACAACCTGGTGGTGGCCGACAACCAGCAGTACAGCGATGTGTTCCTGCACCTGTTCACTGCCGCGCCGCTGCTCGCCACAACGACCGCGATCGGCACGCATACGCCCGAGCCCTCGCCACCGAATCAACCCTACACGGTTACCGTAAGCGTCAGCCGCCAGAGCGGGGTGCCGCCGATCAGCGGCAACGTGACGGTCAGCGACGGCAGTGCGTTCTGCGTCGCGGTCCTCACCGGCAGCGGTGCAACCGCGACCGGGCAGTGCGCGCTGACATCGACCAGTATCGGCCTGAAAACACTGACGGCCGTGTATGCCGGCGACGCCAGCTATGCCGGCTCGACCGCGGCAACAGTCACGCATCTGGTCTTTGTTCCCACGGTGCCAGGCGCACCGATCATCGGCACAGCGACCGCCGGCAGCGGCAGTGCGATCGTCGACTTTGCGCCACCGGGCAATGATGGCGGCAGTGTGCTCACCGGCTATGCCGCGACCTGCGGTGCGGTGACTGTGGTGGGAAGCGCAGCGCCGATCACCGTAGCGCCGCTGGTCAACGGGGTTGCCGTCAGTTGCCGCGTGGTCGCACGCAATGCCGTCGGTGACAGCCTGCCGTCGGCCGAGTCGAACCTGATCACGCCGCGCGCGTCGGTAACGATGCAGATCGCCAGCAGCACCAATCCCGCGACTGCGTTCACCAGCATTGGTTACACCGCCACCCTGGTGCCGGCGACAGCAAGCGGCAGCATCGGCTTCAGCGCCGATCTCATCGCGATACCGGGTTGCGAGTCGGTGCCTATCGTCGCGGGTAGTTCGGTATGCACGACATCGTTCAGCACGCTGGGCACGCGCGCCATCCAGGCGAGTTATGCCGGTGACAGCGCCCATGCGCCAGCCAGCACCACGCTCGCAGGTGGGCAGCAGGTGGTCGCGCCCAGCATAGCCATCGCGCCTGAGCTAGGCATGGGCGGCGTCGGCATCGCCTACGGGCCGGTGCAGATGTTGGCCAGTGGCGGCACCGGGCCATACACCTTCAGCGCTGTTGGCGCATTGCCGGATGGGCTCACGCTGGACGGCGGCGGTGTGTTGTCGGGTACGCCGACGACGCGCGAAATACGCAGCTTCGCAATCGTCGCCCACGATACCCATGGCTTCGAGGGCACGCGCGGCTACAGCATCGCCATCGCCACGACGCCGGAAGCGCCACTGCTGATCAGCGCCATTCCGCTGTCCACCGTCGCGAGGCTCGCCTTCATCGCGCCCGGTGACAATGGCGGCAGCGCGATCATCGACTACACCGCGACCTGTACGCCGGGCCCACATGTCGTCGTGGGCCTGGCGTCGCCGATCGACGTGCCCGGTCTCAGCGACAACGTGGCGTACCAGTGCCGGGTGCAGGCGCGCAATGTGATCGGCCTCGGCGCGTCGTCCGCGCAGGCGTCGGTGATTCCCGGCAGTGGCGGCAGCAGCGCGGATCTTGGGATCACCAAGAGCAATGGCACCGGCTTCGTCAACGGCGGGGCGCCCATCGATTATCTGATTACGGTCAGCAATCCCGGGCCGGCGGCAGTGGTCGGAGCGCGCATCGAAGACACCCTGGGCAGCGATTTCATCGGCGCGATCTGGAACTGTGAGCCGCAGAACGGTGCGTTCTGTCCGTCGGCCGGCTCGGGCTCGCTCGATATCCTCGTCGATCTGCCGGTGCAGTCGTCCGTGCAGATCCTGTTCCGCGCGATCCCGGCACCGGGTTCCGAGACGCCGCTGTCGAACGTGGCTTCGGTGCTGCCACCGGCGACGATCAGCGATCCGCAGACGGCGAACAACGTCGCCAGTGATGGTCCTGATATCCGCGGTGTGTTCCGAGACGGGTTCGAATGAGCGCTTAGATGACGCACCAGCGTCATCTGCTCATTCGAACGCCTGGCCATGGATGGCCAGGCCGGGGCAGTGCTCCAGGGACGGCTGCTTGCCGCATATCAAGAGTACGCTTCGATGACTGCACCAGCGTCATCTGCTCATTCGAACGCCTGGCCATGGATGGCCAGGCCGGGGCAGTGCTCCAGG
>JANMUE010000521.1:0-3840 GCA_031391205.1 Lysobacterales bacterium | reverse complement strand
GGTTGGAAGAGCACACGGCGCTGTAGCGTGTACCTGGCGATGTAGGAGCGGCCGCCGCTCCAGCGCGTCCCTGCGCCCGCGGCATTTGCACATCCATGTGCAGCATGAGCCGCGAAGCTCTTGCTCTGCGACTGTAAAAAGCAGAGCTGGAGCTTCGCGGCTCACACCGCTCCTACGTACATCCCACATCTGTGCCTGCTCGGCGCGCTATCCTTACCCTCCGGCAATTCAAGAGGTGCAATCATGGGCGGTTTCTCGATTTGGCACTGGATCATCGTCCTGGTGGTGGTGCTGGTGATCTTCGGTACGAAAAAGCTGCGCAATGTCGGCGGCGACCTGGGTGGCGCGGTGCGCGATTTCAAGAAGGCGCTGAACGAGGGTGAGACTCAGCCCAAGCTCGAAGCCGACAAACCCGAGGCCGATCAAGTCAAGGCAGCGACGCGCGAAAAAGCTGAATAAGCTGCGCGCGCAACTCGACCATGTTTGATGTCGGTATCAGCGAGCTGGCGCTGATCGGGGTGGTTGCCCTGATCGTGCTTGGCCCCGAACGTTTACCCAAGGCCGCACGCATGGCCGGCGCTCTGCTGCGCCGGCTGCGTGGCAGCTGGAATTCGCTGCGCTATGAGCTCGAGCGTGAAGTCGCCGCCGACGAACTCAAGCGCAGCATGCGAGATGTCGCCAGCGCGGTGCAGGACGTCAACCCCGTTGAAGCGGTGCGTGAAGCGGCCGCCGAGGTCAGCGACGGCGTCACCAAAGTCGTCGACGACATCAAGAACTCCCCATGAGCGCAGAAGACGACGCCGAGCTGCCGTTCATGGCGCATCTGATCGAGCTGCGCACGCGATTGATCAAGGCCGTTGCGGCGGTGATGCTGGTGTTTCTGGGGCTGGTGCCATTCGCCAACAAGCTCTATGCATTGCTGGCCGGTCCTTTGCTGCGCAACATGCCCGATGGCACGCAGATGATTGCAATCAAAGTGGCCTCGCCGTTTTTGATCCCGATGAAGCTGGCGTTCTTCCTTGCGGTGTTGATTGCCATGCCGGTGGTGCTTTACCAGCTCTGGGCGTTTGTCGCGCCAGGGCTGTATCGCCACGAGCGGCGCCTCGCAGTGCCGATACTGTTTTCTTCGATTGTTCTGTTTTACGGCGGTTGTGCGTTTGCTTTCTTTCTGGTGCTGCCCACGGTGTTTGGTTTCCTCCAGACCATCGCACCCGAAGGTGTTGCAGTGATGACCGACATCGGCGAGTACCTGGATTTCGTACTGGTGATCTTCTTCGCATTCGGGTTCTGCTTCGAGGTGCCGGTGGCCGTGGTGATCCTGTCCGTACTCGGCTGGGTGACACCCAGACAGCTTGCCGAGGCGCGTTCCTACGTGATTGTCGGCTCGTTCGTGGTCGCTGCAGTGCTCACCCCGCCCGACGTGATTTCGCAATTGATGCTGGCGATTCCGATGTGCATCCTCTACGAAATCGGGCTGATTGCCGCACGCTGGCTGCCGGCGCGCAGCGCTTCTTTGGCCGCACCCGAGTAACTTCCGGCACGCGCGCGATTGCGACGATTCGTGCGCCGTGGTATCACTCCGGCGCGCGCCGTCCTTGCGCCTCAACCAGGAGGAAAAACATGTCTGATATGCCCCCATCACCCCCCGCCAGTTCCGGAAATGACGAGAAGGGCATTGCCGCCCTCACCCATGCTTCCGGCATCCTGTTCGGTTTCATCGTGCCGCTCGTGATCTGGTTGATCAAGAAGGATCAGTCACCTTATCTGGCCGACAACGCCAAAGAGGCGCTGAATTTCCAGATCACCGTGACGATCGGTTATTTCGCTTCGGGCATACTGATGGCGGTGCTGATCGGCTTCCTGCTGTTTCCGTTGATCATGCTGGTAAATCTGATTCTGTGCATCATGGCGGCGGTCAAGACCAACAATGGCGAGACCTATCGCTATCCGATGACCCTGCGTCTGATCAAATAGATCAACGCCTGTCGTCTGCTAACAAGCGCCCCTTCGTGGGGCGTTTTGTTTTTCGACGATTTGTTGAGCAAGCGCATCGTCGCCTGCTCGCGTCCCAGGGTCATCGAGAAGGCGGGACGCGCTTGCCTTACAGAGGCCTCTCAGTTGTTGTGCGCCAGGGCAGCGCATCCAGGTCGACATTGCCGCCGCTCAGGATCACCCCGACCCGGCGGCCGCGAATCCCATTGGCGTGACGCAACATCGCCGCAAGGCAGACGGCACCAGAAGGCTCGACGATCAACTTCAGCCGGTCCCAGAGCAGGCGCATCGCAGCAATCGTTTCGGTGTCGCTGGCAGTCAGCACACGCACGGTTTCTTGCTGCATGATCAAAAAATTGATCTCGCCGATGCCGGTGCGCAGGCCATCGCAGATCGTATCGGCCTGAGGATTGGCTTCGTGCTGCCCGGTTTGCATGGCACGGAACGCATCGGCCGCGCCTTCTGGCTCGGCCGCATAGACGTCGATACTCGAGCGCACGGCATGCGCGGCGATGGCCGTGCCGCTGAGCAGGCCACCACCGCCCACTGGCACCACGATCGTATCTAGATCGGGTCGCTCGGCCAGCAGTTCCAGTACCGCCGTACCCTGTCCGGCAATCACCTTGGAGTGGGTGAAAGGGTGCACCATCTCTGCGCCGGTGTCGGCTTGGACTTGCGCGGCCATGCTTTCCCGTGCCACGAGGTTGGGCGCACAGAAGTGCAGCTGCGCTCCGGTCTCGCGCATATTGGCGATCTTGATCGCAGGGGCGTTCTCGGGAACGACCACATGTGCCGGGATGCCGCGCATACGTGCTGCCAGGCCCAGCGCAGCGCCATGATTGCCCGAGGAATGCGTCAGCACGCCACGCCTTGCTTCAGCGTCGCTCAACGACCACACCGCATTGCTGGCGCCGCGGAATTTGAACGCGCCGATGTGCTGCAGGTTTTCGCATTTGAACCAGACCGAGGCGCCGCAGGCGGCATCGATGGCCGCGGAGTTCAACACCGGCGTATTGCGCACATAGGGCTGGATGCGCGCCGCAGCGGCGCAGATATCGGCAATGGTGGGCAGGTTCATGGGGCGTCTCGATCCGGGCAATGCAGAGCGCAACGGCACTAAGGCGCTGGAAATAAATTAAGGTGGCATCCTGCTGGTCTTTTGCCCATCTGCTTCGTTGCGCAAAGGGTTACATAGCAGGACTATACGCCCCTTTGCGCGCCTCTCAGATGGGGCGAAAATCCTTCGCATCTGCCGCCTTGATTTGTTTCAACGCCTTATCGAGTCGCCGATAGCTCTGGCATACAATCACCTTCCTGACCCGATGGAGCACGACAATGCACCGCAGCCGCCTTGCCGGTTTCATCATCGACTGCCGCACCGACAGTCTGGATTCCGCTGCCAGTTTCTGGGGTGGCGCACTCGGCCTCGGAGTATTGGGTGACGACGGTCCGAAATATGTGCGACTCGACGGCACGCCGCATGCGCTCAGCATCGAAGTGCAGCAGGTCGATCACGAAAGCCGCGTGCATCTGGATATCGAAACCGATGACATCGACGCCGAAGTGCGCCGACTCGAGGCGTTGGGCGCCACCCGCCATCACCAGGGACCGCGCTGGTGGGTGATGCAGGCGCCGACCGGGCAGCGTTTCTGCGTCGTGCAGGCGAGGGTGGATCTTACGAGTATGCCCGGCGTAACTGTTTGGATGTAATCATAGGAGCAACTGTCTTTGTGGGTCCGACCTGTGGTCGGACGCTTTTTGGCGACCCGGTCCGCTCCAGCGAAAGCGACCGACCACAGGTCGGACCCACAATGTGGAAGCGGCGTGAGCCGCGATTCCCGACGATTC
>JANMUE010000419.1:0-9285 GCA_031391205.1 Lysobacterales bacterium | reverse complement strand
CTTGCTTTGATTTTGCATCAGAGCCAGAGCTTCGCGGCTCACGCCGCTCCTACATGATTATTGCGCGAGCACCGAAGTGAAATCGCGCTTCTCACGCTCGTCCGTGACCGGCGCGCCATGCACGATGAACCAGATGTTCTCGGCGATATTGGTGGCGTGGTCGCCCACGCGTTCCAGGTTCTTGGCGATGAACATCACGTGGATCGCCGACGAGATGCTGCGCGGGTCTTCGGCCATGTAGGTGAGGAGTTCGCGGAACAGGCCGGTGTAGAGCGCATCGAGTTCGGCGTCGCGGGCACGCACGATCATCGCGCGCACATCGTCGCGGTCGCGGTAGGCGATCAGTACTTCGCGCAGCATGTCGGTGGCGATGCGGTTGAGCGCGGCCAATGCGGCCACTGCCGGGATTGCCGGGGACTGGTTCAGCACGATGGAACGCTTGGCAGCATTGGCGGCGTAGTCACCGATGCGCTCGATGTCCGAGGCGATGCGCAGCGAGGCCAGGATTTCGCGCAGATCGCGGGCCATCGGCTGGCGCAGCGCCAGCAGGCGCACTACGTCATGGCTGACTTCGTGCTCGAGTGCATCGATGGCATCGTCGGCGGCGACGACGCGTTGCGCACCAGCGCTGTCGCGACGTTCGAGTACGTCCATGGCGGCCGACAGCTGGGCAATGGCAAGCTCGCCCATGCGCAGGATTTCGCCGGTGAGGCGGTGCAATTCGCTGTCGTACTGCTTGGAGATGTGTTCGTGGGTTTCGTGCATGGCGTCCTCAGCCGAAACGGCCGGTAATGTAGTCCTCGGTCTGCTGCTTGCCGGGGTTGGTAAACATTTTTTCAGTGACGCCGTGTTCGATCAACTCACCCAGATACATGAAGGCGGTGAAATCCGAACAGCGCGCGGCCTGCTGCATGTTGTGGGTGACGATGACGATGGTGTAGTTCTTCTTCAGGTCGGCAACCAGCTGCTCGATCTTACCGGTGGCGATGGGGTCGAGTGCGGAAGTCGGTTCGTCGAGCAGGATCACCTCGGGGCGCAGCGCAATCGCGCGGGCGATGCACAGGCGCTGCTGCTGGCCGCCGGAGAGCCCCAGCGCACTGCGCTTGAGCTTGTCCTTCACCTCGGTCCACAGCGCCGCCTGTTGCAGCGCTTCCTCGACGCGCGTATCCATCTCGCTGCGCGACAATGTTTCGTGATGACGGATGGCGTAGGCGACGTTTTCGTAGATCGACATCGGAAACGGCACCGGCTTCTGGAACACCATGCCGACCTTGCTGCGCAACCGGCTGAGCGGAAATTTCGGTCCCAGGATGTTCTCGCCGTCGAGCAGCACTTCGCCGTCGGCGACCTGTTTGGGATAGATCGCGTAGATGCGATTGAATACGCGCAGCAATGTCGACTTGCCGCAGCCCGATGGCCCGATCAACGCGGTGACCTTGCGCTCCGGGATATCCATGCTGACGCCACGCAGCGCCTCCACATCGCCGTAGCGAAAGCCGACATTGCGCGCGATCAATTTGTTGCTGACCGCTTCGGTCGCAGCACTCGCGTTGGTCGAGGTGGTTACGGCAAGGCGTAGGTCATTCATGGGTGATCCGATTGCGCAGTAGTATCAGGCGTGCGATGACGCCGAGCACCAGAACAAAACAAGTGAGGACGAAGGCACCGGCCCAGGCCAGGGCCTGCCAGGAATCGTAGGGACTGGCCGCGTACTGGAAAATCACCACTGGCACGTTGGCCATGGGCTGCGTTGGATCGGCGTTCCAGTACAGGCTGCTGAACGCCGTGAACAACAACGGTGCGGTTTCACCGCTGATTCGTGCCAATGCAAGCAGCACCCCGGTGACGATGCCGCCCATGGCACCGCGATAGAGAATCTGTATCGTTACCTTCCACTGTGGAATACCCAGAGACAGCGCCGCCTCACGCATCTGACTGGGTACCAGGCGCAGCATGTCATCAGTGGTGCGCACGACGACGGGCAACACGATGAAGGCCAGCGCGATGGCCCCTGCAATCGCCGAGAAATGTCCGGTGGTGGCGACTACCAGGGTGTAGACGAACAGGCCCAGGACGATCGATGGTGCCGATAACAGGATGTCGTTGACGAAACGGATGACGTGGCCGATCTTGCGGCTGTTGGCATATTCGGCGAGATAGGTGCCTGCGGCGACACCTATAGGCGTGCCTAGGGCAATGGCCATCAGGCACATCACTGCGCTGCCGAAGAAGGCGTTGAGCAAGCCACCCTCGGCCATCGGCGGCGGCGTCATCTGGGTGAACAGTGCGATGTTGATTGCACCGATGCCGCGGCTCAACGTGGTCCACAGGATCCAGGCCAGCCAGAACAGGCCGAAGATTGCGGCACCACCGGCCAGCACCAAGGCCAGCACATTCTTGACGCGACGCCAGCGATGCAGATGCGACACGCCGTTCATGCCGCACCCTCGCGTTGTGCCAGACGGCGCAGCATCAGGCGCGCGATCGCGAGCACGATGAAGGTAATTACGAACAACACGAAACCCAGCGCCAGCAATGCCGAGCGATGCAGCGGATCGATGGCTTCGGCAAATTCGTTGGCGATGGACGACGCAATCGACGTGCCGGGATCGAGCAGGGAAGCGGAGATGAAGTAGGCGTTGCCGATGACGAAGGTGACCGCCATGGTTTCGCCCAACGCCCGGCCCAGGCCGAGGAAGACGCCACCGATCACCGCCGAGCGTGTGTACGGCAACACGATGTCCCAGGCCACTTCCCAGGTTGTGGATCCCAACGCATAAGCCGATTCCTTCAGACGCGTGGGCACGGTGAGAAAGACTTCGCGCATCACCGACGAGATGAAGGGAATGACCATGATCGCCAGCACCAGACCGGCGGTGAGCAGGCCGATGCCCAGCGGCGGACCGCTGAACAGGGCGCCGACCAGCGGGATCGTACCCAGATGGTCGTTCATCCATGGATAGACGTATTCGCCAAGATAAGGCGCAAGCACAAACAGGCCCCACATGCCGTAGATGATCGACGGAATACCGGCGAGCAATTCAATCGCGGCGGAGACCGGACCACGCAGCCAGGGCGGTGCGACCTCGGTCAGAAACAGTGCGATGCCGAAACTGATCGGCACCGCGATGATCAGCGCGATGGTGGCGGTGACTACGGTGCCGAAGATCGCGACCAGAGCGCCATACTGGCGTGCGCCCACATCCCAAGTGGTGCTGGTGAAGAATTCCAGGCCGAAAGTGGCGAATGCCTCACGACCACCCCAGAACATGGACAGCGCGACACCGACCAGCGACAGCAAAACGAAGTAACCCGCAGCCGCGACCAGGCCCGAGAACGCACGATCGGCGCGGGCGTCATGCGTAGCGCGGGCGTCGCTGGGCGTGGTTTCGAGGGTGGGGTTGACAGTGTTCAACGGTTCGTTCCAGAAAGTCGGTACGCGCTGTCGTGGGAGCGGCGGTCGTCTCTCGGCATCCTGCCTTCGACGACACTTGTGCGTCCATGCACGGCGTCCCGCCGCGAAGCTCTACTCTTGGTAGTTAAAGCAAGAGCTTCGCGGCTCACGCCGCTCCCACATTCTTTAAAAATCAAAACTTGAGGTTGGCCGCCCAGTAGGCCTGAACCTGCTTCACCAGCGGCTCGGGCAACGGCACGTAGTGCAGGGCTTCGGCCTGCTTGCGACCGTCGACATAGACCCAATTGAAGAAATCCTTCACAGCTTTGGAGCGCGCAACGTCCTTGGGCTGCTTGTAGACCAGGATGAAATTGGTTGCGGCGATGGGCCACGAACCGTCACCCGGTGCATCGGTCATCACCAGGAAAAAATCTTTGGATTTGGCCCAGTCGGCGCTGGCAGCGGCGGCCTGGAAGCTGGCGGCATTCGGCTGCACCCACTTGCCGGCTTTGTTCTGCATGCCGGCATAGGACATCTTGCTCTGCAGTGCATACGACAGCTCGACGTAGCCGATGCCGCCCTTGATCTGCTTCACATACGCGGCGACGCCTTCGTTGCCCTTGCCGCCGATGCCGATCGGCCACACCACGGTGGTGCCTTCGCCGGCCTTGGTCTTCCACTCGGGACTGACCTTGGACAGATAGTTGACGAAGTTGAACGTGGTGCCTGATCCATCCGAGCGATGCACGACAGTGATGCGCAGATCCGGAAGCTTGACGCCTTCGTTGATCGCGACGATGGCCGGATCGTTCCACTTGGTGAGTTTGCCGAGGAAAATGTCGGCCAGCACCGGGCCTGTGAAGCGCACGTTGCCTGCGACAACGCCGGGGATGTTGACCACGGGCACCACACCGCCGATCGCGGACGGGAACTGTCCGAGGCCGGCAGCGCTGAGTTCCTCAGGCGACATCGGCGCATCGGTGGAACCGAAGTCGACAGTGCCGCCCTTGATCTGCGCGATACCGCCGCCGGAGCCGATGGACTGGTAATTGACCTTGCTGCCGGTGGCCTTGTTGTAATCGGCCGACCACTGCGTCATTACCGGAAAAATGAAGGAAGCGCCGGCACCGGTGATATCGGTGGCGAAGGCCGGAAGAGCAAACGCGGCGCTCAGTGCAATGGCGGCGACGCGGGATTTGATGGAGGTAAACATTTGGTGCTCCTCGATGAAGATGGTGTGGGAGCGGCGTCCCGCTGCGATGCTCTGGGTTGGTATCAGAGCAAGAGCATCGCGGCCGGAGGCCGCTCCCACGGTTTTTGCAGGGTTACCAGTAGAACTGCGCGCGCGCCTCGATGATGTTGGGGTTGTCGCTGACATCGCGGGCCAACGTGCGATTGAACTTCTCGCTCTCGACCTTCACGTAATTGGCCATGAACTTGAAGTTGGCGCGCCAGTACCAGTTCACGCCCACCGTGAGGTTCTGTTCTTCTCCGCCGAATACGATGTCGTCGTTCAGATCGGTGCTGTCGTAGCGCGCAGCGACCTGCCACATGCCCGAGGCAGGAGCGTTTGGGTAGGGCGTGACCGGAGTGCCGGCCTTGTAGGTCCAGGTCTCGCCAGTGATGTTCCACAGGCCGTAGACGTACCAGCTGTTGCCGGTGAACGAACCGCCCGGCTGCGAACTGAACGGCGTGCTGTAGCGATCCACTTCCGATTGCAGGTATTCGGCCTGTACCTTGAACGGGCCATGCACATAGGCACCTTCGATGCCGATGGTCTGCTGGCGATCGGCATTGCGCAGGTCACCGGTGTCGACCAGACGTACGGTGGCGAGGTCAGCGTCGGGGCGCACGCGCAGACGGAGTGTGTCGGCATCGGTGTCGTAATCGTTTGCGGAAATGCCCAGGTGCAGGAACTGGCCGGTCTGGTTGATCGGCGCCCAGTAGGCGCGCCCGCCGAAGCCGCTGCCGTGCGCAAGGTTACGCGTCAGCTCGCGGCCGAACACGCCGAAGGCATAGCCGTAGTTGGCTTCTTCCACGCCGTAGGAAACGCCGACGCGGCGCGCGACACCGAACAGATTGGTCGCCATCGCCTTCGAGATGAAGTCGTTGTGGCGCGTGCTGGTCAGTTCTTCCAGGCTGTTGAACTGCTTGTACTGGCCGGCCTGCAGGAAAGCGGTGCCCATCTTGTAGCGCACATAAGTGTCGAGGAACTTGTTGGCCTTGGCGTCGTAGCCAAGCTGCCAGTCAAATTTCACGCCCTTGCCGATGAGGATGACCTCGGCGCGGCGCATTTCAAATTCCTGGTCCTTACCGTCATTGGTGTCGGCACCGTTGAGGTCGACGATATCATTGTCGTAGAAGTTGATGTCGCCCTGGAACAGGCCCTGCAACGTGACCTCGCTGCCATTGATCACGTCGATCATGATGTCGGCCTGGGCGCTGCATGACAGCGTTGCCAGCACTGCGGCGGCCAGTATTTTGCGGGATGATTTCATTGCTGCGCCCTGAGTAAAGTGAAGATGGCGCGCAGCTTATTTCAGAAGTCTTACAACCATATGACAGCGTGGACGGGGCCGTGACGCCGCGTTTCTTGTAGGGCAAGCCCGCGGCTTGCCGGCTCATGATTCCGCACGCTTGAGAGGCAGGCGACACGCCTGCCCTGCAGTTCTGATGATTCCGCGCCGGCTACTTCAGCCCACTGGCGAAGTGATAACTGGCGATGTGCATGCCGCGCGAGAAGTAGAAAGCGTGTGCGCCGAATCGTTGCACGCCGGAATCGAGGTGGAATTCGTTGCAACCCTGACGCTTGGCCTCGCGCATCAGCCATTCCAGCATCAGCTTGCCGTAGCCCTTGCCACGCATGGCGGCGGTGGTGACCAGATCGTCGACATAGAGGCTGCGGCCGCGCACCAGCATGGTCAGCACACGGTAGCCGGCAACCACCTGCAGGTTCTGACCGTCAAACAGGCCGGCGATGCGATAGCCCTCTTCGCGCATTTCGTGGACCAGGGACAGAAACTGTTCCAGATCGAGTTGCGGGCGCAGTTCGACCATGAGCTTGAAGGCGGCCTTGAGCGCCGTGGTGCTTTCGAGTTTGCGAATGCTGATGGTGTGTTCGGTTCGGGTCATGGGTTTCGTGACTCGGCGGGTAGGAGCGGCCGGCGCCATTCTGCAGCGCGGTCGGGTTGTTGCATATCGTCGTAGAGGTCAGCCAGGCGCGTTCGCGCCTTGAGTACCCGATCGTGCTTGGGACCCAGCGCCTTGGACAACCCCGATTGGGTGCGCAGCAGCAGGGACTCGGCCTCCTTGAAGCGATGCATATGGGTCAGACATTCGCCGTAGTTGTTGGCGAAAATCAGCACGTAAGGATGCTCGGGGCCAAGGTGCTCTGACGCAAGATCCAGCACGCTGAGGAATTCCTGCTCGGCGGCCGCAAGATCGTTGTTTTTCATCAGCAGCATGGCGAGGTTGTTGCGCGTGCCGAAGGTTTCCGAATGCGCGGTCTTGGCTTCGATCTGGACGGCGAGGGTGTCACGATAGATCTGCTCGGCTTCGTCGAGACGGCCGAGATCTTCAAGCGCATAGGCGAGCGAGTTCATCGCCACCAGCACCGCTGGATGATTTTTCTGGCGCGACTCCAGCAAGGCCTTCAGCAGCTGGCGCAGAATCGGTTCTGCCTCGGCCGATTTTCCGGTCTGGACCAGCAGGGTGGCGCGGTTCTGCTGGACGTTCAATGTATCCGGATGGCTGAGGCCGAGCACCTTGCTGCGACCTTCGTAGGCACGATCGTAGAGCGCCAGCGCGCGATCGGGCTCGCCACTGTTCTGCAGCGCAATAGCGAGATTGTTGACCACCGAAAGGGAGGATGGATGATCCGGACCCCGGCGCTGGCTGAGGTCTTTCTCCATCGCGGTCAGCACCGTAACGGCACCCTGGATATCACCCGAGCCGCGCAGTGCGACGGCAAGATTGGCGAGGGCGGCTTCGCGTTCGTGATGGTCGGCGGGTACCTGGTCGAACGGCGTGTTCAACACGGCCCGATACTGCTCGATGGCTTCGCCGAATTTGCTTTGGCGCAGCAGAATTTCGCCCAGCACGTTGCTGGCTTCCAATCCCAGGCCAGCGTCGACGCTCGGTTGGTTTTTGATCAGCGCGACCAGATCGCGCGCCTCCTGTTCGGCTCCGGCATCGGCCTGCAGCGCAGCGCGCACCTTCAGACCGAGGATGGCGGCATCGATGCGCGCGGTCGCCGCCTCCATGCCCAGCTGATCCAGAGTGGCGCCAGCTGCATTGACCAGTTGCAAGGCCTGCTCGACACGGCCCAGCGCAAGATTGACACGGGCCAGCGCGACGCCCGCCTCGGCAGCGACCAAGGGGTCGGTCGGTGGCGAATGCTGCAGGCGCAGACTGGCCTGATCGACCACTTCGCGTACGCTGACTTCGCGACCCAATGCCGACTCGGGCGCGGCAGCCTCGAACATGTCGTTCATGAACTGCTGCACCGAGGCACTGATGGCGGCGCTGCGTTCGGCCGACTGACGCGCCTCGCGTTCGCGCCAGGCCGCGTTCAATGCAAACACCGTGCTGCCGATCAGGGCCAGCACGCCGATCAACGAGACCGCCACCAGCGCGCGATGCCGGCGTGCGAACTTCTGCGCGACATACCAGGCACTCGGTGGTCGCGCCAAGATGGGTTCGTTCCTGAGATAACGCCCGATATCGGCGCCAAGCTCGGACGCGGAGGCATAACGCTGCGCCGGATCCTCGGCCAAAGCCTTCATGGCGATGACGTCGAGTTCGCCGGCGCAGGCCGGATTGGCCTCGGCCAGGGGCAGCAGTGGTTGCCGCATGGCGCGCGTCACCGCCTGCACCAGCGAAGTATTCGGTTCGAATTCGCGCGGGCGCCGGCCGCTGAGCAGTTCGTAGAGGATGACGCCCAACGCATAAACATCGGCGCGGGTATCGACCGCCATCGGATCGCCATTGAGCTGCTCCGGGCTCATATACGGCAGGGTGCCGACGAGCTCGCCCATCTGGGTGAGTCGGGTACCGCCTTCGGCCTCGTCGATCAGGCGCGCGATGCCAAAATCGAGCACGCGCGGATAGCCCTGATCATCGACCAGGATGTTCGCCGGCTTCAGATCGCGATGCACCACACCGCGTTGATGCGCATGCTGTACGGCCTGGCAAATTGCCACCAACAAGCGCAGTCGCGCCTGCGTATCCAGGCCGCGGCTGGCAGCATGTTCGAGCAGGCTGACGCCATCGATGAACTCCATGGCGAAATAGGGCAGGCTGCCGAGTGAGGTTTCCTCGACGCCAGCGGCGTAGACCTTGGCAATGCCGGGATGATCGAGCAAGGCAAGCGCGGCGCCCTCGCGGCGGAAACGCTGCGCCGCGTCGTGATCGTTGCCGCTGTAACGCATGACTTTGAGCGCCACCCGACGGCGCGGATTATCCTGCTCGGCAAGATAAACGCTGCCCATGCCGCCTTGTCCAATCAGCGACAGCACGCGGAAATCACCGAGACGGTCGAACTTCAGTGCTGCGGCGACTCGGGCTTCGCCCGCCTGGCGCGTCTCTTCGACCAACGCGGCCCTAAGTCGCTCGGCCGCTTCGGGATCGGTTTCGCGCAGCTGGCGCAGGCGTTCACTGCGTTGCTCGGGTGGCAGGGTGCGGGTTTCGTTCAGCAGATCCTGCAGCGTGGGCGTGGTCATGCAACGATCCAGTTGGAAACGCGCAGAAGATGACACAAACCCTTGGGAGGTGGGAGCGGTCTCGTGTGAGAGCGGCGTCCCGCCGCGAAGCTCTTGCTCTGCCCTGACCATGTAGGAGCGGCGTGAGCCGCGAAGCTCTAACTTCAATAATTAGAGCAAGAGCTTCGCGGC
>JANMUE010000401.1:0-3720 GCA_031391205.1 Lysobacterales bacterium | reverse complement strand
GATCAGGTCGAACAGCCGAATGGCGTGTCCCTGATACTCCAAGTTGGGATAGTCGCCGTCCAGGTATTTCCGGATGTCATCGTCGAGCGCCACCTTCCCATCGATGGCCGCTTGCGCGAGCAGCGCTCCTGTAAACGTCTTCGTAATCGAGGCAATGGGATACAAGGTTTCGTCGGCGGGCGGCAGTTGCTTGCCCTTCTCAACTGTTCCGTAATGGAACGTGTACGTCGTTCCCTCCTTGAAGACGCCGATCGACATCCCCACGGCTTGCGGCGTCGACTAAAAAAAAGTCGCCGCCGCGGAGCCGACGATTGAGCGAATCTCGTCGCTCTCGCGGACATCGGCCGTCGCCGTCGGTACTTGAGCCGCGCAAGAAGACGCCGCTACCAACGCGGCGATACTGAGCAACCCGCGCTTCATGAAGTGGTTTGCTGACATAGGGCCTTTCACTGGACGAAGAACTTCACCACAGAACGCTAGCCTAGCTGACGGTTATATCCGGACTTGCTGATACCCTCCAGCACCTGACGGGCCTGGCCCAATGCAAACGAGTTACGCCTGCGCTGCCCCATGCAACCCTCGATTTCTAACGCAATCTCACATGCTGGGGTGGATTTCCTTTGGCGGCCCGCAAAACCCACACTGATTCGCGGCGCTCCAGCCATTTGCCATAACTCCCATCGCGCTGCTTACCCCCCCGTCGGAAGGGTGGCCCATTTCAGCACATTGACATTCTACCACTACATGATACAATGTACACGCTCCACCGCCACCCTCTCACGGAGGCTCCCATGTCAAACGCCGGTCGTCCCCGTACGCTCGATGACGTCAAACGCGGGCAAATCTGCGCCCTGATCGCCGCCGGGTGCGGCCTGGCCGCCGCGGCCCGTTTCGTGGGCTGCTCGACCAACACCGTTCGCCGCGAGGGCCTGCGCAACGAGCAGTTCCGCGACGAGCTTCGCAATGCCGAGGTCCGCGCCCAGCTCAACCCGCTGCAGGCCCTGCAAAAGGCGGCCAAAAGCCATTGGCGGGCGGCCGCCTGGCTGCTCGAGCGGCAAAATCCCGAGAAATTCGACCGCCGCGTCGCCGCCGTCTGCAAGCCGAGCGACCTGCAGCACGTCGTCGACGCCGTCATCGAGGCAGCGGTCGACGACATCGACGACCAGCAGGTGCGCGACCACATCTGCCGACGCCTCATGGTCGCCGCCTACATGGCCATCCGCACGATGACGGCCGTCGAGCGCTCCCGGTTGACGTTGCACAAGGGGCCGTTCGACAAGCTGCCGACGGCCGCGGGAAACGAGTTCGAGAAACTGGAGGCCGAGCTGGAGCGCAGCCGCTCTGCGTCGCTGCGCGACCTAAGGCGTTTTGACCAAAATCGTGCGAATTGTGCGTGACGTCCCATGCTCCATCACTCGAAAAACGCCGCCTCCGTCCTCACGCGAAGGCGCCAGAATGGTCGAATTTTGGAGCGCCTCATGCGATTCCCGGCAAACCGTTACAAAATGCCGCCTATCGCCTCCCCATCCGATCCTAATCGTAATCGTACTCATAATCGTAATCGGATCCCCCGCGGCTCCCAGCTCCCCGCCCCCTGCGCCCTCCCTCCTGAACCCCGAACCCTGAACCCCGAACCCTCCCCTGCTATACTCCCCCACATGCTCGCGAAGCTCCACACCTTCTCGCTCTTGGGCATCGACGCCCTGCCGGTCGTCGCCGAGGTCGACGTCTCCTACGCCGCCCTCCCGAAGACCGTCCTGGTCGGCCTGCCCGAGCAAGCCGTGAAGGAGAGCATTCACCGCATCGAACGCGCCATCGTCAACAGCGGGTTTATGCACGCACACAAAAGCTTGCGTTGAGTCCTATTAAGTTAGAAGACTTTGCATTAGAGTTTGTAAAAGCTTTTGCAGCATAAATAAATTTAAAATAAAAAGAGAAGCACAGAATTGTGCTTCTCTTCCATTTCAATCCGTTTTACTCCACCTTCAATCCATTCACAGGATTTGATTTTACCACCTTTCTAATTTGGGTGGAAACAGTTGCCAATAAGACAAGTATCAATATCACCGATGCGAGAGCGACACTCCAGAATGTGATGGGCATATGATATGTATAGGCAAAATCGAGCACGACCTTTAATAAGAAGTAGCTCAAGGGGGCGCCAATGGCGAGCGCTGCGGCAAACAAAATCAAATATTGGCTGGTGATGTTGGCAGCAATATTTTTTGCTTTTGCACCCAACACTTTCCGTATGCTAAATTCCTTTGTTCTTCCCGATACATTAAGGGTAACAAGACCATACAACCCCAAGCTCGCCAATAATACAGCAATGCAAGCAAACACACGCCAAACATGCCCGTGAATTTCTATCTCCTGATAATAAAAACCCCACACGTCCTCCTGGTATCCTCCATTGAAAGGAGTCTCTGGAAAAAGCGTTGACCATTTTGCCTCCAGGGCTTTGTGGGTTTCGCGCTCCGAACCTTTTTTCACTTTCATCGACAGATACCTGTAATCTTTCCTTTCTGCAACGCGGAAAATTGTGGGCTTAACGGATGTGTAAAAACTGTAGCTATGAAAGTCATTGACAATACCAATCACTTCGTACTGAGTGCTGTCGATCTTAAAAATTTTACCAATAGCATTTTCCCATGCCAAATTTTGCACGAGCGACTCATTCACCACTACTGCCTGCTTGTCGCTTCCCTCGTGGTCATTGAATGCACGTCCGAACTTCAACTGCAACCCCATTGTTGCGAAGTAATTTGCGTCCACTGAGAATTGATCGGCTTCATACTCCCGGTCGGGAAAATGCAAAACGGCAGTCGCATTGTTTTTTCCCAAATGATGATGCGACCCTGAAATAGACAAAACATTAGGATCTCTTGCCATTAAGGTATTCAATTGTTCATAGGCAAGCTGGTCGGGAACGACTGCGTACAATACATCGCGGTTACTGTATCCCCAACTCCTATGCGCCAGGTAATCGGTGTTTTGTGTGAACATGACAGCGCTCGTTATGAAGATACACGCCAATATCAATTGAACACCCAAAAATACTTTAGTCAGCGTATTTTTATTTCCAAACTTTACTGATCCTTTCAGGATGCTTACGGTTTGAAATTTTGAAATATAAAATGCGGGATAGATGCCTGAGGATATCCCGGTAATTAGTAAAATGACAGATAGATAGATCCAAAGATTTGGATTGATTAGACTGAATCCCATACTGAAATTCCATAGCCCCTCGAACCAAGGAATAATAACGATCCATCCCAACAAAAGTCCCAGCAACAGGGCAACGGATGTTATCACGATGTTCTCCGTTAAAAATTGAATGATAATGACTCCCCGTGTAGCCCCTACGGATTTTCTAATTCCTAATTCTTTTAACCTTTTTGCAGCCGACACGATAGCGATATTGATATAATTGAAGCATGCCAGCGCCAGCATTAAAATACAAACAGCGGATAGGAACATAATAGATTTCTTGTTACTACCTGAACCTTCTCTGAAAATATCATCCCGTATGTTATCGGTTCTCTCATGTAACGTTGCCAGTGGCTCGAAGGCGAAAGAAGAAATGGCCCACTCTTCTTTTACCGCTTCGTTTTGTAAATTCTTGTAGTTGTCCATCCGTTGCTCGATTGAAGTAAGATCAAAGGATCCCTCCACTTGTATGAGTGTAGCCTGTACAAATGTGCTCCAGTCATGGAAATC
>JANMUE010000394.1:0-2462 GCA_031391205.1 Lysobacterales bacterium | reverse complement strand
TTCATCGCAAGCAACTTTTTGGAGCAGTGTGTAATAACAATTTCAGCGAGTGTTAATGATCGTTGCTAGCGTCCTGGCCGTTCTTGGCCACCGGGCTGCATCCGAATTTTTCAAAAGCAACGGCGGCGGACAGGCCTGCGTAAGATCCTGTGTGAAGAGAGACAGTGAGGAGTTACTTCGCTACTACGGCAGTCTCGATGATCATTGCGAGTCTTGAAGATGTGGCGATGATCCATCGAGACCGAATCATTGTGAATCGATCAAGCAGCGCGGCGGCGAGCGACGCCAGCCAAGCCCAACAGACCCGAGCCGAACAGCCATGCGGCTGCGGGTACTGGGACTGGGGATGTCAGCGTGTAGGTCGTTGTTTGTAGATCGCCTTGGGATGCCACTTCAGTATCAGTAGTGGTGAAAGTAGTCACGCCGCCCGAAGTAAAATTGAACACAATCGGATTTACGTCCGGGAGAAACAGATCAGGGGAGCGAACTACTATACATATGTTCTGGCCAAGAAAACCCCAAGGAACACAGTCAGAAGCCGACTGTATGCCGGTGGCATACGTGTATGAGCTACCAGTCAATGTGCCGTTGAGAACGTCATGCTCAATGTAGGTTGCTCCGCTGAGAAACCCCGACAGGTTGTAATTGGTGGAGAGTGTCATGTCTAGCACGCCGGTGCTGTCATCAAGTGTTGCCGTACCAACGCCAGTCTTGGTACCCAAAAATGTTCCTCCTGAGTACAAAGGCAGGTACATAGACGCAGTGAAGTTATAAGTGGCGGCATGTGCCGAGCTAGTGGCGGCCAGTACGGCAGATACAGCTAACAGAGTTTTGATCGCGTTCATTTTTATTTCCTTGAGGTTATTGGTTCTGGTGTCTTCGGATCATCGCGAGTCTTGAAGATGTCGCGCGACGATCCATCGAGGCTTAATTACTGTGAGTCAATCAAGCAGCGCGGCGGCGAGCGACGCCAGCCAAGCCCAACAGACCCGAGCCGAACAGCCATGCGGCAGCGGGTACTGGAACAGCGGGGGTGGTGTTGGTCAGCGTGTAGGTTGTGGTTTGTGGCTGGCCGGAGCCCGACAATCTAGTGGTGGTGAAGGTGGTCAAACCGCCAGCAGAAAGATCGAATGCAATCGGATTTTGATTCGGAGTAAGCGCTGTAGAACCGACGAGTGACTGACATAGCGAGCCCCATATGCCGCTACCTGTGCAGGCGGAACTCGTATTGGTGCCGCTGGCCCACAGGAATGAGTTGCCGGTCAATGTGCCGTTAACAACATCATGCTCAGTGTAGGTAGCAGAGGTTACGATAAAACTTAAAGTTACTGTGTCGGTGAGCAGGATGTCGAGCACGCCGGCAGTGGTATCGAGTGTCGCCGTACCAATGCCCACGAATTGTCCAGTTACGTCCGAAATGCTATCAACATAGGGCATGTTCATAGCCGCATCGAATGTATAGACAGCGGCATTTGCTGCACCCGCTGCGGCCAGCGCAGATACAGCCAACAGAGTTTTGATCGCGTTCATTTTAATTTCCCCGAGGTTACTCGGGAAAGTTGGCGACTCGACTATCTTGGCAATGCGTTCGAAAAAAAGCGCTCAACCTCGATCCCGCTTTTCTTTGTATCGTTATCGCAAGACTCGTAGCTTTCCGTCCCCGGTTCGCACCGGGTTTGGCTTTTTCAGCTTATCCCTGATTATTAGACTTCGTAGTAGTTAGCTGTCTGTCCGTCACGAATTGTTCTTGCCACAGCAGCGAGAAACATAATTACCCGAACGCGAGCGATGACGCAACACCAACATAATGTTTAAAAGCGGAGAGAAGCTGAGTGCGTCATTACTGTTAAATGAAGTTCTGCTTTCGTGGTCTGCAATGACTCTCGTTGAGGACCATGATCGATCAGTTGGATGGTTTGCCTTCGCCGAAAAGTCCAACGTCAGTGCAATGACATTTCTGGCTCAGCATGGTTTTGTGTGGTTGTGGGTTCGACTTCAGTCGAACTTTTCGGCATTGCTGTCAGGCTGAGGCCTGACCACCAAGGAACATGAAGTGGCCTGGACTGACGTCGGGCTCACAGCCACCAGCCCACAAGCTATGGACGCGGCGTTGCCGGTTTGAGTACCGCCAAGCTGCAAATTCCGGCAACCAGCGCAAGCCCTGCGGCGATGAGCTGGGGCACTGAACTGTGGCTAAGGCCCACGGTGAGCAGCGCGGCAAGCCCTGTCGCGCCCAGTGCTCTTTCTTCGGATCATCGCGAGTATTTAAAGATGTCGGATGATCCGAGGCCGCATTTACTGTGAACGATCAAGCAGCGCGGCGACGAGCGATGCCTGCCAAGCCCAACAGACCCGAGCCGAACAACCATGCGGCGGCAGGTACTGGAACAGCGGGCGTAGTCGGCGTTAATGTCCACGTATCAGTTACGCGACCACCGAAAGGCAAGTCTAGAACGGTGTTG
>JANMUE010000164.1:0-13820 GCA_031391205.1 Lysobacterales bacterium | reverse complement strand
TGGTGGGTTGCACCCACCCTACAACAGCGCCAGCTTGTATTCGCACCACATCACGCCCACGATCCACACCGTGGCCACGACTCCATCCCGCATCCAGACCTTCGCTCACGAATCGCCGCTGGGCAGCTGGCGTGTGTCGCTGTGGCAATGCGATCCCCGGCTGGCCGGGATCGTCGCGACGATGTGGTTTGGCGAGGGTTCGGTCAGCTATCAGCGCGACCGCATTCTGCCGTCGGGTCAGAGCCAGCTGCTGATCAATCTGGGGCCGCCGCAGTACCGCATCGAACCGGGACCACCGGAGCGCCGCGTACCCTTCGTCGATATCTGGTACTCAGGCCTGCACCAGGGGCCAATAGACACCGAGGCGCCGCATGGCAATGCCCTGCTTGGTGTGGCGTTTTCGGCACTGGGCGCCTATCCCTGGCTGGGCCCGCAGTTGCAGGGACTAAGCGATCGCATCATCGCATTGGCCGATGCACTCGGCGATGGCACGCTGGCACTGCGCGAACGCCTGCTCAACACGACGACGACCGAGGCGCGCTTCAAATGCGTGGAACGCTGGTTGCTGGCGCGGCTGTCGCCCCAGTGCGTGGTGCATCCGGCAGTGCGCTGGTCGGTGGACCGCATCGTCGAAAGCGCCGGCCGTGTGCCGATCGCGACTTTGGCGCGCGAGACCGGCTTCACCCGCAAGCACTTGGGCAACCTCTTCGTACGCCAGGTCGGCATGAGCGCCAAGGCGGTGGCGCGGGTGCATCGCTTCCGCGGTGCCATGGCCCTGCTTGATGGCGCCGAGCACGTGCCCTGGGTGGAGTTGGCCGATCTCTGCGGTTATTACGATCAATCCCATCTGATCAATGAATTCCGTGCTTTCAGCGGCTTTTCGCCTACCGACCTGGTGCGCCAGCAGCGGCCGGATGCGCAGAGTGTCGTGCTGCGTTGAATGAATTTTCTGTGGGTCCGACCTTTGGTCGGACCCACAAGGAGCCCTGTGTCCACCGCACCTCAGGTGACTTTTTTCCAAGACCGGCGCAATCTCAGCACGCACAATCTGCCGCAACATCCTTCGTCCAACCAGGGGAGCCACCATGCCAGAAGTCAATTACCTCGCCGTTATCGCCGCCGCTGTCGCCAGCTTTGTGCTGGGCGGGCTGTGGTATTCGCCACTACTGTTTGCCAAGGCCTGGCAGCGCGAGTCCGGCGTTACCGATGAGCAAATGAAGAACGCCAACATGGGGATGATCTTTGGTCTGGCCTTCGTGCTGTCGCTGATCGCCTCGGCAGTATTCGCACTGTTTCTCGGCCCGCGCCCGCCGCTGGCATTCGGCCTTGGCGCCGGCTCATCGGCCGGGCTGTGCTGGGTGGCATCGAGTTTTGGCATCAACTATCTGTTCGAGCGCAAAAGCCTGAAGCTGTTCCTGATCAACGGCGGCTATCACACGCTGCAGTTCACGCTGATCGGGCTGATCCTGGCGTTGTGGCCGTGAACCAAACATACGGGAGCAGTCATGAAAATCGAACGCAAATCCGATCATGCGGTCGGAGATGACAGCTGCAAGGCCGCCACCGGCAAGACGCTGACCGAGTGGTACAAGTTGATCGACGGCAAGGGCGGCGGCGCCCTCGGTCGCCGCGAGATCGGCAACTGGATGGTCGGCGAGCTCAAGGTCGACCCGTGGTGGGCGACCACGATCAACAACGAATACGAAGTTGCGCGCGGCATGCTGGAGAAAGACGGCAAGCCCAAGGGCTATACCATCTGCGCGACCAAGAGCATCAAGGCGGATGCCGATGCCTGCTTTGCCGCGTTCAACGGCAATGCCGCGCTCGATCGCTGGTTCGGCAAGGGGCACGACAGCAGGATCGCCGATGGCGGCCACTGGCGCAATTCCGATGGCAATCGCGCCACCGTCAAGAAGGTCAGCCCCGGCAAAACCATCCGCCTGATCTGGGAGGACGAGGCATTGACGCTGCCGGCACCGGTGGAAATCAAGTTTGCGCCCAGCGGCGCCAAATGTACGGTGATGGTGACCATCGACCGTCTGCAGACCCGCGCCGAGGCCGATGGCTATCGTCGCGCCTGGGGCGAGGCGCTGGATCGGTTGAAGGCGCAGATCGAATCGTAGCCGGTTTTTTGTGGGTCCGACCTGTGGTCGGACTCTCTCAATTTCCATGGCAACGGGCGTGAAAGCGTCCGACCGCAGGTCGGACCCACAAAAGCTGTTATTCCAATTCGGTACCCGGCGCAATCAATCCGCGCTGCTCCAGCACATCCTCGATGATATTGACGCGTGCGGCGGCGTCTTCATCGTTGTGCACATCGACGTTCAATGCGAAGTAGTGGACGGCCTTGCCACGCTGCACCCAACCGACGAACCAGCCGATTTCGTAGGTGTCGTTCCATCCGGTCTTGGCATGCACGACAAAATCATCGCCACGCGCGCGCACCAGGGTGTCGCGGACGATGCGCTGGCTGCGCTCGCTGAACGGCAGGCTGCCATCGTGCAGGCCGCGCAGCAGTTCGAGCTGCTCTTCTGCCGCCACCGTCAAAGAACCGTCCAGCCAGAACAGGTCCTCGCGCGATCCGATGCGGTGGTTGCCATAGCCCAGGCGATCCAGCCAATACTGCATGCGCGCGCGCCCGCTGCGCCGTGCCAACTCCTGATAAAACCATACGGCGGAGACGCGCATGGCGCTGGCCAGATCGTGATCGCGGGCCCAGGCCGCGACGCGCTGCTTGCTGCCGTCCCATTGCATCACCTCGTGCTCGTCGCGCACCGCGCCCTCTTCCAGGCCGACCAGCGCATTGACGATCTTGAACGTCGAGGCCGGCGAGAAGCGTTGACGGGCGCGTTGCGGGTTATGTGTATCGCAATGCTCAAGCGTCGCATCGCAAAGCATCAGCGTGCCGCGCACACCGTATTGGTCGAACTACTCCGCAAGACGGGTTTCGTCGGCGCCACCGGTATCGGCCACCGCCAATGCCATCGCCAGAGTCAGTATTGCCGATACCGCCAGGATATTTCCGAACCACTGCGCACGCATCACATCATTCCGTCTCGTTTCGATGGTGGCATGGTGCGGGACGCTGCTGGCCTTAATCTGTCCGCTGCAAGGTCGGTTGCGGGCAGGACGCGGGCAGGCAAACGAAAAGAGCGCCGCAGGGCGGCGCTCTTGGTCTTTCGTTTCGTACGCGGCGGGGTTCATTCCGCCGCGTAAGGGTCAGGTCAATCGTAGTAGTAGAAGTCCGACACGATGTCGGCGATCAGGCCACTGGCGACCGCGATCAGGAACACGTCATTGTCGACGCGTACCCAGCGGTAGCCATACGGAGGCGGGGCCAGTCCATACGGGCGATAGTCGATGTAATAGTTCGCGCCGTAGTAGGAACGCGGCAACTGATAGCCGACTTGCCACGACCGCGAGTAATAGCCATGCGGACGCACGTAGTAGCTGGGTGCACGATAACGCTTGCCCCAGTTGTAGCCGTAGTAGTAGGGACCGTGGCTCCAATTGTGGTTGCTGTATCCGTTCCAGTCACGACGTCCACGGTGGCCGCCATAGCCGTGGTTATAGCCGTAGCCGTGGTTATTGCCGTAGCCATGGTTGTTGCCGTACCTGTGGTTGCTGCTGTAGTTGTGGTTGCTGCTGTAGTTGTGGTTGTTGCCGTAGCGATTGTTACCACGGTAGTTATTGTCGCCGCGATAACCATCATTGTCGCGACCGCGACCGCTGTAGCCGTTGTGCTGCGCTTGGTGGTTATTCGTCGCTTCCGGGACGCCATTGACGCCGCCACTGAAACCGCCGTTGTAACCGCCCTGGTTGCCACCGCGACCACCGCCATTGCCGGAGTACTGTCGGCCACTGTCGTTGCCGCCACGTGGACCGGCGTAATCGTTGCCGCCGCGCTGGCCTGATTCCTGTCGTCCGCCATAAGCCTGACCACTCTGACCGCTGCCACCCTGGCCAGCGTCTGAACTACCGCGCTGCTCACCGCCGTTTTCGGCGCGACTCAACCGCTCCAGTTCCCCACGTGCGCTGTCGCGCGCCTGTGCGGAAAAGGACGCAGTACTGGCCAGCAGCACCGTCATCGTCATCGCCACAAACCTTTTCATCTCGATCTCCTGCTTGCCGCCCTTGCGGGACAGCGACTGTCGGACAGAACCGGCCGACCGTTTCGGTGTGCACAGAGTGCGGCCGGAGCACTGAATGATCTCTAACTTTTTGCGGGCAGGGTCAGAGCCGTTCAGCTTGGCCCTAAGTATGCAACGAACCGTGCTACAACGCCGGCGGCACTGGGAGGCATTCTGTGATCTGGCGCACCCTCATCGTGGACACCGGGCGGCTGCTGAGCTTCCGTCAACCCAGCGCGGCGCTGCATGTGCAGTGGCGAGCGTTCCTGGGCTTCGGGCTGTTCTGCACCTGGCTCGCCGGCATAGGCCGCTATTGGGACAATCCGCGCGCGCATCTTTGGCAGTATCTGGGGCTGGGATCGCTGATCTATGTACTGCTGCTCGCGCTGCTGGTGTGGGCGTTGTTGTATCCGCTGCGGCCAAGCCGCTGCAGCTACCGCAACGTGCTGCTGTTCATCACGCTCACTGCCCCGCCCGCGCTGCTGTATGCCATTCCTGTCGAACGTTTCATGTCGATGGAGGCGGCGCGCGATGCCAATGTCTGGTTTCTCGCCATCGTGGCGAGCTGGCGTGTGGCCATGTTCGCTGTGTTCCTGCGCCGGGTCGGGCAATTATTATGGTTGGAAGTGGTCATCGCCACGCTGCTGCCGCTGACCATCATCGTGGTTGCGCTGGCGGCACTGAATCTGGAGCACGTCGTGTTCAATCTGATGGGTGGCCTGCGCGATGCGGAACGCAGCAGCAACGATACCGCCTACTTCGTGGTCTGGTTGCTGTCGCTGTCTTCCGTCATGGCCGCACCAGTGTTGCTGCTGTTCTATGGCGGGATGATCTACCGCACGCATAAATGGGGGCGGCCAGCATCCAGGCACGGCGACAACACCGAATGACGCGATTTCGCTACGCTTGATCGTCCTCTTCCATCAAGCGCTGTCGCCATGTTCCGGATCGAAACCCAGCGTCTCGTCATCACTCACCTCACACCCGAAGATGCCGGATTCATGCTGGAGCTGTTGAACCAGGAATCCTTTATCCGCAATATCGGCGACCGCGGTGTGCGCAGCGTTGATGACGCGCGTGCCTATATCGAGAACGGTCCGATGGCGAGCTATGCACGTCATGGATTCGGCCTGAACCGCGTGGCGCTGCGCGATGCCGGCCCCACGATCGGCATCTGCGGCCTGCTCAGGCGCGATCATCTTGATCATCCGGATATCGGCTTCGCCCTGCTCCCCGGCTTCTGGTCGCAGGGCTATGCGCGCGAAGCGGCCGATGCCGTCGTCGCCCAAGGTCGCGAACAGTTGGGCCTGCGTCGCATTCTGGCGACCACGGCACTCGACAATGTCGATTCGATCCGCTTGCTGGAAAAGATGGGCTTCCAGTTTGAAAGCCTGATTCAATCACCTGGCTATGACGATGCCTCGCGGCTGTTCATATGGACTGCCTGAGCCATTGATGTCGCCGATGATTTCGATCAAGACATTGCCTGTTGATTTCGCGCACGCAACCCTCCACCGAACGCAACATCGAGGAACCCATGACCCAAGCAACGGCTTTCAATGTCGCAGTAGTGGGTTATGGCCTGGCAGGTGCAGTGTTTCACACGCCCCTGGTCGCGGCGACGCCGGGGCTGAGGCTTGCAACCGTTCTTACCCGCGACGCCGAGCGCGCGGCTGCGGCGCGGGCGCTGCATCCGCAGGTGGCGGTCGTCGCCGACGTGGATGCGCTTTGGGCATCTGCACCCGATCTGATGGTGATCGCTGCGCCCAATCGTCATCATCATCCGCTGGCGCTGCAGGCGTTGCGCCGCGGCATCGCCGTGGTGGTCGACAAGCCGCTGGCAGTGAATGCGGCCGATGCGGCAGAACTGATTGCAGAAGCGCGCGCGCGCAAGGTATTGCTCAGCGTGTTTCAGAACCGACGCTGGGATGGTGACTTTCTGACGGTGCGGCAGTTGATCGAAAACGGTCAGCTCGGCAGCGTGCAGCGCTTCGAATCGCGCTTCGAGCGCTGGCGCCCCGAGCTCCGGCCCGGCTGGCGACAAAAGGCCGATCCTCTGGATGGCGGCGGCGTGTTGCTGGATCTGGGCAGTCATCTGATCGATCAGGCGCTGCAGCTGTTCGGCCCAGTCCAATCCCTGTATGCCGAACTCGGCCGCTGGCATCCCGATACGCAGGTCGAGGATGACGCCTTCATCGCGCTCGATCACAGCAATGGCCAACGTTCGCATCTATGGATGAGCAGCATGGCCGCACAGGCCGGCCCGCGTTTTCGTGTGCTCGGCGGTCGCGCTGCGTATCTGAAGTATGGCCTGGACGGTCAGGAGGCGGCGCTGAGTTCCGGCATGCGCGCCGACGATCTCGGCTTTGGCCAGGAGACCGAATCGACCTGGGGCACCCTGGTACGTGGTGACGAAGCCCAGGCCATCCCCACATTGCCAGGACAGTGGTCCCGCTACTACGCCGGTATCGAACACGCCCTGCGCACCGGCGCGGCCGCGCCGGTGGCAGCAGAGGATGCTTTGCGGGCGTTGCGGATGATGGAGGCGGCGCGGCGGTCGGCTGCTGAGCGATGCGTGGTGCGTATCGAAATGTAGGAGCGGCGGCTCTCAACAGCGGAGCTGGTCAAGCCGCGATGCTCTTGCTCTGAATCTCAAGCAGTAGGGCAAGAGCATCGCGTCTCACGCCGCTCCTACATTTCCCTTTGCACCGGACGCAAGGCGCAACGTCAACCATCCGAGCACCCCAGCACAGAGCGAGCCGCAGAGAATGCCGATCTTCACTTCCGATTGCAGGGTAGAATCGTTGGCGAAGGCGAGCAAGCCGACAAACAGGCTCATGGTGAAACCGATTCCGCAGAGCGCCGCGACGCCGGCCATCTGCATCCAGCTGGCGCTTTCGGGAAGCCGTGCATAACCAAGCCGGATGATCAGCCAGGCCGAGCCCAGCACGCCTATGATCTTTCCCAGCAGTAGACCCAGTGCCACGCCCATTGTCAGCGGCGCCAGCAATTGCGCCACACCAACGTTGGCGAACGATACGCCAGCGTTGGCGAAACCGAAGATCGGCACGATCAAAAACGGAATCACCCGATGCAGCGCATGCTCTACGCGCAGAAGCGGCGAACGCACGGTGTCTCCGGGACCGGCATCGAGCGGCAGGGCCAGTGCCAGCGCAACACCGGCGAGCGTGGCGTGGATGCCGGAGTTCAGTACCAGGAACCACAGCAGCGCGCCGAGCAGCAGATAGGGCCAGAGCTGACGCACACCCTGACGCGCCAGCACAAACAACAATCCCAACACTGCCGCCGCACCAGCGAGATAGCCGAACAGCAGGTCGCTGCTGTAGAACAGCGCGATGATGATCACCGCGCCGAGATCATCGATGATCGCCAGCGCCGCCAGAAATACCTTCAGCGACAACGGTACGCGTTTGCCGAGCAAAGAGATCACGCCGAGCGCGAACGCGATATCGGTCGCGGTCGGAATTGCCCAGCCGCGCATGGTGCGCGCATCGTCATGGTTGAAGGCCACATAGATCAGCGCTGGCACCAGCATGCCGCCCATCGCGCAGATGCCTGGCAGGATGCGTTGCGGCCAGGTGGCAAGCTCACCCTCATAGGCCTCGCGCTTGATCTCCATGCCAACGAGCAGGAAGAACAACGCCATCAATCCGTCATTGATCCAGTGCTGCACGCTGAGTGGCCCCAGCTCTGCATACAGCACTTCGAAATAAATTGGCGCGAATGCCGAATTGGCGACCACCAATGCGATCGCCGCGGTCGCCATCAGGATCAGACCACCGGCTGCCTCGCCAGCCAGAAAATCTCGGACACGCTGCAATCGCAGCCATTGGATCGGCTTCATGTTCGCGGGTGTGGTCCATCAGCGGCCTGCGAGTGTGCCATGGCGTGCGCGTAATGTGCTGCGCTGTCCGACCAACCGGTAGTGACTCAGTTTGAATTTTTCCCGGTTTCATATCCGCTGCGGTGCGTATGATCTCCTCTCCCGCTCGCGGGAGAGGATCAAGGTGAGGGAAATCTGCGACCACGCTCGGTGATCGCGAACAGCAGCACGACAACACCCGGCACCGTCGAGCCTTTCCTCATCCGGCCTGCGGCCACCTTCTCCCGCAGGCGGGAGAAGGATTTCATCGTCGGCGTTTCAAACTGAGTCACTACCGATCAGCCGATGATGTTGCTATCGACTGGTTTCGGAGCGACGCAACATGCGCGGCCTATTCAGCATCCAGCGCCGGCAGTATCTGAATGCGGATCGCACTCGGATGCGTGGCCGAACGATGGATGCGGTGCTGGGCTTTGACGAAATCCTCGTCGCTGGCTTCGAAGATACTGGGTACGTAATGCTGTGGGTTACGATCGATGAACGGGAACCAGGTCGACTGCACCTGCACCATGATGCGATGGCCATGCTTGAAGGTGTGTAGCACATCGTTGAGCGCAAACTTTACCGGCGTCACTTCATGGGGCTTCATCGCCTTGGGCGCATCGAAACCATCACGGAAACGTGCGCGGAAGGGTTCACCACGCACCAGCGTCTGCTGGCCGCCGTAGTCACGTTTGCCGGCGTCGGCATCATTGTCGGTCCAGCCGCGCTGCTTGCCGGGATTGACGTCGATGAGTTTGACGACGAGATCGGCATCGCTCTGGTCGGTGCTGAAGAACAGGCTGGCCTCGATGGGCCCGGCGACGGTCAGATCCTGTTTGAGCGGCTCGCTCTGGTAGACCAGCACATCCGGCCGGCGTGCGGCGAAACGCTGGTCTTCGGCAAGATAATGACGGCCCCAGCGCTGCCCGATCTCCAGCGTATACGGCACCGGCTTGGCCGGATCGCTGGGATATTCGTCGAAGCCCGCGGCAGCACCGGGTGGCACTTCACTGAGTACGCCAGCATCGCCGAAATACAACATTCGAGCACGCAGCCCCTTGGGTGGCCAGGCATTGAACTGGCGCCAGCGATTGGCACCGGTCTCGAACACCATGGCCTCAGGCAGAGCCGAGGCCTTTCCTTCACGCAGATGCTGATTGAAGAACGCCAGCTCCAACGGGCGATAACTCAGCGAAGTCTTGAACCCGAAATCTGCATCGCCGAGCGTGGCACCATCGCCACGCAGCCATCCACCATGGATCCAAGGGCCGATCACCAGAGAATTGCGGATGCCCGGATTCTGCTTTTCGATCGCAGCATAGGTCTGTAGCGGACCATACAGATCTTCAGTGTCGTACCAGCCGCCCACGGTCAGCACCGCCGCCGTGATGTTCTTCAGATGCGGCAGCAGATTGCGCTGCTGCCAGAAGCTGTCGTAGTTCGGATGCGCGGCGATTTCCTTCCAGAAAGGGATCTCGCCCTTGAAGTGTTGGGTATCCAGGTTCGACAGCGCCCCGGCATCGAGGAAAAATTGATACGCGTCGGGCGTGTCGAACTCGAAGCGCTCCCATTCCTCGTTGTCGCTGGGCTCGGGCCGGGGTTTGCCGAAGCCCGAGAAGAACGCGAAGCTCAGCTGCAGATTGAAGGCGCCGTTGCGATGCATATCGTCGCCGCGAAACCAATCCGCGATCGGTGCCTGCGGCGATACCGCTTTCAGTGCCGGATGCGAATCGATGGCGCCCGCCGAAGCATAAAAGCCAGGGTAGGAAATGCCCCACATACCGACCTTGCCGTTGTTGTGCGGCAGTTTTTTCACCAGCCAGTCGATCGTGTCGTAGGTGTCGGTACTTTCGTCAAAGTCGCCGCGCTTCTTGTTTTCGATCTGTGGGCGCATGTTCACAAACTCGCCCTCGGACATATGACGGCCACGCACATCCTGAATCACGAAGATGAAACCTTCCTTCTCGTATTTCTCCGTCGGACCCAGCGCCTGGCGGTAGCGGTCCACGCCATACGGCGCTGCCGAATACGGCGTGCGCGTCAACAGAATCGGATAGCGCTTGTCGGCGCTGGCGTCGTTGGGTGCATACACCGAAGTAAACAGGCGCCGGCCATCACGCATCGGAATGCGGTACTCGAATTTCGCGTAGCCGCTGCGGATCTTCTGCGCACGCCCGTTCGGACCCTTGAGCACCAGGGTAGCCTGGGTGGCGATGGCGTCGGGCGAATCCACCGCATGCGCAGCACCGGGGGCGGGGCGTTCTGCGTAAGCACAGAGCGCAAACAAGGCAAGCAGAGGTGGCGCGATGAAGCGCGAAAGCGAGTAAGTGATGGGCATGGATCCTCCAGGCGGAAGCGCCGATTCTAATCCGACATTGCGAGCCGCGCTTTTGTAGAGCGGGGCTTGCTCCGCTGCTCTTGCTCTTGACGTGGTAGACGCGGGTCTTGCACCCGCATGCTGTTGATCTTCTGCAATCGGAACGAAGATCCAGAGCATGCAGGTGCAAGACCCGCATCTACAACAGCAAGAAGCAGCGGAGCAAGCCCCGCTCTACAAACGCCGGCGGCGGATATCATCGAAGCTGAGCTCGAAGCGCGCCAGATATTTGCGTAGACGATCGGCGTCGTTGCTTGAGGTCTTGCGCGCGCGGCTGGCCTGGAACAGGGCGCGGCCGGCTTCGCTGAGATTTCTGGCGGTCTGGCACACCGCCAGCACATCGATCAGCTGTGCACGCTCGAAGCGGTCGACTTCCTGCCAGCGTTCGCCGAGCAGGCCGATGACGTGGCGTTCGTCGTTGCTGTCTGATGGGCTGCCCCCACTCAAGCCACCCCAGAGTCGTCTGAGCCTACCGATTTCTTCGTCGACCACTTCGACGGTGATGCGACCGTGCTGCGATAGCGTGGCCATGCGCGTGATCGAGGCGCCGAGGTCGCGAAAATTTCCAGGCCATACCGCCTCCAGGCTGGTGGCGAAGCGCAGAAAGCGTTCGCGCGCTTCGCGGTTGAAGGTGACGCGCTCGCCATGCACGCGGGCGTAACGCTCCAGTTCGAAATCGAGATTGGGCTCGATATCTTCCTGACGTTCCTTCAAGCCAGGCAGATAGAACGTCCACAGATTCAGGCGTGCGAACAGATCCTCGCGAAAACGGCCTTCGGCGACTGCCTGGGCAAGATCGCGATTAGTACCGGCCAGCAACTGAAAATCGCTGCTGACTTCGCGGTCGCCGCCCAGCGGCGGAAAGCGTTTGTCTTCGATCGCGCGCAGCAGCATGGCCTGTTCGTCGAGACCGAGCTCGCCGATCTCATCGAGAAACAGCAGGCCCTGATCGGCACTCTTCAGGAACCCGGCGCGCTCCGCCTGGGCGCCGGTGAAGGCGCCGCGCACATGACCGAACAACGCGCTGCCAGCGCCATCGCCGCGCAATGTGGCGCAGTTGACCTCAACGAACCGGCCCTTCAGCTCGTGCCGGTTCTTTTTCAGCTCGAATAGATTGCGCGCCAGCATGCTTTTACCGGCGCCGGTCGGCCCCATCAGCAGGATCGGTGCCTTGGAGCGCACCGCGACGCGTTCGATCTGTTCGATCATGCGGTTGAAGGTCACGCTGCGCGTGGCGATACCGCTTTTCAGAAAGCTCGCCGTGTCTTCCTGTGCCGCCTGAAAGCGCTGCGCGATACGGTCATAGCGGGCCAGATCGAGATCGATCAGGCTGTGACTGCCGGGATCGCCCAGCTTCTGCTTGCGTGGTGGACTGGTCTGCAACAACACCGCCGGAATGAAACGCGCCTCGGTCAGCAGAAACCAGCAGATCTGCGCGACGTGGGTGCCGGTGGTGATATGCACCAGGTATTCCTCACGCTCAGTGTCGAACGGATAGGCGTGCACGAAGTCGAACAGACGCGAATACATCTGTTCGAAATCCCAGGGATCGGGCACGAAGAAATCGTGCACGCGCACCTCGGTCTGCGGGCTCATCTGGACGATGTCCTGTTCGACGGTGCGTGAGAGCTCGCGGAAACGACGCTGGTCGACCAGGAGTTCGATACGGTCGGCCTGGAAGTCCTCGAACATCGCGAGGCTCACCGTCGGCCGCCATTTCTCCCAACGCCCCTGACCCTGGCCGGCGTCCAGTTGCATGCCGAGAAAGCCGAATACCACGCGTGATTTCATCGAAAATTCCGTATCTCAAGGGATAAAGCATATCGCAAGGGATTGCTTCGTACGCCAGAATGACCAGCACGAATCGCACATCCCATAGACACTTCCAAAACCGGTCCACGCCCGACGAAGTTCTGGCCGGAGCCTTGAAATTGCTAGTTGAATCAATTTACTGCGACTGTTCCGCTAGCTCGATTTAACGGCTGCCTCAGGCCCGTTCGAGCAGCTCATCGCGAGAAAAGACGACACTTGGCACGAATCCTGTTCTATCTACCGCGGAACAAGCACTCGCCAGCGGGGCTGGCGAGCAAGCCCAGCGGTGGCCCGTTACCGGGAACGGTGCGGGCCGGCGCCCACGAACAAGAACGCAGAAAGGAAGCAGCAGCATGAACACCCAGCGCTATGAAGTGATGGAACAGACCGGCGGCGTGCCGATTCGTCTATGGGCCGAAGGTGTGCCGGTCGAGGAAGAGGCGCGCGAACAGTTGCGCAAGCTGGCACGGCTGCCCATCGTCGGCCCGTTTATCGCGGTGATGCCCGACGTGCACCTCGGCATCGGCGCGACGGTGGGCTCGGTGGTGCCGACCCAGCACGCGATCATTCCCGCGGCAGTAGGTGTGGATATCGGCTGCGGCATGATCGCTGCACGCACCACATTGAACGCCAGCGATCTTCCCGATGATCTGTCGGGTCTGCGCAGCGCAATCGAGAAGGCTGTGCCGCATGGCCGCAGTGGCTTCAAGCGCGGTCAGCGCGATACCGGTGCCTGGGGTGTGACGCCGAAGGCCGCCGAGAACGCCTGGCGCGGCCTTGATGACGATTTTCGTCGACTCTGCGAACTGCATCCGCGACTGAAGAACACCAACAACCTGCAGCATCTGGGAACGCTGGGTACCGGTAACCACTTCGTGGAAATCTGCCTGGACGAATCCGAGCAGGTCTGGGTGATGCTGCATTCGGGTTCGCGCGGCGTCGGCAATGCCATCGGCACGCACTTCATCGAATTGGCGCAGGCCGATATGCGCGAACACATCGCCAACCTGCCGCATGGCGACCTCGCCTATTTCCAGGAAGGATCGCCGCATTTCGATGACTATGTGTTCGCGGTCGGCTGGGCGCAGCGATTCGCTCGCGAAAACCGCGCGATCATGCTGCAGCATACGCTGCAGGCGTTAAAGAAGGCGGTGCCCAAGGCGTTCAGTGTGGTCGAGGATGCGGTGAACTGTCATCACAACTATGTGCAGCGCGAGCAGCATTTCGGCGCCGAGTATTTCGTCACCCGCAAGGGTGCGGTGAGCGCGCAGAAGGGTCAGCTTGGCATCATCCCCGGCAGCATGGGGGCGAAAAGCTACATCGTGCGTGGCCTGGGTAATGCCGAAGCGCTGTGCTCTTGTTCGCATGGTGCCGGTCGTGTGATGAGCCGCACGCGGGCGCGTCGCGAGATCAGCATGGAGCAGCACCTCAAGGCGACGGCGCATGTGGAATGCCGCCGCGACGAGGGCGTCATCGACGAGTCGCCGGCCGCGTACAAGCCGATCGACCAGGTGATGGCGGCACAGAGCGATCTGGTTGAAGTGGTGCATACGTTGCGGCAGGTGGTTTGCGTGAAGGGATGAAGACCCGTGGGAGCGGCGTCGGGGGGGGGGGG
>JANMUE010000368.1:0-21560 GCA_031391205.1 Lysobacterales bacterium | reverse complement strand
TGCTCTGGCTCTTCTATTGATAGTAGAGCCAGAGCAAGAGCATCGCGGCTCACGCCGCTCCTACATTTCCAGTGCAATGGAGAAAAAACGGAACTTTCAGCCCATGCAACGGAGGCCGGCCGCGAGGCGAGCCCGCCATGCCGGATCGCAACCTGATTCAGCGCCGACTGCACGGCGGCATCGCTGCCCCATATCTCGACTGACTGCCTCGCCCGTGACAAGGCGGTGTACAGCAGTTGCCGGGTCAGGATGCGATGCTCGGTGTGAGCCGGCAGCACTACGGCGACACGATCATATTCTGAGCCCTGGCTTTTGTGGATGGTGATGGCGAAGGCGCTTTCATGCTCGGGCAGCGTTGCCGGCGCAAAGCCGCGTGCCGTGAGCGCGTCGTTGGCGTCACGCGCCTCGAACCAGACCCGCAGCTGACCGTTGCCGTCTTCCAGCGCCAGACCGATATCGCCGTTGTACAAGCCGGCGGCGTAGTCATTGCGCGTGATCATCACGGCACGGCCGGGATACCAGCTGCGCTCTATGGCAACACCCCAGCGCGTGCGCAGACGGCGTTCGATATTGCGACTGATCGCAACGGCGCCGCTGTCGCCTTCGCGCAGTGCGCACAGCACTTGCTGCCGCAGCAATCTGCGCAGAGCAGTCAATGGATGCAGGATGCCGGCTTCCACATCGCTCTGAGTATTGATGTCGGCACGCCGCAGATCCTGCTCTGCAAGGTCATCGGCCCAATGCTCGCTCAATCGTCGCAAGCCTGTTCCGTCGCGATAGAGGTGCAGACGTGCATTTCCATCTGCCGCGGCCAACGCCGACCGCAATGCCGATGCATCGCCCTGGCGTACCGCCTCGTTCACCGCGACCAGATGCCGGGCAGCACGGAAACTATGACGCAGACGCACGACTTGATGCGGATGCGATTGCTCCAGTGCCTGCACCAGATCCTGCAACACCGATCCAGCCGCCACCGAGGTCAGCTGGTCGGCATCGCCGACCATGATCAGACAGGTATCGGGACGCAGCGCGGCGAGCAGCGCATGCAGCATCGCCAGATCGATCATCGACGCCTCATCGACGACCACGATGTCGGCACTGATCGGGTCTTCGGCGCAGCGCGCATAAGTATTGCGCTGCGGACTGAAGCCCAGCAGGCGATGCAGAGTCTGCGCCTCGGCGTCCGGAATCGCCTGCAGCGCAGCGTTCCAGCTATCGGGCAGCTGCGAGGCCAACGTCTGCCTGCCCTGACGCAGCGACTGCAGCAGGCGCTGCGCGGCCTTGCCGGTGGGTGCGGCGAGCGCGATCGACAACGGTCTCGAGCTGGTCTGCTGCAGCATCAGCAGCATCTTCAGCACTGTTGTGGTCTTGCCGGTGCCGGGACCACCGGTCAGCACGAACAGCCGCTGCCCAACCGCGGCTGCGACGGCGGCGCGCTGCGCCAGCAAAGCATCGCTGCGATCGGTATTGAACAATGCGTCGATCGCATCGGCCATTGCAGCATCGGCTTCGGGCGGCGCGGGCATAAGCCGATCGCGCAGAAGACAGGCAATCGCAGTCTCGTGTGCATAGTTGCGCCACAGGAAGAAACGCGCCTCGGCATCGATCACGAACGGCGTGCTGCGCTGGCCGTCGCCAACCAAGGTCGACCTGCGCAACTCGGCAATCGCAGCGGCGCTCCATGCGGGCATGTCGATGCGCGGGTCATGCGCATCCAGTCTCAACGCGGTATCGCCCAGGCTCTCAGCATAGCTGGCCCAGGCTGCGGCCGCCGCAACGCGATCGTCGCCGCCATGCGCGATGACCCAGCGCGCCAGCGTCCGGTCCAACGCGCGCCACGGCGCTTCTATCTGTTCAATGGCTGAACGCTGGAAGCTGAAACCGCTCATCGCTTCTGCTCCGCCAAGGCCATGGCATGCTGCAGATCCCCGATCAGATCATCGGCAAAACGATGACGCCAGACGCCAGCGCCCGGGGCAAGACCGGCGCCACGCAGAAACAGATAGATCGCATCACCCAGATGCTGCGCGCGGCGATACCCGACAAGCCGCTGCGCCAGCATGCGGTCCACCGCCAGCGTGTAGATCAACGCCTGAAAATAATAATCGTGCGCCGCCATCGCCTGATCCAGCGCCGCCGGCAGATAGTCATCGACGCAGATGCCCAGCGCATTGCTCTTGTAGTCCAGCACGTGAAAGCGTCCGCCATGCTGCAGCACCAGATCGATCTTTCCAGTCAGCAGCCCGTTGATCTGCGCGGGCGCCAGCCGATCGGGGATCAGATGCGACTGGCCGTGCCGTACGCAGACCTGCCGCAATGCCTGCACAGGGAGCCGATCGACCGCGAAATGGAATTCCATCTCGGCACGCTGAGCCTGATCGCCCAGGGCGACAAGACGCAGGCCATCGCCGAGATCGGCATCCAGCACAGCGTCCAGGCGCGCCGCCCAGCGCGCCAGCAAGTTATCGCCATCCTGCGGCCACAGGCGCACACCCTGGCCACGGAACATGCGCTGCAGCAAGGGCAGCTGCGCCTGCAGCGGCGCGCCGCTCTGTCGATTCTCGAATACCGCATGCAGGGCATTGCCAAGTTCCGCGCCACGCGAATCGTTCAATGCTTCCAGCTCGTCATGGGTCACTGAGCTATCGACGATTTCCCGTTCAACATCCGACCCGGCATCCAAGGCATTCTCGTCGCGCACTGATTCGTCAACGGCAGCGGATTCCTCGACCGCGGCGCTGTGCGCGAAACGCACCAGGGTCGAAAAACTATGTACACCGCGGGCCGGGCGCGGCGGCGGTTCTGACTGCACGATCACGGTGCGCGCAGGCGCCGGTGGGGTGTGATACGACGCCGACTGCATCGGCCAGCCTTCGTGCCATTCAATGCCGGGCAGCGATGCGAATAATGTCGCATCAGTCTGCAACGCCTCCAGCACGCGCTCGACCAGCGCATCCAGCGCCGAGCGCGCGGGATCGACTGCGGCCTTGGTCGATCTACCATCAAGGCGCCGCGCCGGCGACAGCGCATAGACGTGGCAGCCATATTTGGCACGCGTCAGCGCGACATAAAGCATTCGAAAGCGCTCGTCCTGATCCCCGATGACTGCCTGTTGCAGGCGCTCATCCATCCGCACCGTCCCAAGATCGGCAACGCGCTCGCCGGTATCCGCGTCCACCACGATGGGAAACGTGCTGCGCCGGCGTGCCTGTTGCGCCCACATCAGCGGCAGAAACACCAGGCGAAATTCCAGACCTTTGCTGGCGTGCAGGGTCATCAGGCGCACACGCGCGCTATCGGTTTCGATGCGCAACTGCTGCGCATCACCCTCTTCGCCAGAGGCATCGGGTTCGCGGCGCATCGTATCCAGCCAGTTCAGCAACTGCGTCGTACCGTGCAGCTCTTCGCCGGATTCCTGCAGCAGTTCGCCCAGATGACGCAGATCGGTGATGCTGCGCTCATAGTCAACAGCCGCCTTCAACCGCGGCGCCACCCGTTCGATCAGCCGCTGCACCACCACGATCACGCCCTGCCGCTGCCAGAGCAGCAGCAACTCATGCAGGAATTGAACCTCTTCCTGCCAGCGCTCGATATCCACCGTCAGCGTCGGTAGATCGGCAATCTCCCAACCCAGCAGCCGGGTGCTCAACGCAGCACGTACCGCCGGCGCATCGTCGCAATGCGCGATGGCATAAAGCACCACCTGCAGTTCGCGCGCCCATTCGCTGTCGAACACGCGGTTGCGCCCCGCGCCCGCGCAGGGCACGCCGTTGCGCACCAACAACGCACGCAACTCGGTGACGTGGCGATTGGTGGGCAGCAATACGGCGATATCGCCGGGCTGCAGCTGTACACCGTCCAGCGTGTGCAGGCCCGATTGCAGCATCCCGGCGATCTGTCCCGCGCATGCCTGCAATGCCGCTTGCACGCGCTGCGGCGTGGTGTCCGGTATTTCGTCGCGATAATGGATGACCAGCGGTCGCAAGCACTCGACGCCGTCGATTTGATAAGGCGCATCGTCGCGGCGCTTGCTGGCCATCACTTGGCTGTATTCAAACTCAGGCTGTTCATTGCGCCGTCCGAACCCCGGCGCGGTCAGCGCATAAAAACTGTTGAGACCGTCGACATACGCACGCGACGAACGGTGGTTGGTACGCAGGCTCATACGCAGGGTTGCTTCGTGCACCGCACGCGAATAGGTATGGATATCGCCGCCGCGAAAGGCATAGATCGCCTGCTTGGGATCGCCGATCATCACCAGGGTGCCGCGCGGCTGATGATCTTCGTCGCGATAGATACGATCGAGAATGCCGTACTGACGCGCGTTGGTATCCTGAAACTCGTCGATCAGCGCCACGGGCCATGCCGCGTAGAGCGCATCGGCCAGCGTAGCGGAGCCTTCGGTCAACGCGGTATGCACGCGCTCGATCAACGCATCGTACGTGAACAGTCCGCGGTCGGTCATGCGCTCGGCGCGCCACTGCAGCAGTTGCCGGCGATAACCGATCAGGGCCTCGGCGCGCACTGCAGCGCCGTGCACAGTCAGCACCGCGGCGGCACGAACGGCGAAGTCGAGCACCCGATGATCACGTAGTCCGGGCACCGCTTCAGCACGGAAAAACTGGGTCAGGCTGTCCTTGATCAGCAGCGCGTCGACCTTGCATTCGGCACCGGCATCGCCCTGCTCGATGAAGGCAGCAAGCCTCTGCATGGCAGTGCGATAGGCGCTGTTGCTGCGCAGAAACAGCTTTACGTTGTCGTCGGCGAACGCGCGCAGCTCGGCGGCACGCTCGGCATCCATCGCCCAATCCACCGCTACCAGCGCGGGAGCATCCACGCGCATCGCCGGATCGGTGATCAGACGCAGCAATGCCTCGAGCTTGGGAAATTCGGCCAGCCAGTACGCGTCGCCAACGCCGAGTTCATCACTGGACTGCGCCAGCTGACGTTTCATATCCGCGACCAGCTCTTCGTGCAGCGACTGATCGGAAACCAGTTCACCCAACTCGAAACCGGTGCCGGCTGCAAACGGATGATCGCGCAGAACGCGGGTGCAGAGCCCATGCAGGGTGCTGATCGGCGCCAGATCCAGATCGATCAACGCCAGCCGCAGCCGCAACTGATCGCCCTCGCAGACATCCGCCGCCGACCGCCAACGCTGCAGCAGATAACGCGCATCGTCGTCACCCTGCGGTGCCGCCCTGTCGCGCAGAAAAAGCTGCGCGGATTGCTCGGCCCAGAGCAGGCGCTGGCGAATGCGATCGCGCAACTCCTGCGCGGCTGCATCGGTAAAGGTGGCGACGATAATTTGCGTTACCGACAGCCTGCGCTCCAGCAGCAGCCGCAGATGCAGAACACTGATCGTCCAGGTCTTGCCGGTGCCGGCGCTGGCTTCGATCTGACTGCGACTGCCCTCGTGCAGATCGAGCACGTTCCAGGTCAGCTCCGGGTCGAACTGGCCGCTCATCCAGCCGACTCCCACGCATCCATGCTGATCAGAGCCAGCAGTTGTAGTGCCTGCGCATGCACCTCGCTGAGGGCAACACTGTCGTCACGCAAATCGAGATCGCGCATCAGCCACCCGGCATAACCAGGGGCATAATCACGTTCGCCACCGAAGTCACGGTCATCACCCGACCAGGCCTTGATGGTTTCAAGGGCGACCTCATCGAGCGCACCCTGGGCCGCAGCCCAGCTGGTGCGTGGGAAATAGCGCAGCAGCCCGGAGCTGGCGTGATCGCGAAGATCCAGCAACCATTGCAGCCGTGTTTCGATATCGCAGTGAATATTGGCGAGCGTTGCAGCATCGCCAGAGCGTCGCGCCTCGATGACGATGTCGTCGATATCATTGAGTACACGCGGCCAGTCATCCGGTATTGCCGTAGGCTTCGCGGAAACCGGCTCGGTCAGGACCACGATGCGAATGCTGCATTCCTGATTCCGGCAATGCAGGCGCAGCAAGGCCCATTCGATGAACAAGGGCAGTCGCTCGCGAAAGCCGACATCGGTGAGTTTCCTGCCGACGAAGGCATCCAGAACGTACCACTGCGTGGCGTGCGCACGCACGTGCGGCAAGCGCCCGCGTATCTGCCGGTCGCCGAGCGCGAGATCGATTTGCACCGGCAACACGGATGGCGGTGGCACCAGCAATGGGTCGGCATGCGCGATGTGCAGCAGTGTCTGCGCCGCGTCACGCTCCGCCGCATACGCCAGAATGCCGAGCCGGCCAGCCGGCAGCAGCCCGCTCAACCTCAACCAATCAGGCGCCGCCTCGGGCACCGCGCTGCCGGCATCGAAGGCTTCGAAGAACAGGCGTCGTCCAATACGATCGATCGCTTCGGTGCGTGCCTGCAGCGACTCGCTGTCGATCAGGCGCCCATCCTCCAACGCGTCCAGGCGCAGCTGCAGTTGTTGCTGACACAGCGCGCGCGCCGGATCGCGATAGAAAGCCAGCCATAGCTCGACGCGCAGTGATGAGGACGCGGCCGGCGTTGCGACATGCGCACTCACAACGGTGGCATTTGCGGGCTCCGCTCCGGCAGCAGAAATCATCGCCGCAAATTCGCCGCGGAACGAAAACAGGCGCGGGTCCTGGCCATCGAAATAGCGGGCATCGAAAGGCTGCAGCGGATGCCGCACCCGCCACGGCCGGTCGACTGCATCGGGCGCGGTTTCGGCAATGCCGGCACTGCGATCGAGAAAATGCAGCAGCTCGGCCAGCGGTCCCGCGGGATTGCGCGGTCGACCGTCGCGCACGCCTTCGCCGATGAAGCTGAGGTGCAACGCATCGCGCGCTGCCATCAGCGTTTCCAGAAACAGATAACGGTCGTCATCGCGTACATCGCGATCACCCAGGCGGCGCTGCTGCTGCATCAGATCCAATTGCACATCGGGCGACTGGCGCGGATAGTCGCCTTCGTTGAGCCCGAGAACCGCCACCACACGAAACGGGATCGAACGCTGGGGCACCATGCCGCAGAAAGTGATGCCGCCACGCAGCAGGCGCTGGCGATCCGGCGCGGCAGCAAGCGCCGCACGCAGCACATCGCGCACTACGGTGAAATCGAGCAGCGGATCGACCTCAGCGGCCTGGGTTTCGGTTTCCATCGACAGCACCATGCGACGCAGCGCAGTGATGGCTTCGCGCTCGGCATCGTCGCCGTGCTGCCCCTCGAACAGCACGTCGATCAGATGACTCAGCCGCCGCACCCAGGCCGTGGCCGGCCGCGGCTGACGGCAGTCGCGATGCAGCGCAGACAGTTCCAGCAGCAGTCGATCAAGCGCGCCGATGGATTCGACCTCGGCGCCCTGGATTCCTGCCAATGGCCATACGTCATCGAAGCCGCCACTATCGTCGCCGAATACATGACCGGCCAGCATACGATCCAGAGCCCAGGAAAACGTATGCGCCGCGATCGGCGGCACACCGAACTGCTGCCGGAACGGGCCATCCAGACCCCAGGCGACGCGGCTCTGCTGCATCCACACCAGCAATTGCTGACGGCCATCGGCATCGAGTCCCAGTGCCCGCGCAATCGCCGGCACCTGCAGCAGATCGACGATTTCAGGAGCACTGATGCGCGCGCCGGGAAGATCGAGCAGGGACTGGAATGCAACGAACACCGGATGACTGCGCGCCACCGCGGCGTCGGCAGTGGCATACGGCAGGGCCGCATCACGGGCACCAGGCGCACCGAACACCGCCGGCAGCAAGGGCAGATAGCGATGGATATCGGGCGCCATCACCACGATATCGGCGGGCTGAAGATCCGGGCGCTGCTGAAGTTCCATCAGCAGCGCGTCGCGCAACACTTCCAGTTCGCGCAGCGGCGTATGGCAGGCATGGATGCGCAGGCTGCGATCCTGCAACGCCGTCGCCCGCATCATGCTGGCCGCCTTCAGCACCGAGTTGTCGTGCAGCCGGCGCACGCTTTCCTGTACCCTCGCCAGCAGCGATGTCCCGGCCGCACCGGTCTGCGTATCTTCCCAATGCCGCGTATCGACGCGCACCTCGTCTTCGCCCTCGTTGAGCGCCAGCACAAAGTGCTGTCCCATGCGCCCCCATTGCGCCAGCAGCGGGTGATCCAGCTGCAGCAAGTTCTGCTGCAGCTCGCCATCGACCGCCTGCTGCGCGAGGGCACGCAGCTGCGCACGCTCGCCGCGCAGGCCGCCCCAGTACTCACGGCACGGGTCGGGCACATACATCACCACGGTGCGATGCCGTGCGATCGTGCGCAAAACGTGCAGCTCGACCGGCGCCAGATGGCTGAGTCCGAACACATGCAGCGGTTCTAGCGTAACCGCCGAAGGCTCGTTCTGCAGACGCGACACCAGTTCGTTCAAACGTTCGGCACGATGCGGCACACCAATCTGCTTGCGCAATGCGCGCCACAGCGGCGCCTGAAAGCTCGCGGGCCCAGCGCTGCGACCGGACTGCCAGGCCTGCAGCCAGTCTGGTCGATATACCAGGTACTGCGTGTACAGCCGCGCCAACCGATCGGCCAACTGGAAACGTCGACGCGCAGCGTCGGCACCTTGCAGATAACCGGCCAGTTCTTCGTCGTCGATGTCCGGCAACAGTTCAAATATACGCCAACGCAGATGCTCACGCCGATACGGCGCCAGGGCAATGGCGCTGGTGCCAAGCAATGTCTGCGCCAGTTCATCCAGCCAGTCGCTGGGCAGCATGATGCGCAGATTCGCCACGATGCCGCGACTGCCACGCTGCTGCGCAAGCGCCGATACCAACCAGTGCTTCATGCCGGGATGTGCGGCGATCAGGGTCTGCGGTGCCAGCACATTTGCCGGCGGCATCGAGTGCAACAAGGTCTCAAGCGGCGTCAGCAACGCTTCCAGGCGACTGGCGCGATACACCAGAATGCCACCTGCCGCCACGTTGTCAGTTGTCGCCGTAATCACCAGAGATCGATCCGCGCCTTGTGGTCAAAGGTGATCATCGCATGGCTTGCGTAGAAGGATGGCGGTGCGCGTAGGGTGGGTGCAACCCACCGTTCTGGAAGGTTCGACAATGGTGGGTTGCACCCACCCTACGAACGCCACATCTACTGCCGGATCACGCGCCGAATCTGCTTGTGCGGCAGGGTCAGGCTGGCGTTGCCGCTGCGCATGCGTACGTTCAGCGTTACCGCTTCGGCATCATTCTTCGCGACTGCGCCGACATAGGCGCGACCGTTGCCGAGCTCGACGCGCACGTAGATGCCAAGGTATTTGCCAAGCTCACGGCTCGGCACCTCGGTACCCGACGCCACTGTCTGCAGTGCCTCCACCGATGGCGGGGCGGCGACTGCCGGGTCGATGACAGCATTCGCACTGCCGCTGGAATCGACGGGCTGCGCCGCGACGAAGGCTGCAGCCTGAGGCTGGGGTATCACTGGCGCTGCAGTCGTAGCGGCCGCAACCGTTGTGTCGATCGCGGCCGGAATGGCAACGGCGGCGGCGGGTGGCGGCATCGCGTCCGGCAACGCCGGGGCGGCCAGTGGATCGATCGGAACGGCAGTGGCTGCGCGCTCGCCCTGTATGATCTGGAACACCGAGGCGTAATCACGATCCGCTGGCAGCGGCAGCGGGTCGATCATTTCCGGCAGATAGGGAACGCGCGGAAAACCTTCGACATGGACGGTGGCGTTGATGGCGTCATACAGCGCCGCGCCGCGTTTTCCTGCGATATCTTCCCAGGCAACGCCCTCGCCGAAGTTGGACTGCCAGTTCAGCTCCTTGCCGCCTTCGGCATAACGTCTGTATGCCACCCACATGTTGCGCGAAAACACCAAGCCCTTGGAGGCCATGATGCGCTCGACCGCCGCAACGTGACGATCGATGAATTCGGATTCGGTGATTCCGGCCTGATCTGCACAGTAGCGATTACGCACCTTGTTGAACCCGTGATCGCGGAACGACCAGCGCACATCCAGCGTGCGCCATTGACCCGCGGGCGTATCCAGGAAATCGTCGGCCACAGGCAACGCAAAACGCCGTTCGATGATGGCGTGCGAAGTCTCTGGCGTACCGAACTCCAGCGTCTGCTGCAGAACGTCATCGGCCTCGACGCGAAACAGCAGGCTGACGTCGCCCATCGGTTCGGCAAGCTTGAACTTCTCGGCAAATTCACTGCGATGCCACCACCAATCGTCACTGCACCCCGCCGCTTCGAATGCGGCGCCGCTGTACGGCCCCACCCACCCGACATCGGGCACGACATCTTCCATGCCGGCATCACCCCAGTCGATACGCTCGAACAGGATGCGCAACTGCCGCGTGGGCGGATAGTGGTTGCCACCTTTGCTGTTCGACTTCCAGAAATCAAGGCGCGGCAACTGTGCACGCAACAACCAGACCAGACCCGGAGTGCTCACACTGACGCGCGGGATAAGAATTTTGCTACCCGACTTGGGTGCATCCGCCACGATGGCCAGATCGCTGGATTCGATTCGACCGTCAAAGGAATAGCTGGAATCGCGAAAGCTGCCCTTGCCGAGCCAGGCAAAACCTTGCAGAAATCCCTGAGTCGCCGCCTTGGTCTGCTGGCGGATGCCGAAATGCACCGCCACCAACAATGTGACGAGGATGAGCAACGTCCAATACCACGGTAAATCGCGACCGAACATGCGAATCGCCAGCAGGTGGCGGGCAGGTTTGCCTTCTTGTTCGGATGCCATCGAGGTGCTCCCCTGGGTCGGCAGCAAGGTACGACTGGACCAGATTCCAGCCATCCCATCGCCTTTACGTCTCGCTTCCCACTCTAGCAGCGCCTACAGGCTCGGGGTGCCCAGCGGTTCACATCCGCGCGGGTATGCAATGACCAGAACCTGACTCAGTTTCGCGGATGGGTTGGGGATATTGAGTAGGGACCCTCTGAACAAGTCCCACGCGCCGCGTGCGACTTGTTCAGAGGGTCCCTAGGTCTATCGACCCGGTGCTGACTTTAGGCAGGGGCCAACGTGTCAGCAACGATCGACACTGCACTACCTTTTGCCACTGTGGAGTCGGATCGTGTCCAACACCCGCCGCGATGTCTTGAAGATGGGCGCGCTCGCTGCAGGCGCCAGCCTGGCGCTTTCGGCACTGCCCATCGTGGCTGCCGGCAGCACCGACCCTGCCGGCAGCAAAGCCGGCGAACCCCGGCCTGCGGGCGCGCCACGCCCGCTGAAAATTCTGATTCTCGGCGGTACCGGCTTCACCGGCCCGCATCAGGTGCGCTATGCCTTGGCGCGTGGTCATCAGGTCACGCTGTTCAATCGCGGCAAACGCCCCAAGCAGGACTGGCCGGGCAAGGTTGAAGAACTGCTCGGCGATCGCAGCACCGGCGATCTCAAATCATTGGAGCATGGCGAATGGGATGTCTGCATCGACAACCCGACCTCGGTGCCGTTCTGGGTGCGCGATGTCGGCAAGGTGTTGAAAGGGCGCGTCAAGCAATACGTCTTCATCTCGACCATCTCGGTGTTTGCGCAGAACGCCAAACCCAACGACGAGAACGCCGCGACTGCCAAATACACCGGCAAGGACATCTACGCCGAAACCCGTGACACGCTGATGGCCGACATGAATCTCTACGGCCCGATGAAGGCAGCCTGCGAGCGCGAGGCCGAGACCTGGTTTCCCGGTATCAACACCGTGATCCGGCCCGGCCTGATTGTCGGCCCCGGCGATGAGACCGATCGCTTCACCTACTGGCCGGTGCGACTCGCGCGCGGCGGCGATGTGCTGGCGCCCAGCCTAGGCAACGATCCGGTGCAATTCATCGACGCTAGAGATCTCGCCGAATGGACCATCCGCATGGTGGAGCAGCGCGTCTTCGGCACCTTCAACGCCACCGGCCCCGACTACGAACTCTCCATTGCCGCGATGCTGCATGGCATCCGTGCGGTCACCACGGCAGGTGCAACGCTGCACTGGGTGCCTGCCGATTTTCTCGCCGCGCAAAACGTTTCGCCCTGGGGCGATATGCCGGTCTGGGTGCCCGACGATGCCGAGAACGCTGGCTTCGGCCGTACTGTCGTCACCAAGGCGGTGTCCAAGGGACTGACCTTCCGCCCGCTCGCCACCACCGCTGCCGATACGCTGGCCTGGTTCAACAGCCAGCCCGCCGAACGCCGCGAAAAAGTCCGCGCCGGCATTGCTGCCGAGCGTGAGAAAGAGGTGTTGGCGGCGTGGAAGGCCAAGGCGTAGCAAGCGCGACAACGACGCGCAATAGTTCCCCTCGCCCGCTTGCGGGAGAGGGTTAGGGTGAGGGAAACGTGCGATGGTGACTGGTGTTTGCGAGCGGTGACGCAGCAATAATCATGCACCATCGCACGTTTCCCTCATCCGGCTTAATTCGCGCCATCCCTGGCGCTCTCCCTTCGGGCCAGCTCCGCTGTTCGCAATCGCTCCCAGCGATTGCAGTCGGCCACCTTCTCCCGCACAGCGGGAGAAGGACTTCATCGTCGATATTTCGAACGGAGACCAACCCGGCGCCTTGCGCGGCACTTCCTACATCCATGTAGGTCGCTTGCGTCCGTTATGATGCTGCACCTTAGAAACTGACTGGCGCAGGCTATCGGTGGTAAGTATTCATTCCGATCCCGCATGCCACCTGCCAACGCAGCCTGAGACGCATGTCGATGTGATCGTGCCGATCTACGGCGCAGCCGACGATCTGGCGCACTGTTTGACCAGTGTGGCAGCGCACACTGATCTTTCTGGACACGGGCTGATCCTAGTGTTGGATGGTCCCCAGAATGAGGCCGTTGAAGCCGTTGTGCGCTTGTTTCCGCTTGCGCAGGTGCTGCGCAACGAAACGCGTCGCGGTTTCGTCGGCAGTGTCAATCGCGGCATGGCGGCATCGACGCGCGACGTGGTGCTGCTCAACAGTGACACCATCGTCACCGCGCGCTGGCTGGAAAAACTCATTGCGGCCAGCGCATCGGCCGACAACATAGGTACGGTGACGCCACTGTCGAACAACGGATCGATATGCTCGGTACCGCGCACGTTGATAGAAAACATGCTGCCGCTGGGGTTCGATGTGACTTCGTTCGCGGCGCTGATCGAACGGGTTTCCACACGCACCTATGTGCGTATTCCTACCGCTGTCGGTTTCTGCATGTTCATTCGCCGCGCTCTGCTGCAGGCGATCGGCGCATTCGACGAGCACAGGTTCGGCCTGGGCTATGGCGAGGAAAACGATTTCTGCATGCGCGCCAGTGCGCAGGGCTGGCTGCATGTCACCGATGATGCGACTTTCATCCAGCACGCAGGGCATCGCAGTTTCAGCACTGAGCGATTCGAACTGCAACGCCGGGCGCAGCGCGTTCTGGCGCGTTTGCATCCGGACTACGAGCCTCGCGTCGCGCGATTCATCGCCGACGATCCCATGGCCGAAGTGCGCAGGCGTATCATCGAAGCGCTGCGTGCATCCGGTCGCGCCGACAGCGCGCGCTCGCCGGCTTCGGATACCACTGGCAGCATGCGTGCGTCGACAGCCCATGCACGCCGGAACCAGCGGCCGCGCCATGTCGTCCATGTACTGCACGGCTGGCCACCATTTGCGGTGGCAGGGACCGAACTGTATGCCTACTGGCTGGTGCATCGACAACTGCAGCAACGAGAAGTCTCGGTATATGCCAGGCTGGAAGACCCGGCGCGCGCGCAGAACGAAGCCGTGGAATTCAACGATCGCGGCGCGCGCGTACGTCTGCTGACCAACAACTTCCTGCAGCGAAGCCCGGTCGCGCGCAATATCCACAGCATCACCTATGCCCGCGACTTTGCCAGGTTTCTTCGCGAGGAACGGCCGGATCTGGTGCACATCCACCATCTGGCAGGGCTGACGTTTTCACCCGCTGGCGTTGCGCATCGGCTCGGCCTGCCCATTGTGTATCAGGTGCAGGACTGGTTTGCGCTGTGCTCCCGCGTCAACCTGCTGGACGCGCGCAGGCAGCGCTGCAGCGGTCCCGGATTGATCAAGTGCGCGCGCTGCAATCCATTCACCGGTATTCGCCCGGCGCGGTTTTGGAATCTTGGCCTGCACGTCGTCCGGCAGGCCGCTGCGAAACGCGCGCTTTCGATGGCCGATGCCTATGTGATGGGTTCGCAGTTCATTTGCGACGATTACCGGCGTGCCGGACTGTTCGCACGCGGCAAGCCAGTGCATGTTCTGCCCTATGGCATCGATGTGCCACCCATGTCCGCGCAACGCCCGCCGACAACGCAGCCGGTTCGTTTCGGATTCATCGGCTCGGACCTGCCGCACAAGGGCCTGCAGATTGCCAGGGCCGCGTTCGAAGGCATCGATCCCGCGCTCGCGACGCTGAATATCTGGGGCAGTGCCGGACAACGTTTCGACGAGTCGGATAAGGCCAGCGTTTTCGCGGCCATGGATGTATTGGTCATGCCCTCGGTCGGACTGGAATCGTTCGGGCTCGCGGCACGCGAGGCCATGGCCTGCGGGGTTCCGGTGATCGCCACACACGACGGCGCATTGACCGAGATGGCCGCCGAGTTTTTCCCCAGCGGCGATGTGGCGGCGTTGCGCGCTATCGTGCTGCGACTCGCGCGCGATCCCGACCAAGTCGATGAACTGGCGCAGCGGATCGTGATTCCCAAGAGCGCGGATACACATGCGGAAGAAATCGAGGACGTGTACGCAGCGGTGTTGAGGGCGCGCCGATGAGCGGCACCTTGATTCGCGTGCTACGCGCCGAAGGGATGCACAGTGCGTTGCGTCGCATCCATGAGCGCACGAGCGAAGCTTCGCGGCTGCAGGCGATGCGGATGCGTGGCTGGCTCGCGCAGGACGCGCAGGCGCCGCTGCTCAACGTGATCGGCATGACGCCGGCCGCTCGCCTGGGTGGGCTGCCGATTCAGCTGCGTGCACGCCTTCAGCAGGAGCAGACCTTGCGCACCGTCGCGCTGCACCATCCCGGTTGTCTGGAAGTTGGAATGCGGGCATGGCGTGTCCGCGATATCGCAGAAGCGCTGGCACGCACCCAGGCAGGCGTGATCCATCTGGAAGGCACGTTCGGCGTCGCGATCGATGCAGTGTTGAAACTCCCGGTCGACATCATTCTGAGCCTGCACGACCTGACGTTGTTCGACGAGCCCGAAGCGATACGCCGCGCGCTGCTCCAGCGCGCCCGCACGATCATCTTTCCCTCCGAGTACCTGCGCGAGCGCTATGGCGTGGATGGGCAGATCATCGCACCGGGCTCACCTGCAATCGCCGCGCAGCTTGAACCGGGCATGCGCAGGCGCGTGGCCTACGTCGGCAGCCTCAAGCGACACAAGGGTGCTCATCTGCTGCCCGACATCATCAGCGCCACGCAGGTTACCGACCCGGAGATCGAGTGGCACATATTCGGCGGTGGCGATGCGGAGCTTTTGCAGCCGCTCAGGCGCCTGCGCCAGGTGCGCCTGCATGGCTACTACCCCGCTGCTGAGCTTCCGCGAAGTTTGGCACGTCATCGCATCGGGCTTGCCGTGCTGCCTTCGATCGAACCGGAAAGTTTTGGCCTGACGCTTTCCGAATGCTGGAGCGCTGGCGTGCCCGCGATCACATTTGCGCACGGCGCCCATGCCGAACGTATCGCCCGTGATGGCGGCGGATGGCTGGTGCCGCTGGAAATGGGCGCCGCCGGAATGGCCGCACGGATCGCCGCCTGGATGCGAGGCGGGATGGTCAGCGTCATGCCAGTAAAGACCTCCACAGCTGAAGACGCAGCGCATGCTCATCTGGCGCTCTACCGCGAACTCGGCCTGCCTTTTGCGTCAACCGCGTTGAACAGAATTCCACTTTCGAAAGCGAAATCATCCGTGCCCACCACCCACCCACACCGCTGCGTCGAAGACTGGTTTGGCGACGCCTTTGAGCGCCTGCATCCGCAGCTGCAGGCATTGCATCGCCACGGCGGCACGCTGCGCGGAGCGGTGGAAATCCGCTTCGGAACGGGGATTGCGCGGCTTGCCGGTAGATTTCTTGCGCATCGCCTAGGCAGTCCCGTGCCTGCGGCGGACAACACGCTTGAGGTGAACATCTTCAGCGACGCGCGGGGCCTGCACTGGAACCGTCGATTCAATTGGGACCGCGATTTCCGTTCACTGTTCATTCCCGTCGGCAGTTTTCCAGATGGCCATTGGCTGGAGCGCAGCGGGCCGATTGAACTGGCATTGCAGGTCGAGCTGATCGATGGTGGCTGGCATTGGCGACCGCTGCGCTCGCGGATATTCGGCCTGACGCTGCTGCACTGGATGCTGCCCAAGACCACCGCCCACAAACAATTCATCGATGGGCGTTATCAGTTTTCTGTAACGATCGGGCTGCCTCTGCTCGGCACCGTGCTTTCCTACTGCGGCCGACTGGATGCCGAGCCCGCAGACGCGATGCCTGTACCGGCATGACGGCGGCATACCCAGGACCTCTGCACGCAGAGGCCCCACGGCATGGCGCCTATTCCGTAGTTACAGACCCCAGGTGTTGCGCGCAGCATCGATCGCCGTCAGATGTTGCGGACGATTGTCGCGGATCCAGTTGCGATACTGGCCGAACGTGGTCGCTCCCGAGGAAGCACTGCGCAGATAGGCGTTCACCGCAGTGCGCAGACCCGCGCGCCGGGCGAAGTCCACGAAGATGCAGCCGAACACCGAGCCCTCGTCGTCGGAGCCGTTCAATCCCGCGCCTGGCACGACGTTGCCGGCGGCGTCCAGTGTGCATACCGGCGGCCCATCGGCCGGTGTGCCGGCGGCTTCAGCATCGAGAAAACTCTGACGGATCTGCGGCGTGATGGTCTGCTGGCTCAGTAAGGTCGAAGCGCCGCCCTGCACGTTCACCCGCACATGTTCCGCAAAGCGGCTGGCGAAATGATCCAGCGCTTCGATATAGGCAACCTTGGGACTGGTGCGTCCGCCAATGGTGTGGGTGCCGGCGCCGCCATTGGCGATGTCGGTCGCGATCCAACCGACATAGTCGTTCTGGATGGTGCCGCGCGCGGCAGTCGAGAACAGCGAGAAATGCAGCGCATGTGCGAGTTCGCTGGGAATCAGTGTCGGCGCGTCACCGGCTTCGCCGAACAGGCGGCCATCCGAGGTACGGCTTCGGATATGCACCAGCGGAAAACCCGTAGACAGGCTCTTGGGCTCACAGAGCGCCAGTGTACCCAGAGGAAACTGACTGGGAAACGACACCTCGATGCGTTTGGCCTGCTTGCGGGTATCGGCCAGCTTGGCCTTTCGTCCCAACGGAAAATCTGCATCGGCAAGATCAGAGTACGGGCGGAACTGGCGGAACACGATGTCGTACGTCAGCAGGCAGCGATTGAGAATCGCATAGTGGTCGTCCTGCTCGGCATTGGTATCGAGATTGACCGTGCTGGCATCGCGAATCGCCTTGTCCTGATGTACGGCGATATTCGCCGCGGTGCCATTCAGTACACGCGCGACCGTGTTCTGGCAATGCACGCGAATATCGGCGTTGGGCGTGATCGAATCGATACCCAGATTGCCGTGTTCGTCGCGTACACGGCCACTGTCATCGGTGAGGTACATACCGGCACCCACACCGAACACCATGTGTTCGACATAGGCGCGCCGCAGCGGGCGGCCGTTGACCTGCACGGTTACATTGAGTCTTGGCATTGCATTGCTCCTGTGTCCCTACGGATGAGTGTTGACTGCCGACGCCTCTGCGCCGGGCAGTACGCTCGCGCCGGCTCTGCACCGGACGATTGCGCAGGTCTATGCTGCGCGCGTCATCGCTGCGCGACCACCCAAGAACACGGGTGCGAATCGGGGACCTTTCCTATCGAAAGGCAGGTAGGCAGCGCGGGTCGTCCGGGTTAAGCGGGATATGACAGATCAGGTAAGTGATGCCTGCGAGCACGTTTCGGCACCGGTGTTCGAAGGCAGCGGCACAAACCAGCGGCGGCTCAGCTGCAATGCGCAGTTGTGCAAGCGCGGTGGCCAAATTAACCAAGCATCCATCATCCGCCCCGAGTCACGCGCACATTCGCCTTTGCATCGAACGCTGCGACTCAGATGATGGACGTCACAACTCAGAGGGTTACGGTGCCAACATCATGCGTAAGCCAATGCGGTAGGTGCCGCCATGTCCACTGATGTTTCCGGTGCGGAACTTCGGGCTGACCGCCCCACCGAAATGATTTTCACTGGTCAGCGTGATGCGGATGCCATACGGCGGAAACTCGTCTTCGTCGAGCAGATTGCTGATGAAGCCACCAACCGCCCCAAGCACCGCGCCAACCGTGGACCCGACCAATGGCGATGCCACTGCACTGAGGATGGTTGATGCCAGCATCGACAGCACCTGAGTCAGCTGCTGGGCGACCTCGCGGTCGTCGCTGTCGGACTCGACCAACTTGAAGATCGCATACAAGTGCTTGGGGTAGCCCGGCGTGGTATTGAGGCTGTATTGCCCCAGAAACAGTTCTCCGAAATTGCGATAGGTACCATCGTCGAACTCCCCGCAGACGAGTGAGTTGAAGGCTTTGACATTGCCCGACGCACCAATCAGCACGCCGCCCAGTACCATATCGTCGGTGCCGCCTTCCGGATTGGTTTCGTCGACGCAATGAAGGGCGCGCAGGATCAGGTGCGCACGATTGTATTTATGCCCCGAGCGCCTTACTGCTTCACCTTCAGGCGCTGAGCCGCCGCGCGGAAGTGCATCTTTCAGTGCGGCGTCGAGCCCAGCCTTATGGAAGTCGATTTTATGATGCGGCCCGAGTATGCGCTTGAGGCGCACCTGATCACCGACAAATGCAAGCAATCGCGGACGCATGCGCTCGAACGCCTGCATATCGATCGTGCGCGCCAGCGCTGCCGCCTGGTTTTCGGAGCTGGCTGCATCGGCGATCACCGGATAACGCGCTGGATCGGCACGATTCAGCAGTCCCTTGAGCATGATGGCGCATATCGCACCCGACATGGTCTCGGCTTGCTTGCGTTCGGCTGGCGACAGATTCTTCAGGGAAAATTCTTCAACCTGAATCTCCGCATCGGGCGACTGCGGCAGCGGTTTGATCTTCTTCAACGATTGGTTTGACATGATGAATTCCTTTTCAGAGCGCAAGCGCCACGTTCATTGTCGAGGCCCGGCAATTCGACATATTGACGCAGACGATCTGCATATTCGGCCGGGTTGATTATCTGTACGCGGGAAACCGGAATTTGGGGACAGCCCGCGGATCGCCAGGGGCAGAGCCTTACGTTTCGCACATCGCAGCTGTCACATCACTTCCGCTAGCATTCGAGGTCTACGCAGGAGGACGCCATGAGCGCAAAGAACAAGGGACCGGAATCGATCCAGGATTGGCAGGCATTGCATCAACAGTGGTGGGGGTCGCTGCTGGAGGGCGCAAAGCAGTACGCACCGGCAGCGGGATTCAACCCCAAAGAGGCGCTCAAAGGCTTTGGCGATCTGTTCGGTAGCAAGCTTGGCAGCGAGAACAACGCCGCGGTCGAGCGTTTTCTCGCCGGCAGCAGGCAGTTTCTGCAATGGGTCGAAGGCCTGTCGTCGCAGATCGCGGCGCGCGGCGGCATACCCGGCAAGGTCGACGACTGGTCGGCGCTGTTCAAGCAATCCGCAGGGCCGATGTTCGAGGGCAACAATCCCTTTCTGCATCTGTTCCAGGGCCTGAGCAGTGATGCTGCGCGCGGGCTGGAACAATTCATGGCCGGCATGCCCAATCCCGCCGAAGCTTTCAAAGGTGAGCTGAAAGGCATGCTGGGTACGCCCGCCTTCGGCTTCAACCGCGAGCAGCAGGGGCGCGCGCAGCAGTTCCTGATGTCGCAGATGGAATACCAGGATGCCATGGCTGGCTACAACGCGCAGATGCTGCGCGCCAGCAAGCTCGCCTTCGAGAAATTGGAACTGAAGCTCGCGGAACGTGAGGAGCCCGGCCGCCAGCTTGAATCGCTGCGCGCGGTCTACGACATCTGGATCGATGCCGCTGAAGACGCCTATGCCGAAGTCGCGCTCAGCGCCGAATTCCGCGAGGCCTATGGCAACCTGGTCAACAAGCAGATGCGCATGCGCCAGCAGTTGCAGGCCGAAGTCGAGCGCCAGACCGCGCAGCTTGGCATGCCCTCGCGCAGCGAACTGAACTCGGTGCACAAGCGCATGCAGGAAATGCGGCGGCGGATTCGCGAACTGGAAGATCGACTGGAAGCGTCGGCGGCACCGATCGCAGCCGCAGCCCAACCTGCGGCGAAACCGGTCGCGGCGATACGACCCAACGCGCCCGCCAAGAAAAAGGTCGGCCTCGCGCAGTCAAAACCTGCGATGAAGAAAACCAGGCCCGCGGTGGTGAAAGCAGCACCAGTCGTCAAACCACGCTATGCCAAGGGCAGCAAGCCGGCGCGTAAAGCCGCCACTGCCCGCCGCCATCTCAACCGTCTCGCTTGAGGAACTCCAACATGCTCGGACCCATTCAACTGCGCCCCGACCAGGTCGCCCAGGAACTCGGCAGGTTCGGCGAGAAACTCGCGCGCGGCGCGAAAACGCTGCGCGAGCTGCCGGAAGTGCATTACGGCGCAAGCGGCAAGGAATCCGTGTACAGCGAAGACAAGCTGGTGCTGTATCGCTTCGTCTCTGAACACAAGGTCACCGAGAAGGTGCCCTTGTTGATCACCTACGCCCTGGTCAACCGGCCGTATATGGTCGACCTGCAGGACGATCGTTCCATCGTGAAGAGCTTGCTCGCGGCCGGCCACGACGTGTATCTGATCGACTGGGGTTATCCCGACGCCAGCGATCGTTATCTGACGCTGGACGACTACATCAATGGCTACATCAAACGTTGCGTCAATGTGCTGCGTCAGCGCTGCAACGTGCCGGCGATCAATCTGCTCGGCATCTGCCAGGGCGGAGCTTTCAGCATTTGCTACGCCAGCATCTATCCCGAAACCGTCAAGAACCTGATCACGATGGTGACTCCGGTGGATTTCCAGACACCGGACAACATGCTGTCGCACTGGACGCAGAACATGGATATCGACGCCTTCGTCGATACCCTGGGCAATGTGCCGGCCGATCTGATGAACTGGTGCTACCTCACGCTCAAACCCTTCCGGCTGCTGCAGCAGAAGTACGTAGGTCTCACGGACATTCTGGACAATCCTGCCGAGATGGAAAATTTCCTGCGCATGGAGAAATGGATCTTCGACTCGCCCGACCAGGCCGGTGAAGCCTTCCGCCAGTTCATCAAGGATTTCTATCAGGGCAACAAGCTGCTCAAGGGTGGGCTTGCGATCGGCAGCAAGAAAGTCGACCCCAGGCGCATCACCATGCCGGTACTGAACATCTACGCCGAGCAGGACCATCTGGTGCCGCCGAATGCCTCACGCGCACTCAAGGGCATCATCGGCAGCAGCGACTACACCGAGCTCAGCTTCAAGGGCGGTCATATCGGCATCTACGTCAGCGGCCGCGCCCAGCGCGAAGTGCCGCCGGCGATCAGCGAGTGGATGAAGAAAAGGCGTTGAATAACCATGTAGGAGCGGCGTGAGCCGCGATGCTCTTTCTCGAGAGTAGAGCAAGAGCTTCG
>JANMUE010000292.1:0-56132 GCA_031391205.1 Lysobacterales bacterium | reverse complement strand
GCAGATTCGCGGCGGGACGCCGCTCCCACGATCGCGCTTCCACGTCGAAGGGATGAACCGACGCTGATGGCTGGGCCCCGCGCTCTTGAAATCTTTTCTACCAGCCATAACTTGGAACTCAAGCGCCACGCAGGTGTGGCGCGTACCCTATGGAGTCACAAGCATGAGTACGCTTCGTTACAACCCGGCCGGCTTCGAACGTTCCCTGCCCGGAGATTTCAAACAGATTCTCGAGAAATTCTGGAACGTTAATGAAGACGATCAGAGCAATGTCGTCACCAGCCAATGGACACCGCGCGTCGACGTACGCGAGGAATCGCAGCGCTTCGTCATCCAGTGCGATATTCCCGGCGTCGACCCCAACGCCATCGATATCAGCATGGAGAAGGGCGTGCTGACGATCAAGGGTGAGCGCAAGTCCGAGTCGGTTTCCGAAGGCGAGAAATACACGCGCGTCGAGCGATCACACGGGCTGTTCCATCGCCGTTTTGGTCTGCCCGACAGTGCCGATGCCGAAGGCATCAGCGCCAGCGGCAAACACGGCGTGCTGGAGATCGTCATTCCGAAAAAGCCCGAACAGACGGCGCGCCGCATTCAGATCAATGCCTGATCCGACAACGTAGGCAGCGGTTCAAGTACAGCCTGCGTCGGGCGTTCCCGGCGCAGGCTTTTTGTTTTTGCCGCGGGTAGCACTAGCCATTGCATTGTGTTTCAGCATTTCCCTGTCAGATTGTGTCCCTGCGATAAGGACCAGGACGAATGAAGTTCAAGGATTACTACGAGGTGCTCGGACTTACCGAGTCTGCGAGCGGCGACGAGATCAAGTCGTCGTATCGTCGCCTCGCGCGCAAATTCCATCCGGACGTCAGCAAGGAAAAGAATGCTGAGGAACGCTTCAAGGCGATCAATGAGGCCTACGAGGCGTTGAAGGATCCGGAAAAGCGTAAGGCGTACGACGACCTGAAGCGCGGCGGGTTTCGTGCGGGTGATGATTTCCGCCCGCCACCGGGTTGGAACCCGCAGGGCGGTTTTGGACATGACTCCACCGATGCGCAATCAGCGGGTTTCAGCGATTTCTTCGAGTCGCTGTTTGGTGGTGGAGGTGCCGGACGCCGGCCGCAGCGCGGGCCGTCGCGGCGTGGCGCCGATGTCACTGCGCGGCTTCAAATCGATCTGGAGACTGCCTTTGCCGGTGGCGAGCAGCGCGTGAGCCTGACGCGCAGTGGCGGAGAGCAGAAATCGCTGGATGTGAAGATTCCTGCGGGCATCCAGAATGGTCAGACCATCCGTCTGGCCGGGCAGGGTGAGCCCGGCGCAGCGGGTGCCGGCGATCTGTTGCTGGAAATCGAAATTCCACCGCATCCACGCTACGAGCGCGATGGCCGCGATGTCTTGCTGCGCCTGCCGATTGCGCCCTGGGAAGCAGCATTGGGCGCGACCGTGGAGGTGCCGACACTGGCTGGGCCGGTGGGTTTGCGCGTTCCGGAGGGTTCGGCTACCGGCAAGCGGCTGCGTCTGAAGGGGCGCGGAATGCCTGGAACCACGCCTGGCGATCAGTATGTGGTTCTGGAAATACAAACGCCGCCGGCTTCGGATGAGGCCCAGCGGCGTTTCTATGAACAGATGCGCGAGACGTTTGCGTTCGACCCGCGCAGCAAATTGTGACGGGCGCTTAGCGCGGCATCAACTCGTTGATCGTCTGCATCAACGTGGATTCGTTGACCGGCTTGGTGACATAGGCTTTGGCGCCCTGGCGCATGCCCCAGACTTTATCGGTTTCCTGGTCTTTGGTGGTCACCAGGATCACCGGAATATGGCTGGTCTTGGCATCCTTGCTGATCTGGCGCGTGGCCTGAAAACCATTGAGATTGGGCATCACGACGTCCATCAGGATCAGGTCGGGAAGCTCGCGCTTGGCGACTTCGATTCCCTGCTGCCCATCCTCCGCCGTGATGATCTCGTGGCCCATCTTCTGGATTACCCGACGCAGAGCTTCGATCTGCGACGGAGAATCGTCAACGATTAGAATGCGCCCCATGTTTCCCCTCTCTTCATTCCGTGTGGATTGGCTGCGGGTGGCTGCACTCAGAGACGGACAAGAGTGCGGCCGAACGACCCGCCAGACAGCATCGTAGCAAAAACTTCGGTCAATTCATCCAAGCCTGCTTCGCGCGTGCAAATCCTTTGCAAATAGCGCGGCTTCCAGGGGCCTGCAAGACGTTCCCAGACGGTGCGACGGATAGGATAGGCGGTGTTTGCGGACGCAACGCCCAATACACTGGCACCGCGAATGATGAACGGCATGACGGTGGTATGCAGCTCCGGGCCGCCCGCCATGCCACAGACCGCGATGTTGCCGTAGGGGTGGATGACCCGGGTCAATCCGGACAGCATGTCACCGCCGACGCTGTCGATCACGCCGGCCCAACGACTGGTTTCCAGAGGACGTTGTCCCCAGTAAAGGTCCTTGCGCGCAATGCACTGTTTGGCACCCAAGCCGATCAAGGCGTCGAATTGCTCAACCTTGCCGGTGATCGCATGCGCTTCATATCCTGCTGTGGTGAGCAAGTCGATCGCCAGCATGCCAACACCACCGGTGGCGCCGGTCACCACGATCGGTCCCATATCGGGGGTCTGCCCGTTGGCTTCCATGCGCAGCAGCGCCAGGGCGGCGGTGAACCCTGCGGTGCCGAGGATCATGGCCTCGCGCAGATCCAACCCAGCTGGCAGGGGCAGAGTAACCCGTGAAGGGATACGGGCATACTCGCTGTAGCCGCCGTCGCGGGTCTCGGAAAGTCCTGAGCCAGTAACCAGGACAGCATCGCCTTCGCGGAATCCGGGATCGGCAGAGGCAATGACGTGTCCGGCGACATCGATGCCACCGTTGAGCACAGGTTCGCGCAGAATCTTGCCGCGGCCGGTGCCAGCCAATGCGTCCTTGTAGTTGACGCTGCTGTAGGCAGTCTTGATGACCAGTTCGCCAGGACTGAGGTCATTCAGGCTCAGTTCTTCGATTCCGGCCCGATAAGGTTTTTCTTCGGCGTGTATACGAAACGCAGGGAATGTTTGCTGAGGCAGGTTCATGCGGAGCTCAGCGCGCACGCAGAGCGATGTCGATGGGTTTACCGAGTTCGGCAAATTCGTATTCGCGCCTGAACTCACGGTAGTCATCGTGGAGCACACGAATCTCCACCTCGTCCGGCATGAACCCGCACTTCTCATCGCCAATCAGCCTGCGCCCGCCGGAGGAATCAATGTTTAATGTGATTTCGAAACTGCCGTCCACTGCGCTTCGCGTCGAATTGGACACGTTGCTCATACGCGCCTCGTCCCAGGTCACCTGTATCTGGGCGTCGGCGACCGGTTGCTCTCCGGACTGCACGCTACCGCCGATCTGCACTTTCTCCATCGGGCATTCGGCATAAGCCGCGGGCAGCATCAGCAGAGTGAAAAGGGCGAGTAAAGGTCGAGCAAACATGGCGATTCTCAATTGGCTTTGTGGATGGATCTCTTGTCCACTGCGAGCGCGGCTTCGTGTACAGCCTCGGACAAGGTTGGATGCGCGTGGCAGATGCGCGCCAGATCCTCGGCCGAGCCGTGGAATTCCATTGCGACCACAGCTTCGTGCACGAGTTCGGACACGCAGGCGCCGACCATGTGCACACCCAGCAATCGATCCGTCTGGGCGTGCGCGATGACTTTGACCATGCCAGCAGTCTCGTTCATCGCCACTGCACGCCCGATCGCGGCGAACGGGAAGCTGCCAGTCTTGTAGGGCACGCCGTCGGCCTTGAGCTGGGCCTCGGTCTTGCCGACCCAGGCGATTTCCGGCTCGGTGTAGATGACCCAGGGCACGGTATCCAGGTTCACATGACCAGGCTTGCCGGCGATGATCTCGGCCACTGCAATGCCTTCCTCGGAACCCTTGTGCGCCAGCATCGGGCCACGCACGCAGTCACCGACCGCCCAGACACCTTCCATACCGGTCCAGCAATGCGTATCCACTTCGATGCGGCCGCGGTCGTCGAGCTTGACGCCGGTACCTTCGGCCAGCAGCCCGTTGCTGGCGGCACGACGGCCGACGGCAACCAATAGCCTGTCGACCACCAGCACCTTCTCGCCCTCCTTGTCGGCGTAGGTAAGGTGCACTTCCTCGCCCTTGATGACGGCGTTCGAGCACTTCGCGCCCAGCATGATCTTGATGCCCTGCTTCTCGAACTCACGCTTGGCGATTTTTGCAGCGTCGGCATCCGCAGCGGCCAGAAAATCGGGCAGCGCCTCGACCACAGTGACCTCAGCGCCGAGGCGACGCCATACCGAGCCCAGCTCCAGACCGATTACGCCGGCACCGATGACGCCGAGGCGCTTGGGTACATTGCCAAAATCCAGTGCGCCAGCATTGTCGACGATGAACTTGTTGTCGAACTTGGCGAAGGGTAATTCGATCGGCACTGAGCCAGCGGCGATGATCACATTGGTGGCCGAGATGGTCTGCTTGCTGCCATCGTGCGCTGTCACTTCCACCTGGCGATTGGGCAACAGCTTGCCGTAACCTGCGAGATAGCTAACCTTGTTGGCCTTGAACAAGGTGTTGATGCCACCGCTGAACTGTTTGACGATCTTGTCCTTGCGGCCGACCATGATGCCGACATCCATCTTCGCGTTTTCGGCGCTGATGCCGTGGTCCTTGAAGCTGTGCGTCAGGTTGTGGAACTGCTTGCTTGAATCCAGCATCGCCTTGGAGGGAATGCAGCCGACATTGAGGCAGGTACCGCCCAGCGCAGGTTTGCCGTCCTTGCCGATGAAGGCGTCGACACAGACGGTCTTCAAACCCAGCTGTGCGGCACGGATGGCGGCTACATAGCCTGCCGGTCCACCGCCGATCACGATTACATCAAACTGTTCGCTCATGGTCTGCTCTCGTTGTAGATGCGGGTTTTGGTCCGCACGCTCTGGATTCGATCACCGCCATCGTGCGACGCCGGGCGTCGGAATCACGGCGGTGGTCAGGGTTCCTCGGATTCATCAGTTTCAGGAAGCGCTGCGGCCAGTCGCCCGATCAACCGCGCATTTGCCGCGAACATTCCCTTGGCTTTGACGAGTGCGTCCATGCATTGAGCATGCGTAGGATTGTGCTCGACGTTTTCTGGTGCTTTGACTTCAATTCCATGATGGTCGGCCAGGCGCGCGAGCTGTTTCGATGCCAGGCTGTCGATCACCGTCTCATAACCGACGGCGAAGTCCGGGTACTCGTACTCACAGTTGCCGAGATCGACCGCCATCAATGCTGTCAATTTCAGCACCAGCTGGTTCAGATCGGAGCGATCGGTATCGGTCAATCCGTCTGCAACGACCGGGAACGATACCGCTGCAAACAGCAGCCACGACAGACCGGTCACCTTCATGACTAAATGCCCAGCAGCATCCGCTGCGGATTCTCCAGCTGGTTCTTGATGTCGACCAGGAACAGCACGGCGTCCTTGCCATCAATGATGCGATGGTCGTAGCTCAGCGCCACGTACATCATTGGTGCCGCGATCACGACACCGTTCTCGACGATGGCGCGGTCCTTGATCGCATGCATGCCCAGGATGGCGCTCTGCGGCGGATTGACGATCGGCGTGGAGAACAGCGAACCGAAGGTGCCGCCATTGGTGATGGTGAAGGTACCGCCCTGCAGATCGTCCAGCGACAAGCCGCCTTCGCGCGCCTTCCTGGCGTAGTTGCCGATGGCTTTTTCGATATCGGCAAAGCCCAGCGTCTCGGCATTGCGCAGCACCGGCGTGACCAGGCCCTTGTCGGTGGACACTGCGATCGAGATATCGCTGTAGCCGTGATAAATGACATCGTTGCCATCGACTGAGGCATTGACGATGGGATGACGCTTCAACGCTTCGGCGGCCGCCTTGACGAAAAAGCTCATGAAGCCGAGCTTGATGCCATTGGATTTTTCGAAGGCCTCGCCATGCGTCTTGCGCATTTCGCTGACGGCACGCAGGTTGATCTCGTTAAACGAGGTCAGCATCGCGATCGAATTCTTCGACAGCATCAGGCGCTCGGCGATTCGCGTACGCATGCGCGTCATCGGCACGCGTTGCTCCGAGCGCGGACCGGCAGCGACAGGGGCCGCAGCGGGCGCCGCGGCCGCGGGTGTCGCGGCAGCAGGAGCAGCGGCGCCGCCGGTACGCATGAAGTTCACCAGGTCTTCCTTGGTGACCTGGCCGGCGCGGCCGGTGCCGGCGACATTGGCGGGATCGATCTTGTTTTCTTCGGCGACGCGGCGCCCGGCCGGTGAAAGGTCGGTGGTACTGGCGGCGGCCTTGGCAGGTGCTGCGACAGCGCCTGCAGGGGCGGGTTTGGCGGCTTCCACGGTGGCAGCCGGGGCTGCGGCAACGGCACCGGCTTCGACGATGGCAATCACTTCCTGGCTGCCGACGGTATCCCCGGTGTTCTTGATGATGGCTTTGAGCACGCCGTCGACCGGGGCCGGCACTTCCAGCACGACCTTGTCGGTTTCGAGGTCCACCAGGTTTTCGTCGCGCTTGACGGCGTCGCCGGGTTTCTTGTGCCAGGTGGCGATGATCGCGTCCGAAACGGATTCGGGAAGGACCGGAACTTTGACTTCAATGGACATGGATCGCGTCCTCGGTTTGTAAGGCGGTAAGGATAATCTTCTTGCAATCGATACGGCGGCGATGTGCCGCCGCAGCGGTTATTCGTGTACGTGTTCGCCGTTGAGTTTGGCGGTCAATGCCTGCTCGACCAATGCCGCCTGCTCGGCCACATGCGTGGTGAAGTGGCCACAGGCTGGCGCGGGCGAGCGCGGTCGGCCGGCGTAGTGCAAGGTTTGCTTTGGCGCCAGGCAGAAGCGCATATGATGCGCGATCTGATACCAGGCACCCTGGTTCATCGGTTCTTCCTGGCACCAGACCACGTCGCTGGCGGTGGGGAAGCGCTTGAGTTCGGCGATCAGATCCTGGCGCGGGAACGGATACAGCTGCTCGACGCGGACGATGGCGACATCGTCGAGACCGCGCTTCTCGGCCTCTTCCAGCAGATCGAAATAGACCTTGCCCCCACAGACGACGACACGCTTGACCTGCTTGGCGGTCTTGGCGTTGGAATCCGGAATCAGATTCTGGAAGCTGCCCTTGCCCAGATCCTCCATCGCTGACGTCGACTGCTTGTTGCGCAGCATCGATTTGGGCGTCATCACCACCAGCGGCTTACGCGAATTGCGCACCATCTGACGACGCAGCATATGGAACATCTGCGCTGGCGTGGTCGGCGTGCACACCTGCATGTTGTTCAACGCGCAGAGCTGCAGGAAACGCTCCAAACGTGCCGAGGAATGCTCCGGTCCCTGGCCTTCATAACCATGCGGCAGGAACAACACCATGCCGCAGAGCCGGCCCCATTTGGCCTCGCCCGACGAGATGAATTGATCAATGACGACCTGCGCGCCATTGGCGAAATCGCCGAACTGGCCTTCCCAGATCACCAGGGTGTGCGGGTCCGCGGTGGAGTAGCCGTACTCGAAGGCCATCACGGCTTCTTCAGACAGCAGCGAGTCGACCACAGCCACCGTGGTCGGTTCGGCAGCCAGAGACTGCAGCGGGAACAGCGCTTCGCCGGTGACCTGATCGTGCACCAAGGCGTGACGATGGAAGAAGGTGCCGCGCCCGGAATCCTGGCCGACGACGCGCAGCTTGAAGCCATCGCGAATCAGGCTGGCGTAAGCCAGGGTTTCGGCAAAGCCCCAATCCAGGCGCAGCTCGCCGGCGCCCATCTTGAGGCGATCCTCATAGACCTTGGCTACGCGCGAATGCAGCTTGGCAGTCGAGGGCAGGGTGTTGAGCTGGGTGGCAAGCGCCGTCAGCTCCGGCAGCGGCACACCGGTGACGATGATCTCGTCGCCGCTGCTGTCGTGGAAATGGTGCCAGTCGATATGCGGCAGGCCATCATCCGGTCCAGTCGACTCGCCTACGCTCTCGCCGGCGTCGAGCTTCTGCCGATAGGCGTCGGTCATGGCCTTGGTTTGCTCCGGCGTCAGCACATCGGCAGCGGCCAGGCGTTCCGCGTAGAGCTCGCGCGTGGTCTTGCGGGCGCGGATGTTGTGATACATCAGCGGCTGAGTTGCAGCAGGTTCGTCGGCCTCGTTATGACCATGGCGGCGGTAACAGACCAGATCAATGACGACATCGCGCTTGAATGCCTTGCGGTAATCAAACGCCAGCTCGGCGATGAAATGCACGGCCTCGGGATCGTCGGCGTTGACATGGAACACCGGCGCACTGACCATCTTGGCGACATCGGTGCAATAGAACGTCGAACGCGTATCGTCCTGGCGACTGGTGGTAAAACCGACCTGGTTGTTGATCACCACATGCACGGTGCCGCCGACCGCAAAACCACGTGCCTGCGACATGGTGAACAGTTCCATCACCACACCCTGGCCGGCAAACGCCGAGTCACCATGCACGGTGATCGGCAACACCTGATCACGGCCATGATCGTGGCGCCGGGTCTGGCGTGCCCGCACCGAGCCGACCACGACCGGGTTGGCGATTTCCAGATGCGAAGGATTGAACGCCAGCGCCAGATGCATCGGTCCGCCTGCCGTCGGCACGTCGGCGGAATAACCCATGTGATACTTCACGTCGCCGGAATGCGCCGGGTCGTCGATATGCTCGTGCTTGCCTTCGAATTCCTCGAACAGCTTGCCCGGTGATTTACCCAGTGTATTGATCAACAGGTTGAGGCGCCCGCGATGCGCCATCGCGATCACGGTTTCCTTGACACCGCTGGCACCGGCACGCTGGATCAGAGTGTCCATCAGCGGAATGAACGAGTCGCCGCCTTCCAGCGAGAAGCGTTTCTGACCGACATACTTGGTATGCAGATAGCGCTCAAGGCCTTCGGCAGCGGTGAGTTTTTCCAGGATGCGGCGCCGCGTTTCCGGGCTGAGCTTGAAGTTGCCGCCGGCGCGTTCGATGCGCTCATGCAGCCAGCGGCGCTGGTCGATGTCGTCGATGTGCATGATTTCGGTGCCGATGCTGGCGCAGTAGGTCGCACGCAGCCAATCGATCAGGTCGCGCAGCTTCATGCGCGGCGCTGCAGAGATCGAGCCGGTGCTGAATTCCTTGTCCATGTCCTCGGGACCGAGGCCATGCGCGCTGGGCTCCAGGTCGGGTACCGGCGGCATGGTCATCATGCCGAGCGGGTCGATCTTCGCGCCCAGATGTCCGCGTGCGCGATGCGCATGCACCAGCTTGAAGACGGCGGCCTGTTTTTCCGACTGATCGTCGGCAACCGTCTGCACCACGGTACGCACCGGATTGCGTGCCAGTTGTTCGAAGACAGCAATGACCGGGCCATGCGGACGGTCGCCGGCTTCACGACCTTTCATTTCTGCGAAATATTTCTGCCACTCGGCCGCGACGCTGTTCGGGTCGCTCAGCCAGGACTCGTACAGTCCTTCAACATAGGCTGCATTGCCGCCCCCAAGCTGGGACGAGGCACGAAAGGCATCAATCAGACTCACATCAACTCACTTCGCCATCTGGCAGCCGAAAAAATCGAGGTGGAACAGACGTTTGGAGATACGCACCGGTATCTCGCGCACACGGCCCGCGAGTATAGCGGTTAACCACGTTGCAGCGCGGCATGCAATTGTGGCGAGTGTATGCTGGAAGGCCGGCGTATGGCGGAGCCTGCCGATGGGAACTGACGCCACGTCGACCGCTGTAGGGCAGCGTGTCGTCGCCGTCTCAACGATTCCGCAGACTCGGGAAGGCAGGCGACACGCCTGCCCTACAGCCCAAGCCGAGCCTCCCTCGCCTACAGCTTGAGCACCCGCGCGCCGGTTTCCGGCTCGGCCCGCTCCCACGCGCGCTCGAACACCATCAGCAGTTCACGCTGTCGGGGTCTGTCCTGCAGATGCGCTTCGCCGTCGTAGCTGAGGCGGTCGGAACGACGCATCCAGCCGCCGTTGTCGTTGAGCATCATCGAGCCCGAAAGATTCCCGGACTCGTGTTCGCGCACCCGGCGGATTTCCATCAGGCTGGAGATACGCTGCGCCAGCGCCAGCAGACGATGCCCGTTCTGCAACGCGACGCTGATGTCGTTCACCAGGATATGGATGGTGGCCCCGCGTCCGGACAGCGCGACACGCTTTACCGCGTCGACGAATTCGTCATTGTCGTAGATCAGTCCCTCGAGATCGGCGCTCGCGATCCAGATCCGATGGCGCGCCTCGCGTGCCAGTTCGAGAGCAACGCGCTGTGCATCGGCGGCGCGTTCCAGCGTGATGCGATGCAGCGCCGTGCTGTGACCGTCCAGCCGCAGCCGCATCACCCGGTGCGGAATGCCGGCCTCATCGAACTCCGGCCCCTCGGATTGAAAGCCGAAACGCGCGTAGAACGGAATCGCATGCGTCTGCGCATGCATGCTGAGCGATGGATAGCCCAGTTCGCGTCCGATCGAGATGAGTTGATCCAGAATGGCCGCGCCTGCGCCCAGGCCGCGCGCGCGCTCCAGCACCGCCATGCGACCGATCTTGTGTTCGGGCGTCAGCCGACCAGTGCCGATCGGCAGTCCTTTGTCGTCCAGCGCCAGAATGTGCCGCGACAGCGGATCGAGCGCGTCCCACTCCTCATCCAGCGGACAGTTCTGCTCGACCACGAATACCGGCTCGCGCACCGCGCGCAGCAATTCAAGATCGGCAGGGTAGTGGGCTTCGCGCAATGTAAAGGCGCTCATCGGGATACTCCCAGGTGTCCGGCGTTGATGATGGTCAGCAGCGTGGCGCGATCAGATTTGGACAGCAGCTTCCAGGCTGCAGCGTCCACGCTGTCGGGTGTGCTCAGCAGGCGATAAAGGCGTTTCGACACCGGATAGTGGTCGCCGGCCAGGAACACCTGATAACCGTTTCCGGAAACGCGCGCCGCCATGCGCGAATACGGATGTCGACCGAGGTAAGCGCCACGCGCCAATTTCTGCTCGAGCGTGGCATCGGTCAGTACACGTGCCGGTGCAGCCGGAGACTGCGCCATGCGGTAGCGGCTGATAAAACTGCCGAACCATTCGCCAAGTCTGTCGTCGTCAAAGTCGAGCAGCGCCGCCATCGCATTCTTCAAGCGTGCCATATCGCCGTCGTCGATCAACTGCGGGTCGGCTCGGGGCGCCAGATCGGGATCGGCGTAGCGCTGCTCTTCCGGCAGGTCGGCCACCAGGCTTTCGGCGAGATCCAGCATCAACTCGCCGGCCGATGGCGCGCGCATGCCCAGGGAAATAGTCATGCATTTGTCGATCGCCACGCCATGATGCGGTACACCAGGCGGCAGATACAGAATATCGCCGGGCGACAGCGTCCATTCGTGCGATGGATCGAACTTCTGCAACAGTTTCAGTGCCACATCGTCGCGAAAAACTACAGGCGGAGTGGCGCGCGCATCGATCTGCCAGCGGCGCTGCCCCAGGCCCTGCAGCAGGAACACATCGTATTGATCGACATGCGCGCCCACCGATCCGCCGCGTTCGGCGTAGGAAATCATCACATCGTCGAGGCGCCAGCGCGGTAGAAAATCCACATAGCGATACAGCGCCGCGACATCCGGGTCCCACTTGTCGACATCCTGTACCAGCAGGGTCCAATACGATTTGGGCAGCTTCGCAAATCTGGACTCGGCGAACGGCCCATTCTCGACCTGCCAGCGATCCGTCTTGGGCTTATGCAGAATCAGCCGAGACAGCGCCAGCGGCTCGCAGGCCAGGCCGGCAAGATCATTAGGTGTTATCGGGCTGACGAAATCAGCGAAAGCACTGCGGATCAGCAGCGGATGCTTTTGCCAGTAGCCGCGCAGAAATTCCGCTGGGGTCATGCCCAGCGGCAGTTTTGCGCTGGCCACCACTTCGATGGGCAATGGCGTCGATGCGATTTTGCCGCCGGTGCGCAGACTCATGCTTTTCTGGCCAGCGATTCGGCCAGCCCGACATAGGCGGCCGGGGTAAGGTCGAGCAAGCTGCGTTTGGCGTCGGCGGGCAGATTCAATGTCTCGACGAAGACGCGCAGCGATTGCTGGCTGATGCCCTGTCCGCGGGTCAGCGCCTTGAGCTGCTCATAGGGTTCAGGCAGTCCGTAGCGCCGCATCACGGTCTGGATCGCCTCGGCCAGCACTTCCCAGTTCGCGTTCAGATCGTCGTTCAGTCGCTCGGTATTGACGTTGAGCTTGCCCAGGCCCCGCGCCAGCGAATCCAGCGCGATCAGACTATGGCCGAAGGCGACACCGAGCGCGCGCAGCACGGTCGAATCGGTGAGGTCGCGCTGCCAGCGCGAGATCGGCAGCTTCTCGCTGAAATGTCCGAGCAGGGCATTGGCGATGCCGAAGTTGCCCTCGGCATTCTCGAAGTCGATGGGATTAACCTTGTGCGGCATCGTCGACGAGCCCACTTCGCCGGCCTTGAGCGATTGCTTGAAATAACCCAGCGATACATAGCCCCAGACATCGCGGCAGAAATCGATCAGCACGGTGTTGATGCGGCGCAGGATGTCGCAGATTTCGGCGATGCCGTCGTGCGGTTCGATCTGCGTGGTATGGGCATTGAAGCTCAGCCCCAGTGATTCGACGAAACGCTGCGCGAATGCCGGCCAGTCGACCTCGGGATAGGAAATCGCATGGGCGTTGTAATTGCCGACCGCACCGTTGATCTTTCCGGGCGACCGCCAGCTACAAAGTTGCTGCAGCTGCCGATCGACGCGCGCCGCGACGTTGGCGATTTCCTTGCCGAGCGTGGTGGGGCTGGCAGTTTGACCATGGGTGCGCGACAGCATCGGCAGCGCCGCGTATTCGTTGGCCATGCGACGCAGAGTCGCCAGCAGCGACTCCAGCGCCGGTTGCATCACCTGGCTGCGTGCCTGGCTCAGCATCAGCGCATAGCTGAGATTGTTGATGTCTTCGCTGGTACAGGCGAAGTGAATGAACTCGGCCTGCGCGGCAAGCTCGGTATCGCCGGCGATGCGCTCCTTCAGGAAATATTCGACCGCCTTGACGTCGTGATTGGTGGTCGCCTCGATCGCCTTGACGCGGGCCGCATCGGCTTCGGAAAAATCCGCAGCCAGGGCACGCAACCGGGAACGCGCCGCATCGGAAAACAACGGCACCTCGATGATGTTGGGTGCGGCCGACAGCGCCAGCAGCCATTCGACTTCGACATGCACACGGTTGCGGATCAGGCCGAATTCGCTGAAATACGGGCGCAGCGGATCGGCCTTGCGGGCATAGCGGCCATCCAGGGGCGATAGCGCGGTCAACGGGTTGAGCGACATGAGCAACTCCAGACAAGGCGCCCAGTTTATCGGGAACCCCGCGCCTGAGTCAGTCTGCCCGGCGTATGCTTGCCGCATCAACGAGAGCACATCATGAAAACGACACGGATCGAGCGCGACAGCATGGGGGAGATGCAGGTGCCGGCGGACGCGCTCTACGGTGCGCAGACGGCGCGTGCGATGCAGAATTTCCGTATATCCGGAATCCCGATGTCACGCGACTTCATTCGCGCGCTCGGGCTGATCAAAGCGGCTGCTGCGTCGACAAACATCGATCTTGGGCTGCTGAAGCCCGAGCCGGGGCAGGCGATTCACGCCGCGGCCATGCGTGTCAGTACGGGTGAATTCGACGATCAGTTTCCGATCGATGTGTTCCAGACCGGCTCCGGCACCAGCTCGAACATGAACGCGAACGAGGTGATCGCGCACCTGGCGGCGCCCGGCGCCGGTCGTGACATTCACCCCAACGACGACGTCAACATGGGACAGAGCTCGAACGACGTCATTCCCAGCGCCATCCACGTCGCTGCCTGCCTGGCATGCCATCAGCGCCTGCTGCCGGCGCTGGTGCGTCTGAAGCAGTGCATTGATGGGCGCGCGGACGAACTCTCGGGCGTGGCTAAGACCGGGCGCACGCATCTGATGGATGCGATGCCTCTGACGTTGGGCCAGGAGCTGGGTGCCTGGGCGGCGCAGATCGCTGCCTGTAGCGAGCGCATCGATTCGGCGCTGACTCGATTGCGCGAGCTGCCCATCGGCGGCACCGCGGTCGGCACCGGCATCAACGCCGATCCGCGATTTGCCGATGCGGTGGTCGCACACCTGTCCACATTGTCGAAGTTCGATTTTCGCGCGGCGCCGAACAAGTTTGCGCATATGGCCGCGCAGGACGCGGCGGTGGAGATGTCCGGGCAGTTGCGCGTGCTGGCCTGCGCGCTGATGAAAATCGCCAACGATCTGCGCTGGATGAATTCGGGTCCTCTGGCTGGCCTGGGCGAGATCGCGCTGCCGGCGCTGCAGCCGGGATCGTCGATCATGCCGGGCAAGGTCAATCCGGTAATCCCGGAATGCGTGACCATGGTCTGCGCCCAGGTGATCGGTAACGACACCACCATTACCATCGCCGGGCAGAGCGGCAATTTCCAGCTCAATGTGATGCTGCCGGTGATCGCGCTGAATCTGTCGCAGTCGATCGAGCTGCTGTCGAATGCGTCGTTGGCATTGGCCGATGAGGCCATTGCCGGGTTCACAGTGAACAGGCAACGCATCGACGAGAGCTTGGCGCGTAACCCGGTGCTGATCACGGCGTTGAACAGCCTGATCGGTTACGAACGTGGCGCCGCGATCGTCAAACAGGCCTACCGTGAGCAACGGGCAGTGATCGATGTGGCGCGCGAGTTGACGGGGTTGGACGAGGCCGTGCTGAAGGAGGCGCTGGATCCGATGCGGTTGACCAACAGCGATCGGGCGCGTAAATAATCCAATGCCCGTGATGAAGCCCTTCTCCCGCTTGCGGGAGAAGGTGGCCGACTGCAATATGAGGGAAAGGCGCGACGGTGCTGGGGTGTTTGCCGTGCAGAGATTCGCAAACACTTGGCGCAGTCGCAGGTTTCCCTCACCCCGGCCCTCTCCCGCAAGCGGGAGAGGGGATATCGCACCCTATATTCAGTCCGCGATCTCGCGATAGCGCCGCATATACACCGCGCCGGCGATCATCGCTGCGCCTGCTGCAACGCCGATCCACAGATTGGCCGATGACAATACGTCGCCCAGCGCCGAGAATGTGAACAGATCAGCGGGAACGCGGTCACCGCCGAATTCATAGCCTACGCCCTTGCCACCCGGTGTCCACGAATAGGGCAGCACGCTGGCCAGGGTGCGCGGAATGACGTGGAACCACATCCAGGTTTCCGGGATGCGCAGATTGGTCAGCATGTCGGCCCAGGACAGCAGCGCGCCGCTGACCAGTGGGACCGCGACTGCCCAGATAAACGCCTTGCTGCGCGCCCAACTGGACACCAGCAGCAGCCAGCCGTAGGTCGGCACTGCCCACAGCGCATTGACCGGGATGGCGATCAACATCACCAGCCACATCTTGATCGGGTGTACCTGAGCCGCGATGCCGGGCAAGGTCAGCAGCTTGAAGACATTGACGCCGTGGATCGAAAGCCAGGCGCTGATCATCAGCAGCATGAGCAGATGGAAGATGATCGCCGCCGCCCAGGCGATCAGCGGTGCGACGAACGCTGCGGCAAACAGCTTGGACCCGACTGTCTGCAGATCGGAAACCGGCAGTGATTTCCAGAACAGGATGGAGCGGTCACGGCGATCATCATAGAGCGCGCCAATCAGATAGAAGAACAGCACGATGCCGAGTACTGTCTGCACGATCAGCGACATCACCGCCAGTCCATTGTTGATGCCGACTGCGACGTGCCCCATCTGCTCTTGCGTCAGGCCGTTCACATACTGTGCCAGCGGCACATTCATGATGCGGAAGTCATCGCCATCGACATGTGCTTCGCCGGTGAGGATGCCCATGAAGGTGAAGATGAAGAACAGCCCGACTACCACCAGCGGTGCCCACAGGAAACCGCCGCGGTTCTCCCAGAACTCGCGCCGAATCAATGTAACGAAGGTCTTCATGCGTAGGCTCCTTGCATGGTCGCAACAAAGATGTCGGCGATACCGGGTTTGCGGGTTTCGCCCAGGGTCTGCGCCTGTTCGCTGGACAGACCGTCGAACAGGAAAATGGACTTGCCGAATACTTGTCGTTCGGTCAGCGGTTTGAGCGCCAGCGCCTGCTCGCGCTTGTCGGCCGGCACCATGATTTCAGTAAAGCGCTCGCCCACTTCATCCATGGTGGCCGACAGAGAAATCTTGCCCTCCTTGATGAACAGCACGTCGGTGAGAATGTGCTCGATCTCTTCGACCTGATGCGTCGTGATCAGGATGGTTTTCTGCTGGTCGAAGTAGTCGTTGAGCAGGGTCTGGTAGAACTCCTTGCGATACAGAATGTCCAGGCCCAACGTGGGTTCGTCGAGCACCAGCAGCTTGGCGTCTATCGACATCACCAGCGCCAGATGCAACTGCGCCACCATGCCCTTGGACAACTGCCGCACCTTCATGTTCTGGCCAATCTTGGTGCGCGACAGAAACTGCATGCAGCGCTCTCGCGAAAACTTTGGATGCACGCCCTCGACGTATTCAATGGCTTCGCGCACACGGATCCAGCGCGGCAGCACGGCCACATCCGCAATGAAGCAGACCTGATTCATCAGCTCGGGGCGCTGCCGGTGCGGATCCAGGCCAAGCACCTGCAGTTCGCCGTCATAAGTAGTGAGACCCAGCATTGCCTTCAGTGCCGTCGTTTTGCCGGCGCCATTCGGGCCAATCAAACCTACGATACGGCCGGCATCGACCTGAAAATCGCAACCCTTCAGTGCCTCGAAAGCACCGTAGCGCTTGCGCAGGTTGCGGGCCTGGATAACGGTACTCATCAGTTCTTGCTCCCCAGTGTGGAATCCAGTTCGAGTAGTTCTTTCAGCTCCAGACCGAGCCGGCGCAGACGCTCGCGCAGCGGCGGCCATTCGTCGCGAATGAAGCGGTCGCGTTCGCTCTGCAGTAATTGCGCGCGGGCACCTTCATTCACGTACATGCCCAGGCCACGGCGTTTTTCGACCAGACTCTCGTCGACCAGTTCTTGATAAGCCTTGGAGACGGTAATCGGATTGAGTTGGAAATCAGCCGATACCTGTCGTACCGAGGGCAGTGCATCGCCCTCCTTGAGCGCGCCATCCAGGATCATCGCCTTGATGTGCTCACGCAGCTGCCGATAGATTGGCGCGCCTTCTGTCCAGTTCATGCTCATGCAATCAGTCCTTGACGCGAATCGGCAATCGGCCGAAACGGTAGTAGGGCATCGTCAGATCGATGCGGGCCGGGCGGCGTGAGCGTTCCTTGCTGACTGGCCGTGCAGGAAGTGCGGTGTCTTTGGTAACTTGAGTAGCGGCGTTGATGGATCCAACGGGCTTGGAGCCGGTTGCCAGGGCCGAGTCCGGGCGCTTATCGTCCGCTGTCGTCGAATGCAGCGCCGCGCCGGGCTCATCGTTGGAAAGCGTCGCGGAATCCGTCAGACCTGGGGCGGCAAGCGCCATCAGCAGGAGCACCATCAGAAGTACGCCGTAGTGATTCATGTTGAACTCAGTGTTGCCTGTGTGGTGTTGTAGGTAACTATAACACCAGATTTCCCAGCGTCAAGTCCCTGCGCCGCACTCGAAGCAATGACCAATGACCTATTTGCACCGTCATGCACCACGATTGCACGTACTGGCTGTCAAACTTCCCACGTTCCCTCACTCTCCCGGAGTAAATCTATGCGTAATCTATTGATCGGGTTAATTTTTCTTTCCGGACAGGCATTTGGGTGCAGCGAGTTGCTGAACCATGAGTTCCGGCCGCTGGCTGGAAAAACGGCAGAATCCCTGTGCACGCGGTTCGAAGGACAGGTGCTGCTGGTGGTGAACACCGCCAGTAAATGTGGATTCACTCCACAGTACGAAGGACTGGAAGCCGTACACGCCAAATACCAGGCCCGGGGATTTTCGGTAGTCGGATTCCCCTCTAACGATTTCATGGGGCAGGAGCCGGGTACCGAAGCGGAGATCAAGGAATTCTGCACGCTGACCTATGGCGTCAAGTTTCCGATGTTCGAAAAGACCACGGTCAAGGGCGACCAAGCGCATCCGCTGTATAAGCAACTCGAAGCTGCGACCGGCCATGCGCCAGGCTGGAACTTCCACAAGTATCTGGTTGATCGCAATGGCAAGGTGATCAAGGATTTCGGCAGTCGCACCAAGCCTGACGATGCCGAGATGGTGTCCGAAATCGAGAGATTGATTGCCATCAAGGTGCAGTAGTGTGGGTGCAACCCACCATTATGCGGCGTTCGAGAATGGTGGGTCGCACCACACTCACGTCATGCGGAAATTCTGCCCGAGATAAACGTCCCGCACACGCTGGTCGGAGAGCACTTTTTTCGGCGTGCCTTCGGCCAGCACGACACCGCCGTTGAGGATGTAGGCGCGGTCGCAGATACCCAGTGTCTCGCGCACATTGTGATCGGTGATCAGTACACCGATGCCGCGATCCTTGAGGTGGGCGACGATGTTCTGGATCTCGTGCACCGAGATCGGATCGACGCCGGCAAAGGGTTCATCAAGCAGGATGTAGCGGGGTTTTGCCGCCAACGCGCGCGCAATCTCGACACGACGGCGCTCGCCGCCGGACAGACTCTGACCACGCTGCTTGCGGATATGCGCGATATGCAGGTCGAGCAGCAATTGCTCGCATTCGTCGGAACGCTGCTTGCGCGACATTCCATCGCGGAGCTCCAGTACCGCCAGCAGGTTTTCTTCAACGCTGAGGCTGCGGAATACTGAAGGTTCCTGCGGCAGATAGCCAAGCCCGAGTCGCGCCCTTGCGTGCATCGGCAGATGCGTGATGTCCTGATCGTCGAGCATGATACGGCCGGCATCCGCCGCGATCAGGCCAACCACCATATAAAAACAGGTCGTCTTGCCGGCACCATTGGGACCAAGCAATCCCACGCATTCCCCCGGTCTGAGCCCAAGAGAAAAGTCACGAACGACTTCGCGCTGCTTGTAGCGCTTTTTCAGCGCGTGCGCCGTCAGCATCAGGTGCCGGCCGGCTTGGGTTTGATCGTCATGGTGACGCCACCGGCCTGATTGCCGGCATCGAGCAGCCCGGTTTTGACGTGATAGACGACGCGCTCGCTTTTCATCGTGCCGCGCGGACGTTCGATGCGTACGTTGCCGGTGAGCACGACTTTGTCTTCGCTCAGCAGATATTCGATATTCGAAGCTTCGGCCCGCATCAGACCCTGATTCTCGACTTCCTGTTGCAAAGTTGCGGGCGCGCCGTCGAAGACCACGCGTTCGATTTCTCCAGCCTTCATATCAATCACCGCGTGCGCCGATCGGATCTTCAGGGAGCCCTGGTCGATCTTGACGTTTCCAGTCAATTCGCTGCGGTTCTCGTCGGATGCAGCCTGCTCCGAATTGATCGTCATTTCCTGCTGACGGTCGGTCTTCAGTGCCCAGGCCGGTGTCGAAGCCAGAAGAATCACACCCAACCATTTACGATCAATCATGGATCACCTCAAAGCGGCCGCGCACCGCGGCGGCCAGGTCGAATTGCTTGGTGTCTAGGTCGGCAGTCATGCCGATGCCACGCAGTATAGAGCCGGGTCTCTGCACGGTGACAGTGACATCCGAGCGCAGCTTCTTCTGCTCGGTGTCGGCATCCAACGCCTGAGTCGTAAGCACGAACTTCCCCTGCGCGCCGCCACCTGCCTGCAGCAGTCGCACGTTGTCGCGCAATTCCACTTGCTTGCTGTGCGTATCGATCTGAGCGCGCTGACTGGATGCATTCCAGGCATTGCCATCGCGATTGAAAAACTGGAATTTGGGCTGATCGACGTGAAATGCCGAGCGCGCGTCATCGTGCGTCAACCGCGGCGATTCGAGCTTGAAGCTGAGCTTGCCAGTGTCGTCGTACGAGGCCAGTTCGAATTCGTGCAGCTGATAATCCGAGCGCGGCGGCCCGCTGAACTGGGGCGGCGCATTGCGCTCGCTTTCGCGCAGCAGCATCCAGGCGGTAGCCAGCACCGCCAAGGCCAGCGCGATCGCCAGCGCGACCTGACGTATGTTCACTGGCCACCCATGGCGGCAAGAACGCCACCGACCCGGCCCTGCGCCAGCAACAGCAGGTCCGACACCTCGCGCACTGCGCCGTTGCCGCCGCTGTGCCGAGTCGTCCAGTGCGCATGCGGCTTGATCCAGGGGTGGGCATTGGCCACGGCGATAGAGAGGCCGGCCAGACGCATCACGGCGAGATCGGGAAGATCGTCACCCGTGTAGGAAGCCTGTTCGGCAGTCAGCCCGAAGGATTCAAGCAGCATGGTGAATACGCCGAGCTTGTCTTTCTGGCCCTGGTAGACGTGTTCGATACCCAGCTCCAGTGCACGTTTCTCGACCACTCGGCTTTGCCGCGCGGTGATCAGTGCGATTTCAACGCCATTGTCGCGCAGCAGCTTCAGGCCCAGGCCGTCGTGCACGTGAAAGGCCTTGATCTCCTGCTCGCCGTCGGCATACCAGAGCTTGCCATCGGTAAGCACGCCATCGACATCGAAGCAGGCAAGGCGGACGCGCGCTGCGCGGGCGAGCACATCGTCGGAAATATCGTGCGAACTGGAATCGGGCATTGTGTCGGGTCAGTAGGAATATGTCGTGGTGAGGTCGGCGAGCTTCAACTCAGACTACCCGGGCGCGCAGCAGGTCATGGATGTTCAGCGCGCCTTGCAGGATGCGTTGCTCGTCGACCACGAGCAGGGCATGGATCTTGAAATCCTCCATCAGTCTGGCGGCTTCGACGGCCAATTTGTCGGCGAGTATGGTTTTGGGACGCGGGTTCATCAGGCTGCGCACCGAGGTATTGCGCAGATCAATCTGATCGTCGTCCAGAGTGCGGCGCAGGTCGCCGTCGGTAAAGATACCGAGCAGGCGGTTGTCGGCATCGACCACGGCCGTCATGCCAAGGCCCTTGCGCGTCATCTCCACTAGCGCTTCGGACAGGCTCGCCGCTTCGGCAACCGTGGGCACCTGCTCGCCGACATGCATCACGTCGGAGATGCGCATCAACAGCCTGCGGCCCAGGCTGCCGGCGGGATGCGAGCGGGCAAAATCCTCGGCGGTGAAGCCACGTGCTTCCAGTAAGGCGATCGCGAGTGCGTCGCCCATGACCAGGGCAGCAGTGGTACTGGTGGTGGGCGCCAGGTTCAGCGGACAGGCTTCGGCCGGCACACTGACATCGACATGCACGTCTGCCAGCCTGGACAGCGTGGACTTGGGATTGCCCGACATGCCGATCAAGGGGATACCCTGGCGGCGGATCAACGGCAGGATCATCAGCAGTTCATCGGTCTCGCCCGAGTTGCTGAGCGCAAGCACCACGTCCTTATCGGTGATCATGCCAAGGTCACCATGGCTGGCTTCACCGGGATGCACGAAGAATGCCGGAGTACCGGTGGATGCCAGTGTGGCGGCGATCTTGTGGCCGATATGACCGGATTTGCCCATGCCGGTCACGACCACGCGACCGCGACAGTCCAGCATCAAGGCACAGGCGCGGAAGAAGCTCTCGTCGACATGCGCTGCCAACTGGGCAATGCCGTTGGCCTGGATGTCGATGACTTGCCGCGCGCTGGCAGCCAGAGCCTCGGCGGTCAGTCGGGGGTGGGAGAAACTGCTGCCAGGCGATTTGAGCAGGGCGTTCATGGGGATTCCGGTTTTACGTGCGTGCAGCGTGGAAGAACGGATTGCGCGGGTGAATAACGTCCTATCCGCGTATAACACGGGGTACGCCGCGGTCAGCAAGCCAGGGCGTTGCCCTGCGCCTCACGCCTCAGCACAGATTCGGCTAGACTCCGCGACCATTTTAGCCGTGATCGCCGCCTATTGTGCTGATCACGTCGTGAACGCGCCCTTGCTGCGCCTCAATCCCACCCGGAGTACCCAATATCATGGAAGCGAGACGGATACATGATCTGATCCTGGCGGGCATCCTTGACGCCCAGGTTGAAGTGCGCGGCGACGATGGCGTGCACTTCGAAGCGGTGGTGATCAGTCAGCAATTCAACGGCAAGCTGCCTTTGGCGCGTCATCGGATGGTGTACGCCACCCTTGGCGATCTGATGGGAGGCGCGATCCATGCGCTTTCGCTGAAGACGCTGACGCCAACGGAAGCTCAGGCCGGTCAACAGTAGCTTATGTGCTGCGCAGTCCGCGCGGTTCCGCGTAGCGGCCGTTCCCGGCCGTCACGCTTCTCAAGGAAATAGCAATGGCAAAGATCGTAATCTCCGGCGGCGAACCGCTGAATGGCGAAGTATGGATTTCCGGCGCAAAGAACGCGGTATTGCCGATTCTGGCCGCGACGCTGCTTGCCGATGAACCGATGTCGATCGGCAATGTGCCACATCTGCATGACGTGACGACGACCATGGAGCTGCTCGGGCAGATGGGCGTGCAACTGGTCGTCGATGAGCGCATGAAGATCCATGTCGATCCACGCAATGCCACGCATTGGTTTGCGCCCTACGATCTGGTCAAGACCATGCGTGCGTCCATTCTGGTGCTCGGTCCCCTGGTGGCGAAATATGGACAGGCCGATGTCTCGCTGCCCGGTGGCTGCGCGATCGGGTCGCGTCCGGTGGACCAGCATATCCGTGGCCTACAGGCCCTGGGTGCCGAAGTCACTGTGGAGAATGGCTATATCCGCGCCCGCGCCAAGCGGCTGAAAGGCGCGCGCATCGTGATGGACATGGTCACCGTGACCGGCACCGAAAACATCATGATGGCGGCGACATTGGCCAGCGGCACCACGATTATCGAGAACGCTGCACAGGAGCCCGAAGTGGTTGACCTGGCGTATTGCCTGGTCGCGATGGGCGCGCAGATTTCAGGCATAGGCACCAATACCCTGGTGATCGATGGTGTCGAACGTCTTCACGGTGCGCACTACGATGTGCTGCCTGACCGCATCGAGACCGGCACCTTCCTGGTTGCCGGCGCAATCACCTCGGGTCGCGTGGTCTGCAAGAAAACCCGTGCCGATACGCTGGACGCAGTGCTGGCCAAGCTCGAACAGGCTGGTGCCGAAATCAATGTCGGTGCCGACTTTATCGAACTCGATATGAAGGGCCGTCGCCCGCGCGCAGTAAACGTCACGACAGCGCCGTATCCGGCATTTCCCACCGATATGCAGGCGCAGTTCACTGCCCTCAACACCGTTGCAGAAGGCGTTGGGATCGTTACCGAGAACGTATTCGAGAATCGCTTCATGCACGTGCAGGAACTGCAGCGGCTGGGCGCGGATATCCGTGTCGAAGGTTCGAGCGCCATCATCAGAGGCGTCTCCGAGATCACCGGTGCACCGTTGATGGCAACGGATCTGCGCGCATCGGCCTGTCTGGTGCTGGCCGGCCTGGTCGCCAAAGGCGACACCACCGTTGATCGGGTTTATCACATCGACCGCGGCTACGAGTGCATCGAAGAGAAACTGGGCGGGCTTGGGGCAAAAATCAGGCGGCTGCCGAATTGAGAGAGCTGCCCGGAGCAAGCCCCGGGCCTACATCCAATGTCCGTCGCGTAGCATTTCCAAGGGTTGATACTGGGTCTTGTAGTGCATCTTGGGATGGCCATCGATCCAGTAGCCGAGATACAGATGCGGCAGGTTTTCGCGCTGCGCCCATTGAATCTGCGACAGGATGGCGAAGACGCCGAGGCTGCGCTTGGGCAGCGTTGGCTCATAGAACGTATAGACGGCAGACAACCCGCTGGCGGTGACATCGGTGACCGCGCAGGCTACCAAGTGCTGGTTTTCGCGTATCGTCAGAAAGCGCGTGTTGCTCCAGCTGGAATACAGAAACCGGCTGAAGTCGGCGGGGTCGGTCTGATCCATGCCACCGCCGCGGTGGCGCGACTGCAGATAACGGCAGTACAGGGCGAATGCCGCTTCGCTGAATTCGGCCGGTTCCACGCTCAGAGTCAGGTCGCGATTGAGGTGCATGCAGCGCTTTTGCGTGCGATTGGGTTGGAAAAGCTGCACGGGAATACGGGTTGGCGTGCACGCCTGACAGTTAGGACAGGTTGGCCGATACACATGGCCGCCAGCACGCCGGAAGCCTTGGCTGAGCGCCGATCCGTAGAATCGTGAGAGCTCCGGCGCAACCGGATCGATGACCCAGTTTTGCGCCACGCGATCGGGGTAGTAGCCGCAGGCGTGCTCCACGGTCTTGAACAGCCGGACATTGTCACTGCGCATGGCGATACCGCGGCAGCAGGCCGCGCATGTGGCGGCCTGCGTATGGCATGTTCGCCAGCGCCGACATCGGCCTACTCGAACACTTCGGCCACAGGCTCGATGCGGACGCGATCGCCGCGGATGCCGATGGACAGCTTCTCGATAACTCGGTCCTCGGCCATCAGCTCCTTGGACTTGGTCGTGTTGTAGGTAATCGGCGAGGGCAGGTCGTTTGACAGGGCTCGCGACAGTTCTTCGGCATCGCGGGTGACGAAGACGAAATGCGCATGCTCGGGATCCAGATGCGCGCGGATGGCAGCGTTGACCTGCGCCAGCGTGAGTTTGTCGAGTTCGGTGCGCACCTGCTCGGTGAACTCTGCGGTCCCGTAGAACTGGGAATCGATGAAGTAGCCGAGTTGTTTGCTTTGCTGGGCAACCAGGGTCAACGAGAACTTCTTCAGAAACTCGCGCGTCGCCTCGAAATCCGCCACCGTCATGCCATTGCGTCGCAGCGCGTCAATCTCATACAAGGCGACGCGGGTCGCAAACAGGGCATCGTTGTTGTTGCGCAGCGGACGCAGCCAGATCTGGAACAGATCGTTGACACGCGGCATGTTTGGTTCAGGCTGCATCAAAAACATGCCGAATGGGAAATATTCCATATAGGCATAATTGCCGTAATTCATGCCGCGCTCTTCGCGGATACGGTTATATAGGCGACCGTTGGCGTTTCGGTGCTCGCCCAGCCAGGAACGTGCCAGCCAGAGTGCAGCCCAGTCGGGATGAGTCCGATTGACGGCGATCGGCCAACCGAAGGAAACCGCGACCGCGGGCGTCTCTTTTTCAATGATGGTTGCGCTGCGGCCATCCCTGTTGGGCAGCGCTGGCAGCGGTGGAGCCGCTGTGCCTGGCGATGGCAATCCCAACATGTCTTCGGTGAGTTTGTCGACGATGTTGTGTTCCTGACTGCCAGCGCTGCCGATGGCGAGACGATCCGACGAGTAATAGGCGTGATAAAAGTGCTTCACATCGTCGAGCGTTATTGCTTCCAGATCTTTGGCATGCCCGAGGGTCAGCGAACCGTACATGTGCGCGTCGCCGTAGACATCCTCGTAGAGTTTTTCCTTCGCCAGCTCCTCGTCACTGTTGCCGCGCAACTGGACGCGCAGCGCAGTGAGTTGCTGCTGTTTGACGCGGTCGAAGTCGGCTGCGGTGAAGCCCGGCTCGAGCAGCATCTCGCGCGCCAACGGATACCAGGACTGAATGTTGTCGTGATGTATCTGCGCCGAGAAGCGGGTCAGATGCTTGTCGACCTGTGCATTCAGTCCACCTGCGATGGGATAGAAACGCTGCTTGATTTCTGCCAGCGAACGACGTCTGGAATCACCATCGGTGATCAGCTTCGCCGTGAGTGCAGCCAGACCCTTCTTTCGCGGAGGGTCGTCACCGGCACCGCTGCGGAATACCAGCGAGATCTCGACTAGCGGCGAGTTCGAGGGTTTCATGAAGATGGGGAAGTAGAGATCTTCGACTTTGCGCGCATAGGCAGTGGCGAACTCGGCGTACTGCGGCTCTGGTTCGTCCGCAACAGCTGTTGGTTCATTCGCAATCTTGGTGATCGCGATCTCCAGACTGTCGCTGCGCGCGCCGGCGAGCGCGTCGCCGTTGGAAAGCGAGACCGTACTGCGGCCACTGTCGACGAATATCTGATTGGCCGCCGCTTGAATCTGCTCCGGCGTGATTGAGTCGAGCCGGGCGTAATAGCGATTTAACGTATCGATATCGCGCTCGTACTGCACGAAGGTCGCCAGAATCCCGGCGACGCCGGCGGCGCTGCTCATGCCGGAGGCGAAGCTGTACTTGAGCCGTGACTGCGCTTCGCGAACCCTGCGCGCCGGTAGCGATCGTGTGCGCATCAATGCCAGTTCACGATCGATTGCCGCATTCACCGCCGCGGCATTCTCCGGTTTGCTGAGTTGTACGGCTATGGTGAACAGGCCGGGATCGCGACTGCGTGCGGGACTGACGAACAGCGTCTCGACCAGGCGATCCTTGATCACCAACTGCTGGTAGAGATCCGAAGCGGGACCGAAATACAGCTCTGCGGCAAGCGCCAGCGCTGCGGGCTCGTAGGCATCGGTGGAAAATGCCGGAGCACGAAATCCATGCAGCATCCATGGCAGGGTCGGCGCCTGCCATTGCACATGTTCGTAGCGGGCGCCCGTGGGCGCGGGCTCTGCCGGGATGCTCGACGTGTAATCGCCTGATTTCCAGCTGCCCCAGTGCTTCTCGATGCTGGCAAGCGTACTGTCGATCTCGATGTCGCCGGCGACAATGATGCTGGCGTATTCCGGCCGGTACCAGCGCTCGAAAAACGCCTTGGAATATTCCATCTGATTGGGCATGTCTTCAATGTCCTTGAAGAAGCCCATGGTGGTGTGCTTGTACGGATGCAGGTCGTAGGAAATATCGCGCAGACGTTCGCTCGCCTTCTGCAGCGGGTTGGAATAGTTCTTCAGGTACTCGCCTTTGACGGCCTGCGACTCAGTGCGAAACTGTTCTTCGCTATAGGCAAGGTTCTGAAATCGATCGGCTTCGACTTCGAGCATCCTGTCGAGATCGGCGCTGGTGAAATTGATGTAATAGTTGGTGAAGTCATCCGAAGTGTAGGCATTCTGATCGCCCCCAGCGCTCTTGACGACCGCACCATACGCATCGGCCGGATATCGGGGTGTGCCGCGAAACATCATGTGTTCGAAGAAGTGTGCAAAGCCGGACTTGCCTGGTTCGACTTCGTTGCGCGAGCCGGTCTGCACCGGAATCTGCAGCGATACCACACCCGGCGTCGGCGTTTTGACCGCGATAATGCGCAGACCATTGGGCAGCAAACGTTGCTGGTGCGGAAGATCGAACAGCGCCGTCGCGTTTGTAGCGTCAGCTGTTGGGGCCGCAGCATCGGCAGCTGGAGTGGCGGCAGCGGGAAGTTCCGCTTCCTTCGCAGTATGTTGGCAGGCGCTCAGGGCGAGCGCGGCGATCAACATGGGCAGTGATTTCATCGAATCTCCAAATCGGGTCATGGGCTGATACCGCGTACAGGATTCTCTGAGGAAATCCGGAGTCGTAACAGTCCCCTAAGTAACCTCTGGACAACTCCGGAGGCGCGACTGCCCGTTGAGTCAGGGGCGCGAAAAACCAAAGGCTTATTGGGAGTGTGGGAAGCCACAGGCTGTGTAGCGAAGCCGCTGCGGTTGCTTGTTCAGAGGTTACTTTAGTCGTCGCTACGGGTTGATTCATCAAGCACGTAAATGGTCGGTTCGACGGGTTCGGCAGCGGCATCCGCGGCAGGTACCACCGGTGCGGGGGGAGGCGGCGCCAGCGGATGCTGCATCGACGGCGATTGCAGCATTCTGAAAGCGAAGAAATAGATCGCAGAAATTGCTACCAGCACCAGCAGCACTCGGCGCACATGACTGGCGGTGCGTGGTGTGTCGTATTCGGAACGCGGACGCAACTGGTATTGGGTTGCAACATCAGGCCGGGTACTGCCCATCAAGCCAGCATCGCGCAGCAGCTCCCGCGCCCGCGGCAGATCTTCGGCTTCACTAATCCAGACCGCGGGCCAGCTTGATGAGTCCGAACGCGCGCTGTAGCTGAAGCTGCGCAGCCGATCGCGGCGCAGCTTGTCGCGATTGCTGACGTGGGTCTGGATACCGGCTTCATGCAGCATCGCCTCCACGCGATCCACGTTTTCAATTCGCGGTGATGAAAAAACCTGGCGCATCAGACCTTCTCCCCGTCGATGATTCGAATCAATCCTTCCTGCGCAGTGCTGGCGACCAGCTTGCCTTCGCGCGTATAGAAACTTCCTCGTGCCAGGCCACGGGCGCCTTGTGCGCTGGGGCTGTCACAGGAGTACAGCAACCAATCATCGGCGCGGAACGCTCGATGAAACCACAGGGCGTGGTCCAGGCTTGCCATCATCACGTCCGGCTGCAGATAGGAAATGCCATGCGGCAGGGTGGCGGTACCGATCAAGTGAAAGTCCGACGCGTAGGCCAGCATGGCGCGGTGCAATTCAGGTGCATCGCCGATACGGTCGATAAGGCGCAGCCATACCTGCTGATACGGCGGACGCTTGGGTCTGCGAATTTCATCCAGCGGATAGACGTGGCGAAATTCGAACGGGCCCTTGTCGGTGAGCCAGCGCTGCATCTTGGCCGGTATATGGCTGAGCGCTGCAGGATCGATTGGGTCCGGGGCATCCAGTTCCTCCGGCTTGGGCACTTCTGGCATCGATATCTGATGCTCGACACCGGGTTCATCGACCTGAAAGGACGCCGCACAACCAAAAATCTGCTGCCCGTGCTGGATGGCGGTCACGCGTCGGGTGGAAAAGCTCTTGCCATCGCGGGAGCGTTCAACGTGGTAGACGATGGGCGCGTCGATGTCGCCGGCACGCAGGAAGTAGGCATGCAACGAATGTACGGTGCGTGCTTCGACCGTTTGTTGCGCCGCCGATAGCGCCTGCCCCAGCACCTGTCCGCCAAATACATAGCGTGTGCCGATATCACGGCTTTGGCCCCGGAACAGATTGTCTTCCAGGCGTTCGAGCTGGAGTAGCTCGACCAGTTCTTGTACTACGGGGTTGCTCATGTCGATCCGGTGTCCAATGCCACAAGTACGGATTATGACTGCCACGAGGGTTAATGTGGTGATGACGTCCTTGTGGGAGCAACCGTCTTGTTGTGGGTCCGACCTGTGGTCGGACGCTTTCGCCAGCGCGAGCGCGCCGGGTCGACAAGAAGCGTCCGACCACAGGTCGGACCCACAAGGTCGTAGTCAGGTATCGGTTATCGCGGAATGCGCTGCAATCCCAGCACTTCGAATCGCGGCCACGGGAAGTGCTCGCCGGGGTCGCGCTTGCGACGCACATTCAGGCTGGGATCATCGCTGGCGGGTTCGCTGGCCGTGTCCAGATCTTCGTGCCCGGCGATACGGCGCAGACTGGGGAGTTCTGCGCGCAACTGGCCCAACAATCCTTCCAGGGCATCGAGCTGAGCGCTGGCATACGCCTCGGGCATGACCTGCTTGCGCGAATCCAGCCAGTCGGGATAACGACCGATATTGACCAACTCGATGCCGATCGAACGCGGATTGAAGCCGCGTGTGTGGTGTGCCACGCGATTGTTGGGCACGAAGCGCGATATGCGGCCGTCGCGATCGATGTAGTAGTGACCGCTGTTGCCGCTGCCGCTCTCGACATAGAGGATGCGCTCGCCGTAGCTGCGCGCCATCGCAAGGTCCGGCAACTCGGTACAGTGAATGACCACCAGGTCGATGTCTTCGACATTGCGCACGGCGAGCTGCTCGACATAGGGCAGCGGCCAATCGTGTATCGCCAGATCGATGGGCATGGTTCAGTGCATGCCCTGCAGCGTTGCCAGGATATCGGCATCGGCAACACCGCTGACGATTTCGGCTCGACCGACACCGCGCCACAGGATCAGCCGCAGCTTGCCGCTCTTGGCTTTCTTGTCGAGTCGCATCAGCGCCAGCAGCTGCGTATCATCGAGATCGCCGGGGATTTTTGTCGGTAGGCCAAATCGGTTGAGCAGGGTGTGCAACCGGTCTGCATCGGCAGTGTCTGCCATACGCAGCGCCGCTGACAGTCGCGCGGCCGCCAGCATGCCGATCGCCACGGTTTCGCCGTGCAGGAAACGCTTGTAGCCGGTCGCCGCTTCGATGGCGTGGCCGAAGGTATGGCCGAGATTCAGCAGCGCGCGTTCGCCGCGCTCGTGCTCGTCGGCTGCCACCACCCGAGCCTTGTGGCGGACGCTGGTCTCGATGGCGTGCTGCAGGGCCGCTGAATCTCGATCCAGCAAGCTGCGAACATTGGCTTCCAGCCAGTTCATGAATTCCAGGTCGCCGATAGCGGCATATTTGATCACTTCGGCCAGTCCGGCCAGCATTTCGCGTTCGGGCAGGGTGCGCAGCGTGTCGGGATCGATGAATACCGCGCGTGGCTGATGAAAGGCACCGACCAGATTTTTGCCCTGCAGCAGGTTTACCCCGGTTTTGCCGCCGACCGAGGAATCGACCATGGCCAGCAGGGTGGTGGGGATTTGCACGAAGGCGATACCACGCATCCACAGTGCTGCGGCAAACCCCGCAAGGTCGCCGACCACCCCGCCACCGAGTGCGATCACCGTGGCATCGCGGCTGGCACCGAGCTGGGCCAGCGTGATCATTACCCTGCCGACGTTTTCGAAGGTCTTGTGGGCTTCGCCATCGGCCAGCAGAAAGCGCTCGGCATCGCGGCCATGCAACGCCGTCTGCAGCTTGTCGAGGTAAAGCGGTGCGACGGTTTCGTTGCTGACGATCAGCACATGGCGCCCAGCGATGGAATCGGCAATCAAGCTGGAGTTTGCCAGCATTCCCGAACCGACATGCACGGCATAACTGCGTGCGCCCAGTTGCACCTTGATGACCGACATCAGGCAGCCACCGGATGCCGAACCCAGATCTGATCCAGGGCCTGACGTGCGCGCTGGGCACTGCGGCCAACCGTACCGCCCTCGGGCGACAAGGTGAAATCGGCGATGCTTTCGTAGAATGGGGTGCGCAGCTGCGCCATCTGTTGCAGGCGTTCGCGGCGGTCCGGTGCGCGCAGCAGCGGGCGCCGGTTGTCACGTGCCAGCCGCGTCATTTGCTGCGCCACGCTTACCGGCAAATACATAACGAACCCATTGCGATGCATCAATTCCCGGTTTTCCTCAGCCAGAATGGCGCCGCCGCCAGTGGCGACGACGACACCGTGCATCTCTGACAATTCCGCGAGCAGTCGCGTCTCGCGTACGCGGAAACCAGGTTCGCCTTCGACTTCAAAGATCAGGCTAACGCTTACGCCGGTGCGGCGTTCCAGTTCCTCGTCCATATCGATGAAGGGCAGTCGGTAGTGATCGGCAATACGCCGCCCTACGGTGCTCTTGCCGGCGCCCATCGGTCCAACGAGAAAAAGATTGGGGCTGGGATTCATGTTCTGGTCGAAGTCGTCGCTGGCCGATGCTATTGATCGTGGTGCACTAAGTCCATAGAAGCAACGTTATGACAGGCGCGCGCTACCACAACAGGGAGTTGAATCGTAGGCTGGGGTGAGCGTAGCAAACCCCAGCAAATACGCTGGTCTGCTGGGGTTCGCTGGGCTCACCCCAGCCTACGATCAAACGGCATCGCTACCGGTCCATCGCCCGGGTTTCGATGCAGCGGTGCTCCTGCTAGCATTCCTGGTCTTTGCGCTGCCTGGTTTTCCATGATTCGCTTTGCGTTGATATTCCTCCTCCTGGTAGGGGTTCTGTTCTGGCTCAATGTCCTCGGACCGGTGCAGCAGCATGTGATTCTGCCGTTCACCGCCGGGCTTGCCTGGGTCTGCACCAGCCTCATTCATGTCTTTGACGACAACGTCACCACAATCGGCAAGGTCATTTCCTCGCCGACCGGATGGGCTGTGTCGATCGAAGCGGGCTGCAATGGAGTTGAGGCGGTTTTGATCCTTGCCGCTGCCCTTTTTGCGTTCCCAGCCCCCTGGAAGCACCGTTTCATCGGCTTCGGGCTGGGTTTCCTCGCCATACAGGGGTTGAACATCGTCCGCATCATCAGTCTGTTCTACATCGGCCTGTGGGAGCGCAACGCCTGCGTACCCGGCGAGGTATGCAATACCGTGTGGTTCGAGTGGTTTCATCTTTATCTCTGGCAGGCCTTGATCATTCTGGATGCGCTGGTGGTATGGCTGATCTGGTTGCGCTATCTGCCGCGTCCGCCGGCACGCCGTGTCGCTACCGCCTGATCGAATACGTCGGGTTCTGATGATCGGATGCGGCGATCTGGGATCCCGCATCGCCGGCAGGTTGGTGGATTCGGGTGCAACAGTGTTCACCTTGACCCGGCGTCCACCCGCCTGCGCAAACATCTTCGCGCTGTTGGGTGACGTGACCGAACCCGGCAGCCTTCCCGAATTGCCGCAGCAGCTTGATCTGGTGATTTACTGCCTGACACCCAGCGCCCGTGATGAGGCCAGTTACCGTCTGACCTATGTTGAAGGGTTGAAGCATGTGACCGCGCATCTGACAGGTGTGCAAACGGGTCGGTTCTGTTTCGTATCCAGTACCGCAGTCTATGGCGCGAATGCTGCTGAATGGGTAAACGAAGCCACCGTATGCCAGCCCGAGGCGTTCAACGGTCGTTTGCTGAAGGAAGCCGAGGACATAGTGCAAAAGCTCCCCGGTAGCTTGGTGCTGCGCCTCGGGGGTATCTACGGGCCCGGCAGGGATTCGCTGCTTAGGGCGGTAATCGACCAGCGCCCGCTACCCAATTCGAATCGAGGCTGGGGTAATCGCATTCATGTCGATGATGCAGCGGCGGCCTGCGTGCATCTGACCGCACTCGCCGCCGAAGGCGTTTTCAATATCGTCGACAACACACCCGCGTCTGCGGCTGAGGTGATGAGGTATCTGGCGGATCGGCTGCGGTTGCCTGCGGTGGCAAATCCGGGCTCAAATGCAGCCCAGATCGGTCGCAGAGTCGCCAATGCCAAACTGCGGATGTCCGGCTTCACTTTCCGCTATCCGGATTTTCGTAGCGGATACGATGCCTTGATCGCCGGCATTGGCGCGTAGTCGGCTCGCCCCAGGCCGGTGCTTCTGGGCTTGTCGGCCCCGGATTCAAGGGGTGACATCTGAGTGCGGCTGTGCACTAGACTGGAGCCGCCCGACCTGGGCGAGTCGTCCCGAGGAGCAATGTCATGGCAACAGGCGTAGCCAAAGTCATCGAGGTGAGTGCCGCATCATCGAAAGGCATTGAGGATGCAGTACAGACCGGGCTGAAAAAAGTGGCCAAGACGGTGCGTCACATCAAGGGCGCCTGGGTGAACGACATCAATGTGGTGACCAGCGACGATGGCAAGGTCACCGAGTGGCGGGTCAATATGAAAGTGACCTTCCTGATCGGTTGAGAGGTCTGTCCGATCGCACGATGCCCGATACGCCGGGCTTCACAATGATGGGCGCATGACCTATCTTTGCTCCGGTGCCGACGGCACCGGTGGAACTGATGCATTCGTCCCTAGCTGAAAGGTAGATATGGCAGCAGCAACGGTAGTGGTCGGATTGCTCGAAGATGACCAGGATCAGGCCGACCTCATCCGGGTCTGGCTGGAAGCCGCTGGCTATCAGGTGCGTTGGTATGCCGATAGCAAGGAGTTTCGCCGCAAGCTGGGCGCCGAGTCGATCGATATTTTACTGCTCGACTGGAACCTCGGCACGCAAACCTCGGGTCTTGAGGTGCTGGAGTGGATGCGGCAGTCGGCGCATCAACGTTTGCCGGTGGTGTTTTTGACCGCGCGTACTTCAGAGGAAGACATCGTCACCGGATTGCAGGCAGGCGCCGACGATTACGTGGTGAAGCCGGCAAAACAGGCTGAGCTATTGGCGCGACTGCAGACGGTGCTGCGTCGTACCGGCGTGAATATGAGCACGGCTTCCTGGATCGGCGAAGTGGCGCCCTATCAGATCGACATGGAGCGCCGTGGCATCGTCATCAACGGCGAGTCGGTGGAATTGACCGATCGCGAATTCGATCTGGCTTCGTACCTGTTCCGTCGTCATGGCCGCATCGTCAGTCGCGAGGCGTTGCTTGAGAACGTCTGGAACCTCAGCGGTGACGTCAACACGCGCACCGTAGACACTCATGTCAGTCGTCTGCGCAAGAAGCTGCAACTGGCCGGGGAGCACGGTTGGGCTTTGAGTGCGGTCTACCAACACGGTTATCGATTGGAACAGGTCAATAAGTGAACTTCTGAACAAATTCGAGCCATAACAGCCCCTGAGTTCCGGGGGAGAGAATCCCAGGGTTCTCACGGTGCGGCGACGAATCTTTGTAGCGACGCCGATAGGGTGACCTGTTCATATTTTTTTAAGAGGTGGGGTCCGTGAAAAAGGCGGCCAAGGCCAATCCGCAGGGATCCCGGGACAAGAATCGCACGACAGCGGCCGCACCGCGAAAAAGCACCCAGCCTGCGCCTCCGCGCAGTGCTCGGCCGGCCGCCCAGACGCAGCCGAAGGCAGGGAACTCCAGCATGGACAAGAATTCCGGTGGCGACAGCGCCGACCGCAATGTCGACCAGATTCGCGACATTCTGTTCGGCGGTCAGATGCGCGACTACGAACGTCGTTTCCAGGAAATGATCCAGAAGCTGGATCTCGAAACCCAGCGCCTGCGTGATGATTTCGAACGCCGCAGCAGTGCCATCGAGAAGCGCCTGGACGAACAGGTTGACAAACTGTTCAAGCAGCTGCGCCAGGAAACCAACGACCGCGGCCAAGCGATCGACGATCTGGAATCGCGTATCCAGCAGGCGGCGCGTAATGCGCGCAGCGAAGTGAGCAACGCGCTGGCCGCACTGCAGCAGGATGTCGCTGGTGGCGACGAGCGTCTGCGCTCGGCGTCGGCGGACATCAACACGGCGCTCAAGCAGCTTGGTGATGCAGCCAATGCGGCACTGACCAGCGCCCGCGACGAATTGCGTGCCGAGAAACTTTCGCGCGACGATCTGGCTGCAATGTTTACCGAGGTGGCATTGCGGCTCAAAGGCAATTTTGACCTGCCGGTTTCCAGATAGATCGGGCGGGCCCACCGTACACAGCGGGGCAGGCCGTGTCTGAACTGGAACGCCTCAAGTCGCTGTTGCTGACCACCGAGCGCGAGCGCATCCTGCAGCTCCACGAGCGTTCGGAAACGCTGCAGCAATCGTTGGACAATTTACACACGGAACTCCCGGGTCTGCTTGAGCGTGCACATCAGGTCGCCGAACCTGGGCGCCTGGGTCGCGCTATTGCTGATCCGGTCGCGGACGCGCTCGCCGATGCGGTCAATCGTCGCCGCCAGAGCATCGTGGATGCGCTGTTTCCCATCATCATGCCGGCGATCCGGCGCTCGATCGCCGAATACCTGCGCGTGCTCAGTACCGATATCAATCGGCTGCTGGAGAGTTCGTTCACGCCGCGCGGCATAGGCTGGCGCATCCAGAGCTGGCGCAGCGGCGTGTCTTACGCCGAGATCGCGATCAAGCATTCGCTGCGCTATCGGGTCGATCATCTGCTGCTGATCCAGAATGAAAGCGGATTGGTTCTCGATCGCGAGCGCGCCACTGATGTACCGGCGCTGGACTCGGATGCCATCGCCGGCATGCTCACCGCCATCGGCGATTTTGTCCGCGATTCTGTTGCTGGCGATGTGGGCGACCGTTTGAGTTCGGCGACGGTGGGTGAGCATTTGCTCTGGGTGCTCGAAGGTCCGCGCGCCAAGCTCGCGGCATTCATCCGCGGCGTACCACCCGAGTCGCTGAAGATCGAGTTGCAGGCGCGGCTGGAGAGCGTGCACGCGCGCTTCGGCGACGATCTGTCGCTGGATCCGGAACAGATTGCGGGTCTGCCCGAAATCAAGGACGCACTCACGCCGGACGATCTGCGCAGCAACCAGAAATTGCGTGCGCCATCGCCTGCACCGCCGCGTCTGCTGCGCTGGGTCCTGGCGATAATGGTGATCGTCGTTGTCGCAGTGGTGGCGGTCGCCTGGCGATGGGAGCAGCGTGTGACTCAGGCCGAGGCGCGGCTGCGGCAATGGCCGGGGTTCCATCTCACCGCTATCGACGCCAATCTTTGGCGGGCGGTGCGGGTGCGTGGGCTGCTCGATCCGCTGGCGAATTCCCCACTGGAAAGCCTGCGCACCGAGTTCCCCGGCATTGCGGTTTCGCTGGATGCCCGCGGTTACGTATCCACCGATCCAGAGATTGCTGCGCGGCGATTGCGGGCGGTGCTCGACCTGCCCGATTCGGTCATCATCGAAGTGGCCGCGGACAAGACCCGGCTCAGTGGGCCGGCCAGCCTGACTCTGCGTGACCAACTTCAGGCCGCGCATATCGCGCTGGTGGGTGTCGGGCCGCTTGATCTGAGCGGCATGCGCTGGGATCTCGCTGCATCGCTGCGTGACCTGATCGGGGTTCCAGAAGGTGTGGTCGTCGAATGGCGCGATTCGATCTGGAGAATCTCCGGTTCCGCCGATGCCAGTTGGCGCGAGCGACTGGAAACACTGCTCGGTGCACATCCCGAATTCGGTGCGGTCGATCGCTCAGGCCTGATCGACATGCAGCTCAATGCACTGCAACAGATCAACCTGCAGATGCTCGCCCATCCGGTTCCCTTCGTTGCCGGTACCACGCTATCGGACGAGGCGGGCAGGCACATCGAGGCGCTGGCGCAACTGATCCAGGCAGCAGAGCTTCTGGCGCGGGAAGACGGCAAATCCGTTGCCGTCGACATTTTCGGTATCAACGATGCGCCAGGTACCGATGCCCAGAACGCGGCGCTGCGCGAGCACCGCGCACGCTTTCTGCAGGAACACCTGCAGCAGCGGCTGAACTTCACACCGCGGTTCCGCTTGCACGCCGAATCCACGGCCCTTGTCGCTACAATCCGATCCCGTGTTGCTTTGGCGCAGCTCCGATTCGAGTGACCCATGACCGACTTCGCTCGAAAAATCTGTCTGCTGGGCGACTTCGGCGTCGGCAAGACCAGCCTGGTGTCACGCTTCATCCGCAATACGTTTTCGGAACGATATATGACCACGGTCGGCGTCAAGGTCGACAGTAAAGAGGTCGAGGTCGGTGCTGAGGCGGTCAAGCTGGTGATCTGGGATATCGCCGGCAAGAGTGCTCTGGATGCGTTGAACCAGATTTATCTGCGCGGCGCCAGCGGCATCATGCTGGTGGCCGACGGCACCCGTGAACCGACGCTGCGTTCAGCACTCTACCTGCTGATGCAGGCCAAATCCCTGCTGCAGGACCCGGCTGCGGTGTTGCTGGTCAACAAGATCGATCTGATTGACCGCTGGGAGATCCTGCCTTCCACCCTGGAAGAATTGCGCAAAACACTTCCCGTTTTCGAATCGAGCGCGTTGACGGGGGATGGCGTCGAGTCGGCGTTCCAGGAATTGGCGCGCCAGGTAAGCACATGAGCATCGCATTCCCGGCGGTTGTGGATCGCTATCTGCGCCACGCGCTGGTGGATCGCGCCCACCCGGTCGTCTTGAGCATGGACGGCGACTGGAATCTGGTCGATGTGCTGGGCGACTCGGGCTATTGGGGGTTTGCAGCCGAGGCGCGCGAAGATCAATTGCAGTTGATTCGAGATCTGTTTATCGGCATCGATCCGAAGGTTGAGCAGGACTTGCTGTTCGTCGAGCTACCAGACGGTCAGGTAGCCCATGTGCATCTGGTGCCGGATGTTTCCGGGTTGCACATCGTATTGTTGGACGCGCGCGGCGAGAGTGAGCGTCAGCGCGTGAGTCAGCAACTGGGTAATGAGGCCGAGCTTGCCGGTCAGGAAAAAAATCGCGCCATCAGTCGGCTCAAGCAGGTGCGCAATGAGCTCGAGCGCCAACGCGAGCGGCTGGAAGAAGCCAATGCACTGAAGAACGCCTTCATCGCCACTTTGTCGCATGAGTTTCGAACGCCGCTCACCTCGATTTTCGGGTATCTGCATCTGCTGGAGCGCAGGCTGGTCGGCGACGCATCGACCCAGCATTCGCTGCGTGCGATTCGCCGTGGCGCCACGCACTTGTTTGGTCTTGCCGAGAATCTGCTGGAATACGGGCGCAGCGAATCGGGACGGTCGCGGCTCAATCCGATGCGTATGGAAGCGCGTCAGCTGGCAGATGATCTGCGCGTGATGTTTGCGCCGCTCGCCCAGGAAGAGGGGTTGGCACTGGAAATCGATTTCGAGGCGGCGCCGCAGCCGCTGATTCATGACGAGGTGCGGGTTCGCCAGATCATGATCAATCTAATCTCCAATGCCATACGCTATACGCCGCGGGGTTCGGTTCGCGCCAGTATCCGGTGGGATGGCGCCGCGTTGACACTGAGCGTTGTCGATACCGGCATCGGAATTCCTCCCGAGCTGAAGTCCGCAGTCTTCAAGCCATTCAATGCCGGTGCACAGCAGGGTAGCAAGGGCGCCGGGCTTGGATTGTCTATCGTCAAGCGACTGGTCGATCAGATGCATGGAAGCATCCAACTGGAATCGGTACCGGGTGAAGGGACCCGCTTTTTCGTTTCCCTGCCGCCATTGGGCAGTGCCGCAGCCGAAACTCGGCGTGAAACTACGCAGAGCGAAGACCCGGATTCCTGGTTGATCGGTGGTACCGCACTTGTGGTGGACGACGATGACGACATTCGCGAACTGGTGCGTACGCTGCTCATGGATATGGGATTCAAGGTGCATGTCGGCGCAGACGCAGCTGCCGCGTTCGAGATGGCGATGCGGTTGCGCCCCGATGTCGTGGTCATCGACGTGCAGATGCCCGGACTTTCGGGTAATGCGGCGGTTTATCGACTGCGCGCGCACGGCTACAAGGGGCGTATCATCAGCCTTTCTGCCGACGACGCAGTGGAAGCCAAAGGCGCTGCGTTGACCGCCGGCAGCGACCTGTATCTGACCAAACCGATCAATATCGAATATTTTGTCCGCGCTGTGCGCGCTGCGCCGAGAAATCTGACGTGATCGATGCTTCGATGGATCCCGAAATCCTGCAGACGTTCGAACAGTTGCAGGCGCAGGCTTATGATGTCGGAGAGCCCGATCCAACCGCCATGACGTTGGCTACTGCCGATGCGGGCGGGCGGGTTTCGCTGCGCGCGGTGTTGCTCAAGCACGTTGATCCGCGCGGCTTCGTGTTCTATACCAATCTCGAAAGCAACAAGGGCCGTCAGCTCAGCGCCAATCCACGCGCTGCTTTGTGTTTTCTATGGATGCGGCTGCGCAATCAGGTGCAGGTTCGCATCGAAGGCGAGGCCGAGGCGGTCAGCGATGCCGATGCGGATGCCTACTTTGCAACGCGACCGCGCGAAAGCCAGATCGGCGCCTGGGCGTCGATTCAATCGCAGACTTTGCCGGATCGCGCCACTTTTGATACGCGCATGCGCGAGTTTGAACAGCAATTCGAAGGTGTAGCGGTGCCAAGGCCCTCTTACTGGTCGGGTCGCCGGGTCTGCCCTGACATGGTCGAGTTCTGGTATGGCGCTCGCTATCGCCTGCATCAGCGTGATCGTTGGGAACTGTTGGACGGCAGCTGGCAACGGCGCCTGCTGTATCCGTGAGTGCAGACGCTGCGATGGCGCCTGCGCAGTTACCGATATTGTCGGTGGCCTATCCGCAGCGTATTGTGTGTTTGACGGAGGAGCCGACTGAAGTGCTGTATGCGCTCGGTCAGCAGCATCGCATCGTGGGAATTTCCGGATTTACGGTACGGCCGCCACAGGCGCGTCGCGAGAAGCCCCGGGTCTCAGCGTTCACCAGCGCTCGCATCCAACGCATCCTTGAGCTGGAACCGGACCTGGTCATAGGTTTTTCCGACATCCAGGCGGATATTGCTTCCGCTCTGATCCGTGCCGGTGTCGAAGTCTGGATCAGTAACCATCGTTCGGTAGAGGGGATTCGCGCCTACATTCTGCGGTTGGGCGCGATGGTGGGTGCGACCGCAGCTGCCGAAGCGTACCTGCTTGGCATCGACCGCCATATCGCGTCAGTTTCGGCCCGGGCTGCGCTTTTGCCGCGCCGACCCAAGGTGTATTTCGAAGAATGGGACGAACCGATGATCAGCGCGATTCGCTGGGTTTCTGAACTGATCGAGATCGCCGGCGGCGAGGATATATTTCCGCAACGCGCCCGCTCCTCACTGGCACAGGGGCGCATCGTGTCCGATCCCGACGAGGTGGTGCGCGCACGACCCGATGTAATCCTCGGTTCCTGGTGTGGAAAGCGCTTCAAGCCCGAGCGGATCAAGGCAAGGCCGGGATGGGCCGGCATTCCCGCAGTCCACCACGACCGGGTTTGGGAGGTGCCTTCCCCGATTATCCTGCAGCCGGGGCCGGCTGCTTTGACCGATGGCTTGACGGCTTTGTTGACGGCATTCGAGTCGGTAGGCTGAGCTATAGGGACCCTCTGAACAAGTCACCACATCGCCTTCGCTACACTGTTTATCGCTGGCGACACTCCCGTTTTCAACAGCGCAGCTGGTCACATTCAACAGGGCTGCTGGTCAACCCGAGAGTTTTCGCCCGATGATTTGGGGGCTGTCGCGGCTTCGGAGTTGCTCGGAGGAGTTCTAGAACGGCACGATTCGTGCTATTTCACCTTAGAATCTATCTACAACATATTGCCTGGGTTCACTATTCTCAACAATTGAAGAGCAGGATTTTGGATAATTCCATCAACCCAGCGACCGCACCGTTTCGATTGAAGCAATGGTGGTCGCGTCTGCTATCGATCGCGGATGAGCGTCGAAACCCGCTGATGGCTTTGCGTAGCCGACTGTTGCTGCTATCGCTGCTGCTGATTGCTTCAAGTCTGGCCGCCCTGGTGCTGGGTGAGCTGCTCTGGGGTCGCAGCGATCAATGGATGTTCCTGGCAATTGTGCTGATGGGATTGATGATTGCCACCTTTGACTATGCGCGGTCCGGCCGATACGAGCTGTACAGCAACGCCCTGATCGGCATCCTGACCTTGCTGGTGTTGGCACTGATTATCGCCTCCGGTGGGCAGTCGCGTTCGCCGCAGATTTGCCTGCCCACCATCGCGGTGCTGGGCGCGATGCTGCTTTCGCTACGTGCCACGTTGATGTGGGCGGTGCTTATGGTGCTGAGTCTGATCTTGAGCTTTCATCTGCGGGAGACCGCGGCGACCGTCTATCTGCCGCTCAACCCGCACTGGCTGGACAGTTCCGTGGAACGCATGGCGGGCGTGCTGGTGGTGGCGGCCGTTTGTATCGGTGTCTGGTGTCATCGCTTGATCGAAAGAATGCATGACCAGCTGGCGCGCGATGCCGCCGGTCTGGCCGAGGCCAGGTCGCGCAGCGAAGTCGCAGAGCAACGACTGGAACACTACGTCGACATGGCGTCGGCGTGGTTCTGGGAAACCGACGAGCAGCATCGGCTGGTATTCGTGTCGGCGGGCTTTGAACGATCGACCGGCGTCAGTCCGAAGGCAGCATTGGGATTGACGCCCGTACAGGTGCTGCAGCTGCGCTATCGCAGCAACGCGGTGTCCGACGGTGCCATGCGTCCGATGCTTGAGCGAAGGGGTTTCAAGGATCAGCTGCTTTCCTGGCATGAGCCGCTGACCGGGGCGCTAACCCATTTCGCCAATGCTGGTTCACCGATGTTCGACAAGCAGGGCAATTTCCGTGGATTTCGCGGGCGTGTCATCAACGTCAGCGAACGCAATGAAACCGTTCGGCAGGTTCGTGAGAGTGTGCATGGCGACTTTCTCACCGGATTGATGAGCCGGCGCGGAATGCTGGAAGCGATGGACCGTGCCCTGATGCGGGTCCGCGATTCGGACTCAGTCGGATGGTGGATGCAGATCGATGTGGATCAGTTTCACGAGGTCAACGTCAAGCTCAACTATGCGCAGGGCGATACCTATCTGAAGCGTTTCGCGCGTTCGTTGGGGGAAATCGCCAATCGCCCGGACGCTCTGGCACGAATGGATGGAGACGAATTCGGTGTGTTGCTCGTCGGACTGAGCAAGGAAGAAGCGGGCGATGTTGCGATCGGCATTCTGGGAATGGCGCGGGGATTGCGCATGGAATTTCTGGGCGGAGATGTGCAGGGCAGCGCCAGCATCGGTGTGGTGCGATTCTCCAGCGCGACGCCAAGCGTAGCCGCCATTCTTCAGGCCGCCGATGATGCCTGTCAGCAGGCGCAAAAAAATGGTGGCGCGCGTGTGGTGTTCGGCAGCTGAGTGGCTTGCTATCAGCTGCAATGCGCGCTCAGTTCGTGCAGGCTGCCCCGAGTTCCGCCACCTGTTTTGCCATTGGCCCGGCGGAATTAGCCTGCTCGCTGGACGCGTTGCCCTGGCGCGCGCGTTGGTACACACCCTGCGCAATTGCGGCCAATCGGAAGAAATTGAACGCCAGATGGAAGGACCAGTCGTCGTCGGGCGCGGTTCCGGTCAGCGACGCGTAATGCGCGATCAGGTTGGACTCGGACGGGATGCCCAGCTCCTCGCGGTCCATGCCGGCAAGCCCGGATAGCACCGGGTTTCTGGGCAGGCGCAGGGCCATGCACAGGTAACCGAGGTCGGCATGCGGATGTCCCAGCGTGGATAATTCCCAGTCGACGACGGCCAGCACCTGCGGCACTGCGCGCGCGAACATCAGGTTGTCGAAACGAAAATCACCATGGACCAGTGACAGAAGACCGTCATCCTCGGGGCAGTGCTGCGGCAGCCACTTGATGAGCTGCTCCATCGCGGTCAGAGTGCCGGTTTCCGAGGCACGGTATTGGTCGGTCCAGCGCTTGATCTGACGCGCAAAATAGTTGCCCGGGCGGCCATAATCGCTCAGTCCGCGCTCCTGGATATCGACGCTGTGTATTGCCGCCATCGCCGAGATAGCGGCATGGTAGTAGTCCCTGCGCAGATTTTGATCTATGGAGGGAAGGGCAGGATCCCAGTGCACCTCGCCATCGACATAGGCCATTACGTAGAACGCCGAACCGATGACAGCCTCGTCTTCGCATAGATGCAGTGGCTGCGCTACCGGCACCCCGTAGCCATGCAAGGCATTCAGCACGCGGAATTCCCGCTCTACCGCATGCGCAGAAGTAAGAATCCGACCTGCGGGCTTGCGCCGCAACACCCGCTGGCCCGCGTCGGTGCACAACAGATACGTTGGATTGGATTGGCCACCTTTGAACTTTGTCGCGGCCCGTACGTTGCCGAGCTCGGGCATTGCCCGCGCCAGATAACTGCCGAGTTCAGTCAACGGTAGGCTGTTTGGATCTGTCATTTGCGCGGAATCAGTCATCATTGCGCCTTGCTCAGAAATGCGACCACAATTGACGCTCCGCATGCTGCGAAAGGTGCGGCAGGGTGTTCCAGCTGCGCAGGCGCAGATGCTGATCACGCCATTGGAATTCGCTGATCGCGCTGTTCATCAGGCTGAGATTGAAATCGATGGTGCGGGTGTCGCTGACTTCCAGCGCTGCCTGTGCGAGCTTGGCAATCACGCCACCGGAGCTCACCAAGAGGACGCGCTCGCCGCTACCAGATTCGTCGAGCAGGCGCTGGCGCGCGCGTGCGATACGGATATCGAAAGCGCGCCAACCCTCGGCGAGTCTATGTTCAAGCTCGCACTTGGCCCAGCTCTGCAGCGCAGCGGCGAGAAACCTGGCGATGCTGGCGCGATCGGATTTGGGCGGCATGCACCCGCCGAATTCCGGATGCTCCGGAAACTCGGCGAGGAAATGCTCGATCACCGCGCCATGATCGAATTCGTTGAAGTCCGAATCGAAGCGTGCCTCGGGCAGATCGCGTTTGGCTGCCTCGAATGCGGACTGTATTGCGGACAGTGTTTGCCGGTGCCGGAACATGTCGCCGCAAACCACACGATCGAATCCGAATTCGGGGTCGGCGGCCAGAAATGCACCGAGTCGCTCGGCCTGGTGTTCGCCGCGTGGCGACAGCACATCGTAGTTATCGGCGTCGAACGAGGCCTGGGCGTGGCGAATGGCGAGCAGGGTGACCATCTCAACCCAACATCCCGCTGAAGCCGATGTAGTTCAGCGAATACTGGATCAAGCGGATCAACAGCAATGCCCACAATGGCGAGAGATCAATGCCCGGAAAATGCGGAGGCAAACGACGAAACGGGCGCAGGATCGGATTGACCAGCACGTTGATCAGCTCGACCAGCGGGTGTCCCCGGTCGGGCGAAAACAGGCTCATCAGTGCCGAGATCAGGATCGCCCAGAAATATACGTGAAGGACAAAATGCACCAGTGTGGCGGTGCCATAGAACGCCAGTTGCAAGACCGAGGGCGCAACACCAAGCAACCACAAAACCACCGCGGCTATCAATGTAGCCAGCAGCCAGCACAGCAGGATGCCGGCCATGCTGATGGAGCGCCAGTTGGGGACCAACCGGGTCAGCGGCACCATCACCGGATTGGTGACCTGATAGATCATCTGGCAAATCGGATTGCGAAAACGCGCTCCGGCCAGCGGTAACAGAACGCGCAACACGAACAGTCCCAACACCAGTCCCGACAACGCCTGGATGATGATCAGACCGGCACCACTGAAATATCCACCCATGCGCTAGCCTCCAAACTCTGCGGAAAGCTCACGCCCGCGTTCGCCGGCGCGGGCGATTGCCTGGGCGACGATGGCACGCAGGCCATGGCGTTCGAATGTTTCGACGGCTGCCTGGGTGGTGCCATTCGGCGACGTCACGCGTTCGCGCAGCAGCTTGGGAGCGTCACTGCCTTCGCGTGCCATGCGTGCCGCGCCCAATGCCGTCTGCAACACCAGGCGTCTGGCGACGTCAGGGTCAAGTCCCTGGGCGATGCCAGCATCGATCATCGCCTCCATCAGCAGGAAAAAATACGCCGGCCCGCTGCCCGAAACCGCAGTCACAACATCCATCTGCGATTCGTCGCCGACCCATACCGTGTCTCCGACTGCGCCGAGAATTTCTTCCGCAAGCTTGCGCTGCTGCTGCGTTACCGCAGCATTGGCAAACAGGCCACAGGCGCCCGCACCGATCAAGGCAGGTGTATTGGGCATGGCGCGCACCACTGCGGCGTCTTTCCCCAGCCAACGCGCGAAGTTTTGCAGGCCGATGCCGGCGGCTATCGACAGAAATACCGGTGCAGAAGTCGAATCTAAATCAGCCATCGCACGACAGACTTCGGCCATAACCTGAGGTTTGACTGCCAGCACGATGACGTCAGCGCCGGCCGCGGCCTTGAGATTGTCCGCCTCGACGCGGATGCCGAAATCGCGCTGCAATGCCTCGCGCTGCGCCGGATAGGGTTCGGCGACGCTGAGCAGGCTGCGGTCGTGGCCCGTGGCCAGCAGCCCGCCGATGAGGCTGCGCGCCATGTTGCCGCCGCCGATGAAAGCTATATGTTTCATGAAATATCCAGCAACTGAAATTAATCCCGACGCGGCAACGCAGCGCGCGCGCCGAACAATGCCGATCCTATCCGAACCATGGTGGCGCCTTCGGCAATGGCAAGGGCAAAATCTTCCGACATGCCCATGGAAAGCGTATCGACCTGAGCGAATCGTGCCTGAAACTCGCGAAACAGCTTGTTCATCGCGATGAAATCCTGCTGACGCTGGAGCGATTCGGGCCATGGTGCTGGGATCGCCATCAATCCACGCAGAAGTAACCGGGGTTCGGCGACAATCAGATCAGCCAGCGCAGTGATTTCCGCTGGCGCACAGCCGGATTTGCTGGTTTCGTCACTGATGTTTACCTGGATCAGCAAATTCAGCGGTGCCTGGTCGGTGCGGCGCTCACGCGCCAGCAGTGTCACCAATTTGGCGCGATCGACGGTTTGCACCCAATCGAAATGGTGTGCCACTTCACGGCATTTGTTCGATTGCAGTGGTCCGATCAGATGCCATTCCAGATCGAGGTCACGCAGTTCGGCCTGTTTGGTGAGGAACTCCTGAACATAGTTCTCTCCGAAATGGCGTTGACCCAGGGCCGCCAAGGCGCGGATCGCCGATGCCGGCTGCAGCTTGCTTACCGCCACCAGGTCGATATTTCGCCCGGCGCCGGCATGGTCGATTTGGGAAAGCACTTGCGCCAGCCGGACCGCCATTTCCTTCATGCTCAAACCCCTGCTTCTGCGTCAAACAATCGGGCTATACTCGATGCGCATTGGCGTCGGGCCGCATGCCGCATTCTAGCGGCTGAGTGCGCCCGGGGCTTAAGATCAGTCAGAACGGAGCCGTGCATGGATATCGCTGAGCTGCTTGCTTTTTCGGTCAAGAACAAGGCGTCTGACCTGCACCTTTCGGCCGGGTTGCCGCCGATGATCCGCGTCGACGGTGACGTGCGCCGTATCAACGTGCCGGCACTGGACCACAAATCGGTGCACTCGCTGGTCTACGACATCATGTCGGACAAGCAGCGCCGCGACTATGAAGAATTTCTGGAGTGCGATTTCTCGTTCGAGATTCCGGGTCTGGCGCGCTTCCGTGTCAACGCATTCAACCAGAACCGCGGCGCGGGTGCGGTGTTTCGTACCATTCCCAGCCAGATTTTGACGCTGGAAGACCTGGCTGCGCCCAAGATTTTCAAGGAGCTGATTGACCAGCCGCAGGGCCTGATCCTGGTGACCGGTCCGACTGGGTCCGGCAAGTCGACCACGCTCGCGGGCATGGTCGATCACGTCAACAAAAGCGAGTACGGGCACATCCTTACCATCGAGGACCCGATCGAATTTGTGCATACGGCGCAGAAATGCCTGATCAATCAGCGCGAGGTGCATCGCGATACACACGGATTCAACGAGGCGCTGCGCTCGGCACTGCGCGAAGATCCCGACTACATCCTGGTCGGCGAAATGCGCGACATGGAAACCATTCGTCTGGCGCTGACGGCTGCTGAAACCGGGCATCTGGTGTTCGGCACCTTGCATACATCGTCCGCTGCCAAGACTGTCGACCGAATCATTGACGTGTTCCCAGCCGGCGAAAAGCCGATGGTGCGTTCGATGCTGTCGGAATCCTTGCGTGCAGTGATTTCTCAATCGTTGCTGAAGAAAGTCGGTGGTGGCCGCGTTGCCGCTCACGAGATCATGGTCGGCATTCCTGCGATCAGAAATCTGATCCGCGAGGACAAAGTGGCGCAGATGTATTCGTCGATTCAGACGGGTGCGCAATACGGCATGCAGACATTGGATCAGTGCCTGCAGGACCTGGTAAAGCGCGGTTTGATCACGCGTGCCCAGGCATCGGGCTATGCCAAGGACAAGCGTCTGTTCGAATAAGGCATCGCGGATGGAGACCGGTTCACGGTTTCGGGCCGGTGTCGGCAAGTAGATTCAAAGCGGTGTTTTTTTGCCAAGTATCGAGGGCGATCCGATGAGCAGCGTAGACTTCACCTCCTTCCTGAAACTGATGGTGCACAAGAAGGCGTCGGACTTGTTCGTGACCGCGGGCATCCCGCCGTCCATGAAAGTCAACGGCCGCATCGCGCCGATCACGCAGACCCCACTGACGCCGCAGCAAAGCCGCGACATGGTGCTGAACGTGATGACGCCATCGCAGCGCGAAGAATTCGAAAAAACGCATGAGTGCCAGTTCGCGATTTCGCTGCAGGGCGTTGGCCGATTCCGCGTCAGCTGCTTTTATCAGCGCAATCAGGTTGGCATGGTGCTGCGTCGCATCGAGACCAAGATCCCGACGGTCGAAGAGCTCAGCCTGCCTGCGGTTATCAAGACGCTGGCGATGACCAAGCGTGGCCTGATCATGTTCGTGGGTGCCACCGGAACCGGTAAGTCAACCTCGCTGGCGGCGATGATCGGCTATCGCAATCAGAATTCCACCGGTCACATCATCACCATCGAAGACCCGATCGAGTTCGTGCATAAGCACGAAGGGTGCGTAATCACCCAGCGCGAAGTCGGCATCGACACCGATTCCTGGGAAAATGCGCTGAAGAACACCTTGCGTCAGGCACCCGACGTCATTCTTATTGGCGAAGTACGCAGCCGCGAAACTATGGAACATGCGATCGCCTTCGCTGAAACTGGGCATCTGTGCCTTTGCACTCTGCATGCGAACAACGCCAATCAGGCGCTGGACCGAGTGCTGCATTTTTTCCCCGATGATCGTCGCCCGCAGCTGCTGATGGACTTGTCATTGAACCTGAAAGGAGTGGTGGCGCAGCAGCTCATTCCAACACCGGACGGCAAGGCGCGCCGCGTGGCGATGGAAGTTCTGCTGGGTACGCCGCTGGTACAGGACTACATCCGCGATGGTGAGGTGCACAAGCTCAAGGAGGTCATGAAGGAGTCGACCAATCTCGGCATGCGTACCTTCGATCAGAGCCTGTTCGAGCTTTATCAGGCCGGTGAGATCAGTTACGAAGACGCATTACGACATGCCGACTCAGCGAACGAAGTGCGCCTCAAGATCAAACTGGCTCAGGGCGGCGATGCGCATACTCTGTCGCAGGGGCTGGACGGCGTCGAACTGATGGAGCAATAGACCGCCGCTCCTACATTGTTTAGATGGCGCCCAGCAATCGCGCCATCACCGCCATGCGCACCGCAACCCCGTTGCTGACCTGCTGAAAGATCACCGACTGTGGACCATCGGCGATTTCATCAGTGATCTCCACACCGCGATTGATCGGGCCCGGATGCATGACGATGGCATCGGGCCTGGCCAGAGCCAGTCGCTGGCTGTTCAGCCCCCAGGACCGCGCATAGGCTTCGTCGGAATCGATCAACGCCGCTTGCATGCGTTCCTTTTGCAGACGCAGCATGATGATGACATCGGCACCAGTCAACGCCGCTTCAATATTGTCGGCCAGGGTACAGCCCATATCGGTGGCATCCTGCGGCAACAGCGCGGCAGGCCCCGCCAACCGAATCTCGCCCACGCCCAGTAGCTTCAGTGCATGCACATCTGAACGAGCGACCCGCGAATGCAGGATGTCGCCGACGATGGTGACGATCAGGCGCGACAGATCCGGCTTGTGCCTGCGAATGGTGAACACATCAAGCAGGCCCTGGGTGGGATGCGCATGATTGCCGTCGCCCCCATTGACGATGACCACGCCCGGAGCTGCATTTCGCGCCAGATATTCGGGGGTGCCATTTTGCGCATGCCGGACCACGAAAAGGTCGCAGCGCATCGCTTCCAGCGTGCGCAAAGTGTCCAGCAGCGTCTCGCCTTTCTTGGTACTCGATGCACCGACATCGAAGTTGACGACGTCGGCCGACAGTCGGGTGGCGGCAAGCTCAAAGCTGGTCCGCGTGCGTGTTGACGGTTCAAAAAACAGATTGACGACGGTGCGCCCGCGCAGGATGGGCAGCTTGTTGACCGGGCGTTCCGCTGTGGCGCGAAGTGCCTCAGCAGAATCCAGCAGGTCGAGCAACTGCAACCGCGTCAATCCATCCAAGGTGATCAGATGCCGCAGCCTGCCATCACGGTCGATTTGCGGCTCAAGCATGCGGCACCCGCGATTTTTCTGCTGAAGCAATCAACTCAAGCCGCAGCGGATCTGGACCTCGAAGCTTGAGACTGCTGCCTGCGGGCAATGCCATTTCGGCGCCGACGGCGTCGGCTTCTATGGGGAGCTCGCGGCCGTCGCGCGCGATCAGCACGGCGAGCGTGATGCTTGCAGGTCGGCCGTAATCGAAGATCTCGTTGATCGCCGCGCGGATGGTGCGCCCGGTGAAAAGTACGTCATCCACCAGTAGCAGATGGCGCCCGTCGATTGCCCAGGGCAGTCGGGTGGGCGTAAGCGTTGCGGAAAGTCCTGCGTGTGCGAAGTCGTCACGATAAAATCCGATGTCCAGACTTCCCATCGGCGCCTGAATACCGAGCCGGCTGGCCAGGGCCTGGGCTACCCACAGACCACCGGTCTGGATGCCGATCATCAACGGAACTTCTGCCGTTCGCCGTGCCAATCGAGCGCGCGTATTGACGGCGAGTCGGTCGAGCAATTCTGTGGTGTCGGGCAGGGGTTGTGCTTGCATCGGTTCAGGCCTCCTTGTCTGGTTGATCGGCTGATGCCGGATGCGCGATGTGCGCCAGATATGCTTCCAATATGACGCGTGCCGCTTGTGCGTCCAACAGCGACGCGTCCTTGCGGCGCGCTTCGCCGCGGCTTCGCGCCTGCGCAAATGCCAGGCCCGCAGCACGCGAACTGTAACGCTCATCGTGCTGATCAACGACAATCCTATAGCGTTCGTGCAAAGCTTGCGCAAACGCGCGCGCTGCCTGACTTGCGGCTTGCTCGTCTCCGGCCAAGGTCAGCGGCAGGCCGATCAAAAGGCGGGCAGGGCGCCATTCGCGTACCAGCTTGTCGATGGCTGCCCAGTCCGGGCCTTGCGGCCCGTTGCCGACCACGGCCAACGCCGTTGCGGTGCCGGTAATGCTTTGGCCGACGGCAACGCCGATTCGGCGTCCACCGTAATCGAATCCCAGTACGGCGGCTCCCGGTTCAAGCATGGCCGGCCATCGGCGTGATGCGGTTGATATCTACGCCGACCAGGTCGGCAGCGGCCTGCCAGCGATGTTCCAGGGGGATGTCGAAGAGGATGGCATGGTCATGCACCTCGGCAGTCAGCCAGGCGTTCTCCATCAGCTCGTTCTCTAGTTGCCCCGCATCCCAGCCGGCATAACCCAGGGCAAGCAGGGCGCGGCCGGAGTTCTCCAGTTTGGATAACGCTTCCAGCACGTCACGGGAGGTGGTGACGCTCAGTGCTTCGTTGATGCGAAAACTCGAGTCCCAGTTGCGATCATCGGGGCCCACCGCACTATGCAAAACGAAACCACGCTCCTGTTGCACCGGACCGCCAATCAGCACCGGGACGCGGTCGGCCAATGCCGGGGAGCTTTCGATCTGCAACTGGCGTAGCACGTCGCTGAAATTCAGGTCGGCCCCGCGATTGATGACCAGGCCCATCGCGCCCTGTTCATTGTGTTGACAGACGTAGGTGACCGAACGATGAAAGTTGGGATCCTGCAACGCCGGCATGGCGATCAGCAGGTGATTGGTCAACCAGTGGGGTTTGAGCATGGGTGAATTGTAGGGAAGGGGCGCGCGTGCTGCATCCCTTTTTGCGTCATCAGTGCGTCGGCTGCCGTGTCAATTTCCGCGTAAGACCTCGCCAGGCAGCCATTGCCACGTGCGCGTAATGTGCAGCACATCGATATGGTCATCGGCCTTGGGCAGGGGCGGGTAGGGCGCGCCCATTTCGACGACGCGGCGCGCGGCGAGGTCGAGAAAATCATGGCCGCTGGACTGGATCAGCTCGATCGATTCCAGCGACCCGTCGCGGCGCACTGCGGCAGTAAGCAGCACGTTGCCTGAAACACCCAGACGCGTGGCCTGTTCCGGATAGTTGACGGTACCCAGGCGTTCGATCTTGGCTACCCAGGCGCGCATATACGAGGCGTAGACGTATTCGCGGGTGTTGGCAGAAACGAACTTGCGTTTTGGGCGCTTGGCATAGCGATTGCGCTCGCGATCCACTTCGGCGCTCAGCCGCGCCATTTCCATATTGCGCTCGATGAGTTCCTGCGCGGTCAGGCGCTTGAGTTCCGGAGTTTCGGGGCGCGCCTGGTCGAGACGCTGAACCTTGAAGTCGGCATCGCCTCCCGAGAGTACGGAGGCCGGTGTAGCCGGCTGCGGACGCGGCGCGCCGGCATGCAGCGGCAACGGCGCCAAGCCATCGGTGTTTTTCGGGATCGGGCCGGAGACATAGTCGCGGGGGCGTTTCGCGACATCATCTTCGCCGCCGCCGCGCTGCGCCGCATTGGCCAGGAAATCGGCCTTCTTCGGTGCGTCCTGGGCCGCGGCCTGCACCAGAATCACGTCCAGACTGGGCATGCTTGCCGCCGGATCTTCATACTCGAAGGTAATGCCCAGCACCGCCACCGCATGCACGATCAGCGAAAACAGCAGGGTGACCCGCAGCCTCTCGTCGGGTCCGGTGCGTATCTGACTCAAGCCAGCCTCCGCTCGATGGCGTCGAACAGCAAGCTTGCGATACGGGTACCGGCCTGTGCGTCGATGTCGCGAATCCCCGTCGGACTGGTGACGTTGATTTCGGTCAGGTAGTCACCGATGACATCGATACCCACGAATATCAGCCCGCGCCGTTTAAGTTCCGGCGCGATCTGATCGCATATCCAGCGGTCACGGGTGCTCAATGGCTGGGCGATGCCGCGACCGCCGCGGGCGAGATTGCCGCGGAAATCGCCACCCTGGGGGATTCGCGCCAGTGAAAACGGCACCGGCTCGCCCTCGATCAGCAGTATGCGCTTGTCGCCCTTGGAAATTTCGGGAATATACTTCTGCACCAGCGCAAAATGCCGCCCGTTACTGGTGAGAGTCTCCAGAATTACGTTCAAATTCGGGTCGCTGGCGAAGCTTCGGAATATCGATCGTCCTGCCATCCCATCCAATGGTTTAAGCACTACCGCATCGTGCATCGCCACAAATGTTTTCAGCGCTGCGGCATCCCTCGCGACCAGAGTCGGAGGGCAGCATTGCGGAAATTCCAGCGCAAAAAGCTTTTCGTTGCAGTCCCTCAGTGCCTGAGGATCGTTAATTATCAATGGCTTGGAACTCTTTCCAAAACTTCCCCAGAGGGTGTCGGCGAGGAAATCGGAGTCGACAGGGGGGTCCCGACGCAACAACAGCACGTCAAGTTGGTCGACTGCCAGAGATTGTGTACTGCCGATCTGGTACCAGTCAGTCTCGGTATCCTGTGCGCTGAGTTCATGCCATACGGCTGCGGCCTGTCCCGGTTCAAGCCGCAAGCTGTCTGGGCTGGCGTAGAGGACTCGGTGGCCGCGGCGGGTGGCTTCGATCAGCATGGCGACGGTGGAATCCTTGCGCGGCCGAATGCCAGCGACGGGATCCATCAGGACGCCAATGGTCAGGGTCATGGACTGCTCCAGCAAAAAAACCAGCCCACGGAGGGGCACGATGCGAGTAGCATAGCGAGCCGGAGCGTGGATGTAGATTCCTTCCGGAATTGAAGGCCTTGCAACATTTACTTGACAGTTTTCTCAACGTTGGCTAAACAGCCATTAAGAGCCCTTTCCGGGTCGTCGATGTGACTCCGCGAAATTTGGCGGGCGATCATCTGAAGATGCGGACGGCAGTAGCTAAGACCCGGGGGTCGCATGGAAGACCAGAGCAAAGAAGTTTCGTTGGCCGGTTTGAAGGTGATGGTCATCGATGACTCCAAGACTATCCGCCGTACCGCCGAGACCTTGCTGAAGAAGGAGGGGTGCGAGGTCGTCACCGCCAACGACGGTTTTGAAGCGCTCGCCAAGATTTCGGATACGCAGCCCGATCTCATTTTCGTCGACATCATGATGCCGCGTCTGGATGGTTATCAAACCTGTTCGGTGATCAAGAGCAACAAGATGTTCAAGGCTACGCCGGTGATCATGTTGTCGTCCAAGGACGGCCTGTTCGACAAAGCGCGTGGTCGTATCGTGGGTTCCGAGCAGTACCTCACCAAGCCGTTCACGCGCGAGGAACTACTCACCGCCATCCGTCGGTTCGTGGCTCCCAAGACCTGATCTGAACGCCATAGGGGGCGCGATGCGGAATCGGAATCAATCAGGGTGGGGGACGCTGATCGGGACTTGGATCGTTCCGGGCGCGTGCGCAGGCTGTAGAAAGGCAGGAGTTCGTCCGCATGTCTGAAACCGCTACGATATTGTCGCCTTTTGAAGCGCTGTTCGATTACGAGCGCCGCAGCCTGCAGCACGTCGCCGGTATTCCGGAACAGATCGATGCGCCTGGATCCTGGCGCGGCATCGGCTTTCGCCTCGGCAACCGGGTGATGGTCAGCAGCATCGTGGAAGTCAACGAAATTCTCTCTTTCCCAGCCTTGACCATCGTTCCCGGTACGCGTCCGTGGTTGCTGGGCGTGGCCAATGTCCGCGGCAACCTGGTGCCGGTGGTGGATTTGCGCGGATTTATCGAAGGTGAAAAATCCGGGCACAACGATCGTAGCCGAGTGCTTCTGGTCAAACAGATGGGTGGCACCGTAGGTGTGGTGGTGGACGAAATTCTTGGACAGCGCGCTTTCAACGACTCCAACCTCATCGATTCGATGACCGAGGAAGACGAGCGCTATGCAAAATTCATTCCGCGATTTTTTGATTGGGGTGGAACACCTTATCGGGTGTTCAGTATGAGCGCGCTGGTGCGCGCACGCGATTTCACGCAAGCCGCGGCATGATGCGGCGACGACTGGGTTCAAGGGCGAGGTGACCGTATGAGTTCGACTGGTGGGAACTTCACGCAGCGGCTTTCAGGCTCGATGTTTACGGGCCTGTTGGCGCTGATTTCGCTGATGCTGCTGATCGGCAACGTTGGCTACCGTCTGTACAAGGACGGGCAGGATCGAAATGCGATCAACCTCGCCAACGATCTGCAGGTGCAATCGCAGTCGATATCGCGATTCGCCACCGAAGCCGCACTCGGTAACTTTGAGGCCTTCGAGGAACTCAAGGCGACGCGCCGGGCCATCGACAGCAACGTCAAAGCTCTGCTCGAAGGCAGCCCGCCCAATACCAAAATCAATCCGGTCCCCGCCTACAAAGGGCAGGTGAGTGGCGTGTTTGTCGACAGCGCGCTGGAAAAACTGGACAAGGACTGGGCGCCGATCAGCAAGGCTGCCGGCACGATCCAGGATAGTCAGGAGTTGGTGCTTGATATCACCGAGACCGCTTCCGATTTCCAGAACAGCATCCCGCGACTGACCGCGAAGATGGAAGAAATCGTCAGCTACCTGACCGAGCGCGGCGCGCCCGCCAAACAGATTTATCTCGCCACGCGCCAGACCCTGCTCGCCGACCGCATGCTGCGACGCGTATCCGAGATTCTGAAAGGCGGTGACCTCGCCACCTCCGCCGCCGATCAGTTCTCTCGCGACGCCAAAGCTTACGGTGATGTGCTGAACGGCCTGATCAATGGCAGCGCCGAACTTGGTCTGTCGGCACTGACCGACCCGACGGCACGCGCGATCCTCAGCGATGTGCAAGAGGTCTATAACCAGATCGGCCAGAACGTCGACAAGATCCAGGAAGCGTCGACGCAGTTGTTCGAAGTCACCGAGGCCTCCGGATCGATTTCAGAAGTCGCATCGGTGCTGTTGGAAGACAGCAAGAATCTCTCCACCCGCCTCAACGAACTGGGTGGCAAGCGCGTTCTCGGCAGTAACCTGATCAGCATCATTCTCGCCCTGGCTACCCTGATCTTCGCAGCGCTTGCTACCTTCGCCCAGTTTCTTGCGCAACGCCGCCAGCTGCAAACCACTGCCGATCTCAACACGCGAAACCAGGAAGCCATTCTGCGCTTGCTGGACGAAATGGGATCGCTCGCAGAAGGCGATCTGACGGTAAAGGCGACCGTTACCGAAGACATCACCGGTGCCATCGCAGACTCGGTGAACTTCGCGGTCGAAGCGTTGCGATCACTGGTAACCACCATTAACGAAACCGCAGTGCAGGTTGCTGCCGCGGCCCAGGAAACCCAGGCGACGGCAATGCACCTCGCCGAAGCTGCGGAACATCAGGCGCAACAGATTACCTCGGCTTCCGCGGCGATCAACGAAATCGCGGTCTCTATCGACGAAGTTTCGAAGAACTCTGCTGAAAGCGCAGATGTGGCGCATCGCTCAGTGCAGATTGCATCGAAAGGCGCCGCGATCGTGCGTCAGACGATTCAGGGCATGGACAACATTCGTGACCAGATTCAGGAAACCTCAAAACGAATCAAACGACTGGGTGAGTCTTCTCAGGAAATTGGATCGATCGTCGAACTGATTAACGACATCGCAGAACAGACCAACATTCTCGCGCTGAACGCCGCCATTCAAGCGGCATCCGCAGGTGAGGCCGGTCGCGGATTCGCGGTCGTCGCCGATGAAGTGCAACGACTCGCCGAACGCGCTTCTGGCGCTACAAAGCGAATTGAAACGCTGGTGCAGACGATTCAGTCCGACACCAACGAAGCGGTCAGTTCGATGGAACAGACCACCTCCGAAGTGGTGTCCGGTGCGCGTCTTGCCGAAGACGCCGGTCTGGCCCTGGGTGAAATTGAAAAGGTCTCGAACGATCTTGCCGACCTCATTCAGAACATCTCTGAAGCTGCGCGACAGCAGTCGGCGGCGGCCACCAATATTTCGGCAACGATGAACGTGATTCAGGAAATCACCACGCAGACCTCTGCCGGTGCCTCGCAGACGGCGGAGTCCATTGGAAATCTGGCTCAGCTCGCTGCCGACCTGCGTCGTTCAGTGGCCGAC
>JANMUE010000178.1:0-10834 GCA_031391205.1 Lysobacterales bacterium | reverse complement strand
AAATCCACCATCGACAGTCCCTTCTGGAACTGCACCTGATTCATCGCCACGACCCACCTCCGTTCGAGTGTGGGCGTACCATGCGCGCTACCGGTCTCAGATCGGGCGACATTGCGGCTGAGGATGGGAACTAATCAGGAGACTTTAAGAACCTCTGAATAAGTCACCACTTCGACTTCGCCCAATAGCTTAGTGCTTGCCATACCCTGGTTTTCAACGGCGGAGCCGGTCATTTTTAACAGCGGAGCTGGTCGCTCTCAACGGTGAAGCTGGTCAACCTGCGGTTTTTCGCCCCCTGACTCAGGGCTATCGCGGCTCCGGGCTTGTTCAGAGGATCCTTTAGCGGCCGCATATTCGACGGATCTGCACCGCACCGGTACATCACTCGTCCGCAGGCATCCAGCAGCGCTCATCGGCCAGCGGATTCTCGGGATCGTTGCAGACCGCTTCGCCAGGGTCACTGCGGTGCGCGCGGTCATGCATCTGCTGCAGCGGGCTATCGGGCAGGCCGCCGAGGATCAAGTGCTTGCCGATCGCCTGCAGGGTGCGTTGGAGGGCGCCCGGTGGGCGGTGCTGCAACGGCAGATGCACAAACTCTTCGGCCCGACCCGGCACCTTGCCGAGTGCGCTGGGCATGCCCGCATTGGGCAGACGAGGATCCTTGGCGACGATCTCGGCGGCAGCGCGTTCGATATCGTCAACGAGGTCGGCCACGGTGATCACCGGCTCGATAAATTCTGCGCTCATGCTTCGGGCTTGGGACGCGGCGTTGTAATCGCGCTGATCGGGTTTGCGCTTCAACCGCGGCCGTTCGACCGGTGGTACGGGCACGGGTGCCAGTGATGACGGAGCGGATTCAGGCGTTGCCGCGGGACGCGGAATTACCGGTTCGATCAGCACCAGACTCATCGTCGCCAGCGTCGAATCCAGCCTTGGCGCGTGCACCATCGCCGGCGTCGGCAGCAGCAGATACAGCGCGACCGCGATGTGCAGCACCAGCGCAGCGGCAATACCGAACACATGTCGTAGCTGCAGGCGCAGCGGCGCAGCGCGTGTAGGCGGCAGGTCCAGATTGAAGTCGGCGATCAGCATGAGCCGCCCTTGATAGAGGCCGCGCAGCTAAGTGGTTGTTAATACGAATGCGGCTGTTGTGGCAGGTTCAGCCAATCTGGGAGGCATTTTCGTTTTTGTGGGAGCGGCGGGACGCCGCTGCCACAACAGCCTGCTCCCGCATCCTCACCGCGGCGGCGGTGGATAGCAGCGCGGATCGCGCAGCGGGTCATCGGGGTCATTGCACTCCGGATCCTTCATTCCTTGAATATGCGCATCGGTCAGATCCTGCAGCGGGTTGCGCATCGTGCGAACCTGCTCCATGTCATCGGAGTTGCTGGCCATGGTGGCGACCAGAATGCGCAACGCAAACATGGTGACCTGCTGCGGCGTCGGCCTGCGCTTGAAGCGCACCGGCAAGTCGACGATGGCATCGGCGCTTCCAGGCAGACGCGCCAGCGCGCTCGGCATGCCGGCACCGGGCAGACGCGGGTCGCCCGCGGTGAGGTCGCGAGCGGCGGCGTCGATGCCGTTGAACAGTTGTGCGGAGGTGGTGGTTGCGGGGAATGTCTCGCTCACCGGTTCGGTCTGTGCGGCCTGCGACGGTGGCGGTTCTGGCAGCGACATCTTGGGTGTGTGCTGCACGATCGTGGTCGGGGGGCGCTCCACGAAAGCGTTCTGGGGTATTGCGACAGGAGTCTTCGGATCGAGCAGGACCACCTCGAGTACGTTGGAATCAACGAAATCAGCGCGCGGCCTCGATTGGATCACATCGGGCGCTGCCAGAAGACGCGCCAATACTGCGAGGTGCACCACAAGGCTGAACACGATCGCCGTCACCCGCGCCCATTGCGGTGAAGTCGGGACCGTCTTGCGTGGACGGAGCTGGAAGGGGTAGTCGGAGGGAAGCATGAGCGCGCCTTGATAGCGGGCGGCGTGCTAACCGGGCGTTAACGGGGGCGGCAGGCCGCGCCATAGGGCTTGAAATAAGCGATCCGCGCCTGTCGCGCGTGACCGGCTCATAAGGTAGCTCTGAACAAGTTCGGCCGCGATAGTCCCTTGAGTCAGGGGGCGAAAAAACCCCGTTATTTGGGGGTGTAGCGACAAGAAGCTGTATGACGAAGTCGAAGTGGTGACTTGTTCTGAGGTCCATTAGTCCTAGGACCTAGCCGCCAGATCGGGCTTCGCGCACAATGGCGCGTCTGCAATGGGGAGTGTCATGGGGCCGGGCGTTTCGAAGTTGCGTTGGATAGCGGCGCTTTTGGGGGCCTGTGCTGTGCTGCTTGGCGCGTTCGGCGCGCATGCGCTGCGCGACGGCTTCACCGCGGCGCAACTGGCACTCTGGCAGACCGCGGTAAGCTATCTGTTCTGGCATGTGCTCGCGACGCTGCTGGCCTTGCACGTCGACACCATTTCTTCGCGCGCCTCGGGTCGGGCGGCTGCCGTGCTGATGCTGTTCGGAGTCATCGTGTTCAGCGGCAGCCTGTTGGCGCTGGCGCTTTCGGCGCCGCGTTGGGTCGGTGCGATTACGCCGGTCGGTGGTATCGCACTGATTGCCGGCTGGTCGGCGCTGGCCTGGGCCTATGCGCAAGTTGATCCCGCAACGCCTTCAGACGCATCCTGATGACTGGACGCCGCAGCATGCGCAAACCCTGTAGATTCGACACGTTGCTACCGGCGCCCCGATGCAGAGAATCCTGATCGCCAGTTCGAAAGGCGGCTGTGGCAAAACCACGGTAACGACCAATCTTGCGGTCGCATTGGCGCATGCCGGACGTAAGGTGTGGCTGATCGACACCGATGCGCAGGGATCGAGCGTGGACTGGGCTGGAGCACGTGGCCTGCTGGTGCCGTCGGTACCGGTGATGGCCAGCCCCGACACCGGACAGGGGCTGACCCAGGGCTGGACGCTGCGCATCCCACCCAGCACGGAAGTCTTGCTGGTGGATACGCCGGCGGGTTTGCGCAGCCATCAGATCGCCGAGTATCTGCGTCGTTGCGATACGGTCATCGTGCCTATCGTGCCGTCGGCCATCGATCTGCGTGCCAGTCAGGCCTTCCTGCATGAATTGCGGAATTCGTCGGCGGTGCGCAGTGGCAGTGTGCGCGTCGGCATCGTCGCCAATCGCGTCAAGACCCGCACCCTGGCGGCGCGGGATTTCAGCGAGCACAGTAGCGAGCTACCATTTCCATTGATCGCCAGTGTGCGCGATACCCAGGCCTATGTGCTGGCGGGCGCACTGGGACGCGGTGTATTCGATTACCACAATGCGGCATTGGCGCCTTGTCGTGATGAGTGGCAACCGATCTTGAATTGGTTGGGGTAGGTTGGCTCGAATGTGGGGTGGGTGCAACCCACCAATGTTTAACCTTCGAGAATGGTGGGTTGCACCCACCCTACTGCGCTCACCGCCAGCCTACAATCCGCGCAGCCACGCCGCCAACGGCGCCAGCACTGGCCGTGGCTCCTTCATCCACGAGAAATGTGTGGCCAGCTGCGATTGGAAATCCTGTTTGCGCAACTGCAACGTCGTCCAGCGCGCCGTGCTCAATCGCAATCTGAGCTCATCGAATGATCGCTGAGGCACAAGACGATCGTCGTGCATATGCAGCGCGAAACCCTGAACCTTCAAGGCATTGAGCGCGGTGTCGAGATCGTGGTCGACACGATCCGGGCGATAGTGCCCGCTCATGCCACTGCGCGCCCAATCGCGAATCACACCGCGTGCCTCGTCGCCGGCAAAGCCGACGCGCCGGCCGGGAAACCAGCCGCACACGGCCGACAGCGCGCGAAACCATGCAAACACAACAAAGATCAACGGCTGCTGCCACAGCGGATAAGTGCGCCACCACGGCGTACCGCTGGCGATCACCAGCACCGCCTCGGCCAGAGCGGGAGTGCGTGCCAGGGCCAGCATGCCAACCTGCGCACCCAGACTGTGACCGCCGATCACCAGGTGCTCTACATCACGGGCGCTGCGCAATGCGGCGACGCCAGCGTCGATATCGTCCAGTAGTTCGCGATAGCCCCAGTCACTGCGCCGCGAAGCGCGCCGATCGCTGGAACCGGCGCCGCGCCATTCGTGCGCGGCAATGCCGATGCCGGCAGCGGCCACCGCCTCGGCGAAGATGCGGTACTGCCTTGCCGTCACGCCCATCGCCGGGCACCAGTAGATCCAGATCCTGGCATCCGCAGGCGCGGTCAGAATCAGATCGAAGCGGGCGCCCTCGGCACTGGTGACGCGGAGCGTTGAGCTTCCCGCGACCGGAACGATTTCGGTCGCGATCGTTTCGGCTGCGTTGCGTTGCATAGATGCTGTAGTCATCTCGGCAGTTTCACAACTGGTGCTGTTTTGGCAAGTGGCAGAGGCGTCATATACGGGGTGCATTGGCGTACTGTAGGTCCGACCTGCGGTCGGTCGCGGTTGATTTGCCTGATGCGAAGAAGAGCGTCCGCGCACAGCGCGGACCCACAACCGCACCTCACCCGTGATGTTTCAGCTTGCCCTCGCGCAGCCACCATTCACTGACGCGCACCATGCCTTCGGCCAGGGTGACCTTGGGCTGGTAGCCAAGATCGCGGCGCGCGGCGCTGATATTGAACCAGTGCGCGGTGCTCAGCTGCTCGGCCAGGAAGCGTGTCATCGGCGGCTCGTTGCGATTGCCGATAAGCTGATACCACTGCTCGAACAGGAAACCCAGGGTCATCGCCATCCTGACCGAAATGCGCCGCTGTTCCGGCGGCAGGCTTGCCGCCCTGAGCAGCTTGTTGACCATTTCATCCATGGCGATGGGCTGTCCCTGCGAGATGAAATAGGCCTTGCCGGCGCAGGGCGCACCGATTTCAAGGCGGTCCAGCGCATCCAGATGCGCCTGCACGGCGTTGTCGATATAGACCGTATCGATGCGCTTGGATGGCCCGACGAAGCGCAGCTTTCCGGCCCGCGCACGCGCCACCAGGCGCGGCAGCAGGTGATTGTCTCCGGGCCCCCAGATCAGATGCGGGCGCAGCGCCACCGTGGCGAGATTGGGTCCGTTCGCCGCCAGGATCTGACGCTCGGCAGCCGCCTTGGTGGCCGGATAATGCGCCTTGAACTCGGTCGCATGCGGCAGCGATTCATTGCCGTTCTCGATGTCGCGACCGTTGTGCACCACGCTTGGCGTCGAGGTGTAGATAATCTTGCGCACCCCGTTCATTTCGCAGGCGCCGAGCACGGCTACGGTGCCGCCGATATTGGTGGTCGAATAGTCGGCGAGACTGCCCCAGATGCCGGCGCGTGCCGCGGTATGGATCACCGCATCGCAGCCCTTGGTGGCATTGAGCATGGGATCGAAGGCGCTGACATCGCCCAGTACCTGACGCACACCGATCTGGTCCAGCACCGGATAACGGTTGCGCGCGATGCTGACCACATCGTGGCCACGAGCGCGCAGTTGTCTGCAGATGTTCGAGCCGAGAAATCCGCCACCGCCGGTTACCAGAACTTTCATCGCAACTCTCCGAATCGCTGCGGCCGGTCGCAAACCCTCGCGCCTGGCCTATGTCGTTTTATACTGTGTTCAACGCTGCCGACGCGCGGCCCAGGCTGCCAGGGCGGGTCGATCGATCTTGGCATTGTGCCGGATATCCACTGGAAATCCCGGATGCAGGAAGAAGTGGCGGATCGCCGAGGTGGTGGCATGGCGCGCGCCGATCTGCCGCAATTCGTTGCGGGTCGACTGCCAGTCACGTTCACCCAGGCCCGGCTGCAATTCTACGCACACGCCCGGCAGGCGGCGGCCTTCGACGTCGACCAGGCCGACCAACGCACTGCGCCGCACTGAGGGATGGGCATTGAAAATCCCTTCCACCGGTTCGGGCAGGAATTGCCCATTGCCGGTCTCGACACGATGTGACTTGCGGCCCAGATACCAAAGTCGACCGTCTTCGTCGAAACGCCCAAGGTCTCCCATGCGATGCCAGACGCCTTCATGCGTGAGGATCTTGCCGAGACGATTGGCTTCGGGCCGATTGAAATAGCGCTGGCTCATGGTCGGGCCACGCACCACGATCTCACCGACGCCGCCAGGCGGCACGCGATTGGCGAAACTGATCTCGTGAACCTCGTTGTCGTCGATGCGGATCAGCTGCACCTGGTTTTCCGGCAACGGCCTGCCGACGCAAATGCCGGCGCCCTCGGCAGTGAGATGCGACACCGCGAGAATTTCGCGGCCTTCGATCGCACACACCGGCAAGCATTCGGTGGCGCCATAGGGCGTGAACACCTGCGACTTGGGCCTGAGCACCTTCATCAGTCGCGCCACCGTCTCCGGAGGCACCGGAGCACCGGCAGAAATCACCCGGCGCAGGGTCTTCAGCTTGATGCCATTGGCCTCGCCGTAGCGCGCCAGCACATCGATCAATGCCGGCGAACCGAACATGGTGGTGACGCCATTGCGTTCGATCGCCGCGATCAGCTTGGCCGGATCGGCCTCGGCCGGCCGCGTCGGATCCATATCCGGGATCACGCTGGTCATGCCCAGCGCTGGATCGAACAGCGCGAACGGCGGAAACGTGGGCAGATCGACCTCGCCGGGCCAGATGCCGAATGCCGAGCGGATCATCTCAACCTGCGAGGCAAACTGCTGGTGCGTGTATTCCACGCCCTTGGGAACGCCTGTGGCGCCACTGGTGAACAGGATCGCCGCCAATTCACCGCAACGCGTATCGGCGATCTGAAACTTGCCCTGCGCGGCGCCCAGCGCGCGCAACTGGGCATAACTTCGGCCGCCCCAGAACCAGCGCCGGCCGTTGACGGTGACGCGACGCTTGATCGTGGCACGCGCCCAGCCCAGCAGCAAGCTGGCCGCATGCGCGAGCGGAATACCGATGAAGGCCTCCGGCGCGGCTTCGCGCAGACACTGTTTCAATTGCCGGCGGTTGATGCCGGGATCGATCAGCACCGGCACCGCACCGGCCTTAAACAGCGCAAACATCAGCACAAACAATTCGATCGATGGGCGCACCATCAGCGCTGTGCGGACACCACGCCCGATGCCGCTGGCAACCAGCCCGGCAGCGATCAGGTCGGTTTCGGCCGCGAGTTCAGCGAAGTTCATGCTGCGATACAGGGGCAGGCCCTTGCCGCCAAAGCGCGCAGGGCAATGGATGGCCGGCCGCTCAGGCTGGCGACCGGCTTCCTCGCCGAGGTGACTGGCGATATTGCAAAATTCCGTCATGCAGCGATTGTCGCTTGCTCGATCTAGATTGGCGAGTCTAACTGCCTGAGCGACGGGATATGGGATATAGGCGCTTCATCGTAGGGTGGGTGCAACCCACCATTCTCAAATACTCGACAATGGTGGGTTGCACCCACCCTACAAATGCAACGCTCGCTCGATGCGCTGCAGGCGGGTCAGCGCCTTGGCGCCGGGCATCAACTGGGCACGCAGTGGCGCGGCTGCGCCCTGCAGCATCTGCAATGCACGTTGGCGGTCGCCGGTCTCCAGCCAATGCTCGGCACTGCGCAGCCGCAACTCGGCGACGAAGGGATGCGTCTGACCGTACACCGGAATTGCTGATTCCAGCACGCCGCCCAACGCGGCAGCGCGCTCGGCGGGCGGCAGTACGTCGATCAACGCGCGCATGCCGCGCAGCACTGGTACGTCGATCCTGGCGCGCGCTGTGCGCAGCTGTTCCAGCGCGGCCTTGATGGGCTCGATATCCGCCTTCGGATGCAGTGCCTGTTCGACCAGTGCGACGAACAGTACCGAATCGCGCGTTTCCGGATGGTCTTCGCCCATCGCCTCGCGCCGGCCGGCCAGCGCCTGCGCAAATTCGGTTGCGGCCTCGTCGACCCGGCCCTGGGCAAACAGCTGGCGCGCCAGATTGTGGCGGGCGCGGTGCACCGAATCATGCGCGGCACCCTGAACCTGGATGCGGATCGTCAGCGAGCGGCGTTGCAATACCTCGGCCGCTGCCGGATCGCCACGATCCTCCAGCAGCGTCGCCAGATTATTGAGCGTACTGGCCGCGCTCATCGTCTCCGCGTTCTTCAATTGCTCGTCGATGGCGATAGACGCGCGGTAATGGCGCTCGGCCTCGACCAGACGGCCGCGGTCCTGATCGATATTGGCCAGCTCATTGAAGCTGCGCGCCGCATCCACCGACACCGGACCGCTGATCTGCAGACGCAGCTGATGCGACTGCTGCAGCCAATGCTCGGCCTCTTCGAAATCGCCCTCGATGCTGGCGTTGCTGGCCAATCCTTCGAGCGTGTTCAAGGTCAGTGGATGCTGGTTGCCATAGAGCTGCTGCTTGATCGCCAGTGCGCGCCGGTAATAGCCGCGTGCGGCGTCGAACTGACGACGCTCGCGCGCCAGCAGTCCGAAGTTGTGCAGCTGCGAGGCAACGGAGCCCTGGTATTCCGGACCGGCCTGTTCGAAAATACTCAGCGCGCGCTGGAAATTGGCCTCGGCCTCGTCGAAGCGGCGCAGGCCCTGATAGGCAACACCGAGCGAACTGCAGCTGTGCCCGATATCGGGATGCTGGGCCGGCAACAGCGGCTCGCGCAGCTGCAACGACCGCTCCATCAGCAATGCTGCCGCGCGATGCTGTTGCAGCGAATTCTCCAGACGGCCAAGTTCATTGAGCGCGCGCGCCAGCTGCAGCGGGTCGGCGGGCGGCGCTCCGTCGAACAATTGCACCGCCTCGGTCAGTGCCTTGCGGCTCGGCTCGGGCTGGCCCAGGCTGGTGTAGATAATGCCGATCGCCAGCAACATGCGCGCACGCAGCAGTGGTCGATCGAGCAGCTTGCTGTCGAGCTCACGGGTGCCGCGTTCGAGCATTTCGCGGGCGCTGACGTCGCGACCGCGGGCGAACTGCGGATCGGCGCCGCCAAACAGCCCGAGCAGGAACTGCGTCACCTCGTTGGCCGCATCGGCCTCGGCCACGGCGTTACGTTCGGCCAGCAGGGCACGATCGCGTTGCAGTTTCAGCTGCCAGGAAAACAGCATCGCCGCGATCAGCGCCAGCGCGGTGGCGAAGCTTGCCACCGGATGGCGCTGCAGCCATTTGCCAAGGACATAGCTCAGACGCTCGGGTGCGGCCTCGACCACACGTCCGGATTCGAAGCGCGCGATATCATCGGACAACGCTGCCGCCGAGCTGTAGCGCCGCTCGGGCTCGCTGCGCAGCGCTTTCAATGTGATCCAGTCCAGATCGCCACGGATGCGATTGCCGGCCAGCCGCAACCAATCCTGGGGCGCGCGCTTGGCGGCGTCGCTGGGACGTGTTGGCGACTGCTGGCTGTTGATCGCGACGCTGCTGTCGCGCAACGGCCGCCCGGCCAGCAATTCGTACAGCAAGAGGCCAAGCGCGAAGATGTCGCTGGCGCTGCTGGTCGGACGTCCGGCGAGTTGCTCCGGACTGGCATAGGCCGGAGTCATCGGCTGCATTGCGGTGGTAGCGCGGGCCGCATTGGAATTGTCGAGCAGCTTGCTGATGCCAAAGTCCAGCAGCACCGGATCGTCGCCACTGCGCACCAGGATATTGCCGGGCTTGATGTCGCGATGGATCACCAGGTGCTGATGTGCGTGCTGCACCGCCGAACAGATCAGCCGGAACACACGCAGGCGACGCGCCAGATCCGGGTGCTCGCGTTCAAGCCAGACGCTCAAGGTCTCGCCTTCGATGTATTCCATCGCCAGCCATGGCTGGCCGGCTTCGGTGCTGCCGCCATCCAGCAGACGTGCGATATGCGGATGCGTCAGCTGCGACAGAAGTTCGCGTTCGCGCTTGAAACGGTCCAGCGCATCGCGGGTAGGAAAGCCGCGGATCAGCTTGATCGCGACGCGCTGCTGAAATTCTCCGTCGACACGCTCGGCGCGAAATACCGTACCCATGCCGCCGCTGCCGATCTCTCCCTGCAGGCGATAGGCGCCGACGCGCTGCCCCGGCTGAAGCGTCGGCTCGATCAGCACCGAACGACTGATGGGCACGATGCGTTCGACCAATGCATCGACGGGGTCCGCGTCCTCATCGAGCAATTGCAATACATCGCGGGCGAGCTCGGGATCGTCCACACATTCGCGCTCAACAAAGCTGCGTCGTTCCGGCGCGGGGAGATCCAGCGCACGCTCGAACAATGCGCGCCGCCGCGACGGTCCCGGCGCACTCACGGCGACAACGCGCGCTTCAGCCAGGCGCGACCAAAGCGCAACGAGCGCTCGACGGTGGACAGCGAGACTTCCTGCACCTGGGCGATCTCTTCCTGATTCAGCCCACCAAAATAGTTGAGCGTCATCGCCTCGGCGCTCTTGTGGTCTTCGCGCTCCAGCGCAAGCAGGGCGTCTTCGAGTTCCAGGAAGTCGCTTTCGGCAGCGACCAGATGATCGGCAGCAGGATCCAGAGTGACGCGCACCGCATCGCCGCCGCGCTTGGACGCCGAACGTGCGCGCGCATAGTCAACCAGGATGCTGCGCATCTGCAGTGCCGCGAGTGCAAACAGGTGCGCGCGATTCTTCGGCCGCTCCGGTGTCTGCCACAGATGCATGAGGGCTTCGTGCACCAAAGCGGTCGGCTGCAGTGTGGCGCTGGCGGCATCGCGGCCTACGCGCTGTTCGGCCATGGCATGCAACTGCGCATAGACCAGGGTCGAAAGCCGATCGCGCGCTGACACATCGCCGCTGCGCCAGGCATCGATCAACCCGGTGATTGCATTGTCCGCCATCGCCACTCCCGTCCGACGCCGAAGTCTAGCGGCTTGCGGCGCTGATGTAGGGTGGGTGCAACCCACCATTGTCG
>JANMUE010000174.1:0-2912 GCA_031391205.1 Lysobacterales bacterium | reverse complement strand
GCTGCTCTCGCTCTTGATGTTGGTATCAAGGCCAAAGCAGCGGAGCAAGCCCCGCTCTTTACAACGTCACCGGCAACAGCAGCGGGCCCAGCCCGCTCTACATTCAGCGTGCCGCGTTGCTGTTCATGGTTGCATTGCGGCTGCTGTCCGTAGCCTGCGCCGGGTCGCGCATGCCGCTGGTGTGGCACCAGCCGGTCTTGTGACCACGATTGACGCCGCTGGGCAACTGACCGTAGCTCTGCTCGGTGGTGCCGTCTTCCGGATCGGTGAGCAGTACGTCGGTGACCACGTTGCAGTAATCCCAGAGAAAGGCACGGTCGGTGAACGACGTGGTGAAGTAGTTGGCCTTGGCGCGCGACGCCGTGCTGATACCTGCAAGCCACGACGAGGCACCGCTGTAGGTCAGATTGCTGTTGGTGCCGCAGCCGACACCGAACACACTGCCCAGGGCTGCGGCATTGCCTGCCAGTGCGGTGCCCTGATATGGCGTGCCCACTGACTGGATCAGGCGGCTGCCTACGGCGTTGTCCAGGCCACTCCAGTAATAGTTGTACAGATGCAGTGACGCCGCGCCACCCTGGCTGTGCGCGACAATGCCGTATGAGTTCCAGGTGTTGCCAAAGGTCTGGATCAGTCGTGCGAATGCGTCATGCGATCGGTTCTGGTTGAGATCCTGGAAGATCGAAGCCGTGCTGAACTGACCTGCCACACCGCCCCAGACATTGCCCGAGCAGTAACCGTGCACCAGCAACAACCGCGAGCCGACACCCTTGGCGAGTTTCTCTACCGGACGCGGTCCCATGCGCATTTCATCGCTGACTTCGCTCACCGGCGTGCGCGCTGCCTTGGGCAGGCTGGCGATGCTCAACGCCATCTTGCTGGCTGACGCCACGGTGATGAAATGGTCCGGGTCTTCGATGCGCAGGTCGCGAATCTCGAACGGTGCCTGGGCGCCGGCCTTGGCGATCCAGCGCGCATCCAGACCGAGATCCAGGCTGCCGTTTTTCAAATCGCTCATGCCGCCAATCCAGGCCACCGGCACCATGCTGCCGGCGCGGGTTCCCCAGACCTGAGCATAGGTGCGGTAGTGGCCTGTGGATTTCGAAGCACTGACCGGGATGTTCACGCTGAAGCGATTCGCAGAGGCCAGCAAGGCCTTGCTCTGCTGTGCAGCGAAGCTCATCTGTTCGTCGATCACCGGGATCAGATGCTCGGACGTGCGCGCGAATACCTGTCCATTGCTGCCCGTGCCCTTGACGATGACCTGGGCGTTGTAATCACCGGCCCGCTTGGCCAGGAAGTCGGCGCCGAACACGCCATCGGAGGCGATGCCGTCCTGGTGCAGTCCATCATCGAACATGGCGTATTCATCGACCTTGCCATTGGGCGCGGTTACGCGCAGTTTGGCCACACTCAGCGCAGCACCGCGCAAGTTGCCGGCAGCGTCGTCCAGGTTGTAGACGCTGGCGACCAGGCCGATGCGTTGACCCACGCGCTGATTCATCCTGGCCTGATGCGACATCAGTCGCTCGCCGCCTTCGCCCTCGATCAGCACAAAGCCACGACCACCGGATTTGGCGTCGATCGCCAGGTTCCATTCGCCGCGCGCGACGTTTTCGAAGGTATAGGAATGAGCCGGAACACCGTTGTCGGACATGCCGTAGTTGCTGCGCGTCTTGCTGATCGCCAGTTGCTCGGCGGGCTGCATGCGCTTGGAGACGGGATCCTGCAGATTGATGTTCCAGGTCTGATCACCTGAAAACACCAGGAAGCGCAGGTTGCTGCCTTCGACGGCAATCGGCGACTGCCAGCTGTAACTGCCATTGGCGCGCTTTTCCAATGTGATCGACAGCAGGGCGCTCTTGGAATGTGTAGCGGATTCGATCGGGTTGACCTGGGCCATCGCAGCAAACTCTTCCGGCCCACCGGCGAGCTGCTTGGCAACGATCACGGCGGACTGAGCGGAATAAGCAAACGGCGCGGCCAACAGCAGAGCTGGCGCCCAGTTCAAGGAACGGCGATTCTTTATCACGGTGTCTCCCCAAAGCATTGTTATGGACCCCAGGTCGCGTCACGCGGCTTGGGCGATTGGTCCTGCACAACGGCGCATTGCGCCCCCTCCCAGGGGATCCGTTGCGGGGCGCAGTTTGCATACGCCGGCGTATGTAGGCAAGTTGCGGTCGACCTTGCTATTGTTTTTGCGTTGGGGTAACGGCTCTTGTGGGTCCGACCTGCGGTCGGACACTCTGAGCTTCCGCAGCGTCCACAAAGAGCGTCCGACCACAGGTCGGACCCACACAAATGCGGGTCAGCGCTTGCCGCGCAACAACACGATCACCGCACCGCTGCCGCCGTCGTTGTAACGCGCCGAGCGGAACGCCAGCACGTCGTTGCGCTGGCGCAGAATGCGATCGGTCAGGCCTTTCAGTACCGGGCCATCACTTTTGGAGCGCATGCCCTTGCCAGTGATGATCTTGACGCACAGCCGGTCGGCGTCGATGCACTCGTTCAAGAACTGCTGGATCGCCTTGCGCGCGATATCGGCGGTCATCTGATGCAGGTCGATCTCGTCGCGCACGCTGAATTGGCCGCGTCCCAGTTTCAGCAGCAGGCGCGGGTGCAGACCGTCCTTCAGATAGCGCAGGGGCTCGGCCGCGTCGGGATCGAGCGACTCGGGCAGCGGGCGCATAAGCTCTTCAGTGACGCGCTGGTTATCGCGCCTGGTCTGCGCCGGGTCCGGCTGTGGTGGATTACGACGCTGATCGGTGGTGTCGGAATGCACCCGCCGCACTTCGCCAATGGCCTGGTGGAACAGCGAACGGTCGTCGTCGGAGATGCGGGGAGGGCGGGACATGCTTCATTGTAAGTGCATGTAGGAGCGGCGTGAGCCGCGATTGTCGACGATTCTGCAA
>JANMUE010000165.1:0-29618 GCA_031391205.1 Lysobacterales bacterium | reverse complement strand
TACAGCCGTGAAAGGGCCGTGTCCTAGGCCTCTAGACGATGGGGACAACATTTTGGTGGAGCCAGCCGGGATCGAACCGGCGACCTCTACAATGCCATTGTAGCGCTCTCCCAGCTGAGCTATGGCCCCAAGAGAGACCCGTGACTATACGGAGCTTGATGGCCTTCGTCAACAGCCCGCTGTTGAAACCCGGGCTGGATTGTTCTGTGATTCAGAGCTCAAGACCGGCATCACCACTGGAAACTCGTCACCCCATCGAAGCTACGCGTTGGCTTGTGCCTCATGCCCCACTATGTTGCAATCCGAACGAGTCGCATCATGCGAAGCCGGTTTCAAGGGCACCGAGCAGTTCCTTGCTGGAAGGGGTCATCCATGTCGCAAGCCGCACCGGTTTGGTTGTCGAGTTACCCCAGCGGCATCCCAGCCGAAATCGACGTCAACAAGTACAGCTCGGTCGTAGCGGTGCTTGAGGAAGCCTGTAATCAATTCAGGCAGCGGCCAGCGTTCCATTCCATGGGAACCACTATCAGCTATGACGATGTCGATCGTCTGAGCGCGGGCTTTGCTTCCTATCTATTGAATGTGCTCAAACTCAAGAAAGGCGACCGCGTCGCGCTGATGCTGCCCAATGTGCTGCAGTATCCGGTCGCGATCTTTGGCGTTTTGCGTGCCGGACTGACGGTGGTGAACACCAACCCGATGTATACCGCGCGCGAACTCAAGCACCAATTGAACGACTCCGGGACCACCGCAATCGTGGTGCTGGATAATTTTGCCAGCACGCTGGCTGAAGTGATTAAAGACACCGCGATCAAGCATGTGATGACGACTGGCGTCGGCGATTTGCTGGGCTTTCCCAAGGCTATGATCGTCAATTTCGTCGCGCGTTACATCAAGAAGATGGTGCCCGATTACAACATCGCCGGGGCCACGCGTTTCACCGATGCACTCGCCTCCGGCGCACGTACACCGGCGCCCAAGGTCGACATCGGTCACGACGATATTGCTTTCCTGCAGTACACCGGCGGCACTACCGGTGTCGCCAAAGGCGCGATCCTCACGCATCGCAACCTGGTCGCCAACATGATGCAGTCAGGCGCCTGGATCGGCCGCAATTCCAAACCCGGAGAAGAGATCATCATCACCGCGCTGCCGCTGTACCACATCTTCGCGTTGACGGCGAACTGCCTGGTATTCATGCGGCTGGGTGGGCTGAATGTGTTGATCGCCAATCCGCGCGATATGAAAGGTTTCGTCGAAGAACTGCGCAAGCATAAATTCACTGCGATCACCGGTGTGAACACGTTGTTCAATGGACTGCTCAACACCGCCGGATTTTCCGATCTGGATTTCTCTACCGTACAGCTGTCGTTGGGCGGTGGCATGGCGGTGCAACGCGCCGTCGCGGACCGCTGGAAGAAGGTTACCGGATGCACGCTGGTCGAAGCCTATGGACTGACGGAGACGTCACCTGCGGTATGCATGAACCCGCTCGACAACACCGAGTACAACGGTTCAATTGGCGTTCCGATTTCATCCACCAGTGTTGCTTTGCTGGACGACAATTTTCAACCCGTTGCCGATGGCAGTCCCGGCGAGCTATGCGTCAAAGGCCCGCAGGTGATGCGCGGGTACTGGCAGCGTCCCGAGGAAACCGCAAAGGTCATTGATGACCAGGGCTGGTTGCATACCGGCGATATCGCGACCATGGATGCGAAGGGTTATTTCTTCATCGTTGATCGCAAGAAAGACATGATCCTGGTGTCGGGATTCAACGTCTATCCCAATGAGATCGAAGACGTCATCGCTACGCATCCTGGTGTACTTGAGGTGGCTGCGGTCGGCGTACTCGACGACAAGTCAGGAGAAGCGGTCAAAGTCGTCATCGTAAAGAAGGACCCGGCGTTGACCGTGGACGCCATCAAGGCCCACTGTCGTACCCATCTGACGGGTTACAAGCAACCCAAGATCGTGGAATTCCGCGACAGCCTGCCCAAAACCAACGTCGGCAAGATTCTGCGGCGTGAACTACGCGATCCGCCTAAAGCGGCGTAGGTCGGGTCCCGCAAAGCGGTACCCGACATCGGAATATCCGCTGCCCCAACAAGAGCGCGTTGTTCCGCAGGCACAAACGTAACCGTTGGCGTCGCGACTACGATGTCGGGTACCGCTACGCGGGACCCGACCTACCAATCTGATCACGTACGGTCCAACGTCCGCGCACGGCGCAGCGTGCCGCTGCCGAATTTCTGATTGAGGCTGTCGACGATTCGGTCTTTGCGTTGATTGTCGGCATTGGCGAACAGATCACCGCCCTCGCCTTGGACATTGAATCCGCCAAGGGAAACGCCGATCAAGCGCAGACTGGGCGTTCCCTTGTCCAGCCACCAACGATCAAGCAGCCGTTTGGCTGCTGCATAGATATCATCGGTTGCATCGCATGACGCTGATAACGTGAGTTGTCGGGTCTCGGTATGGAACGGCGGTGTGCGCAGTTTTATCGTGACCACCCTGCCGCGCAACTGGTTGCGTCGCGCACGCTCGCCGACACGCTCACTGAGTTTCAGCAACCAGGTACGTGCTTCCTCGATGGTGGTCAGATCCATCTCGAACGTCGTCTCGGCCCCCACCGACATTTCCTCGCGGTCCGCGACGACCTCACGTTCGTCACGACCATTCGCCAACGCCAGCAGCAGGTCCGCATGATTGCCGACCAGCCGGCGCAGCGTCGTCGCATCGGCGCGTCGCACGTCGCCGATAGTCTGGTAGCCACCACGTTCGAGTTTTTCCTGCGCCACTTTTCCCACTGTCCAAAGGCGCCCCACCGATAAAGGATCGAGCAGGCGTTCGCGATTCTCGTGGGTGATCTCGAACAGGCCGTCTGGCTTGCCCAGTTCTGTTGCCAGCTTGGCCAGCCATTTGTTGTGCGAAATACCAACTGAACATTTCAACCCGGTCACTTCGACGACACGCTGCTTGATCTGCATTGCCATGTCGTTGGGCGATCCAAACAGGCGCAGGCTGCCGCTGACATCGAGAAACGCCTCATCCAGCGACAGTCCTTCGATCTGCGGTGTGATCTCGCCAAGCACCGCAAACACCTGGGCCGAGACTTCGCTATAACGCGCCATGCGCGGCACCAGAAACACCGCATCCGGGCAAAGGCGCTGCGCCTGTGCCGTAGGCATCGCCGAGCGCACGCCGAAGCGGCGCGCTTCGTAACTGCAGGTGGAGACAACGCCGCGACGACCCAGACCGCCGACGATCACCGGCTTGCCCATCAGAGACGAGTCGTCATGCTGCTCCACCGACGCGTAGAACGCATCCATGTCGACATGAAGAATGGTGCGATCACGATTCACCGCAGCTCGGTTCTATGGGATGGCAGGATTACATCTTAGCGTGTGGGAGCGGCGTGAGCCGCGATTATCCGCGCCCCGACAACGGTGGGAATCGCGGCTCACGCCGCTCCCACATGAAGAATCAGGCCTCTGGGCGCATATACGGAAACAGCAGCACATCGCGGATCGACGGAACGCCTGCAAGCAGCATCACCAGGCGATCGATGCCGACACCCAGCCCGCCGGTCGGCGGCATGCCGTACTCCAGCGCGCGGATGTAATCGGCGTCGAAATGCATGGCCTCGGCATCGCCGGCCTCCTTCTGCGCGACTTGCGCGTGGAAACGCGCGGCCTGGTCTTCGGGGTCGTTCAACTCCGAGAAACCATTGGCGAGTTCCTTGCCGTTGACGAACAACTCGAAGCGATCGGTGACCTCGGCATCGTGATCGTTGGCGCGCGCCAGCGGCGATACCTCGGTCGGATACGCGGTGATGAAGGTGGGCTGGATCAGCGTCGCCTCGACGGTGCGCTCGAAGATTTCCAGCATCAACCGGCCCCAGCCGAAATCCTGCTTGACGTGAATGCCGAGCCGCGCGCAGTGCGCACGCATTACGTCGACATTACGCAGATCGAACTCGCTGATTTCCGGATTCAGATGACGCACGGCTTCATCCAGACGCCAGCGACGGAACGGCTGCGAGAGATCGATTTCACTGCCTTCCCACGGAAACACCGACTTGCCACAGACCTCACATGCCGCGCTCTGGATCATGCCCTCGGTGATGTCCATCACCTCGGTATAGCTGGCATAGGCCTGGTACAACTCGAGCATGGTGAACTCGGGATTGTGCCGGGTGCTGACGCCTTCGTTGCGGAAATTGCGGTTGATTTCGTAGACGCGATCGAAGCCGCCCACGGTAAGGCGCTTGAGATAGAGCTCGGGCGCCACGCGCAGGTACATGTCCATATCCAGCGCATTGTGATGCGTCACGAACGGCCGCGCTGTGGCGCCACCGGGGATCGGGTGCATCATCGGTGTTTCCACTTCCATGAAGTGGCGCGCGTCCAGATAGCGGCGCAGGTGCGAGATCACCTTGGAGCGCAGACGGAACACATCGCGAGACGACTCGGTCACGATCAGATCGACATAGCGCTGGCGATAGCGCTGCTCGACATCGGCCAGCCCATGCCATTTGTCCGGCAGAGGGCGCAGCGATTTGGTCAGCATGCGCAGCTCGGCCGCCTTCACCGACAACTCCCCGGTCTTGGTACGCATCACCTGACCCGTGGCAGCGACGATGTCGCCCACATCCCAGGACTTGAACGCCTCGTAGACATCGCCCAGCGTGCTTTGCTGAAGGAACAACTGCACGTCGCCGCTTTGATCGCGAATCTGTACAAAGCTGGCCTTGCCCATGACACGCTTTGCCATCAGTCGGCCAGCAACACGAACTACGCGTGCATGCACATCCAATGCAGCGGCGTCCCATTTTTCCGCATCGGCGAACTCGGCCTGCAGCTCGCCTGCAAAAGCATCCGGGCGGAAATCATTCGGGAAGGCGATACCACCCGCCCGCAGCGCATCGAGTTTGCTGCGACGCTCGGCCATCAGCCGATTGTCGTCACTGGCGGATTCGATCACGGGCGGTTGTTCGGACATGGCATGGCTCTCGGGTGTTATGCGGAAACGGTAAAACTTCGGATCAGTCGAGCCGGCGCGCGCCAGCTTCCAGACCCGATTTCAGGCTGGCCTCGATGAATTCATCGATGTCGCCGTCCAGCACTTTCTGTGTGTCGGTACGCTCCACACCGGTGCGCAGGTCCTTGATGCGGCTCTGATCCAGCACGTAGGAGCGAATCTGACTGCCCCAGCCAACATCGGCCTTGGTCGCTTCCAGTGCGGTTTTCTCGGCGTTGCGTTTCTGAACCTCGAGCTCGTACAACTTGGCTTTCAGCATTTTCATCGCATGATCGCGATTGGCGTGCTGTGAGCGCTGGTTCTGACAGGCGACGACCACACCGGTGGGCATGTGCGTAATGCGCACGGCGGATTCGGTTTTGTTGACGTGCTGACCGCCTGCGCCGGACGAGCGATAGACATCGGTCTTCAGGTCGACGGGATTGATCTCGATATCGATGTCGTCGTCGACTTCCGGCGCAACGAACACCGAGGTAAACGACGTATGGCGGCGATTGTCGGAATCGAACGGCGACTTGCGCACAAGACGATGCACGCCGATCTCGGTCTTCAACCAGCCGTAGGCGTACTCGCCTTCGACACGGAAGGTGGCACTCTTGATGCCGGCGACTTCACCCGCGGAGGCTTCCATCAGTTCGGTCTTCCAACCGCGCGTCTCGGCCCAGCGCAAATACATGCGCAGCAGCATTTCAGCCCAGTCCTGCGCCTCGGTGCCGCCAGCACCGGCCTGGATGTCGACGAAGGCGTTGTGCCCATCCATCTTGCCCGAGAACATGCGCTGGAATTCCAGCTTCTCTATGCGCTGGGCCTGTGCTTCGACATCGTCGCGCACCGCAATGGCCGTGCCTTCGTCCTGCTCGGAGATCGCCAGTTCCAGCAGCTCGCCCGCTTCTTTCAGGTTGCCGGACAGGGTATCGATCCCACCGACAATTTTTTCCAGCATCGCGCGTTCCTTGCCCAGATCCTGGGCCCGTTGCGGGTTGTCCCAGATCGTTGGCAGTTCCAGTTCGCGGCCTACCTCTTCCAGCCGTTCGCGTTTGGTTTCGTAGTCAAAGATACCCCCTGAGCGCATGCACGCGCTCGCTGAGGTCGGTAATCCGAAATGCGATGGGATTGGTCTCGATCATGATGCGAATCCGAATGAAAGCTGCTGAAAAAAGAGCGCAAGGTTAGCAGATTGCTCGCGAGTATCCGCTGCAGCTGCGGTCAGCGCTGCGGCACCGCGTGACGGATCATCAGCCGTAGCCGGGCCTCATCCCGCCACTCGTCTATCTGCGGCAGGTAGGCATACTGCCATCGGCCTTTGGGTACTTCACCCGAGTAGCCACCGAAATGCACGGCTTCGAAGCTGCGCCCCGATTCGGCGCAACGCAGACGCAGCCCCAGATGCTTGCCCGACATGACACGCGCCGATTCCACATCGAACGTTCCATCGAACAGCGGCTCAGGAAACGCCTGGCCCCAGGGCCCACCCGCACGCAACGCCTCCACCAGTACGAAGTCGATGTCTTCGGAGCGCAGCGGTCCGTCGCTGAGCACACTGGGCTCGAACAGCCGTGCGTCGATGCGCTCGGCCGCGATCGTGGAGAGCGCATCACGAAACGCCTCGAACCTGTCACCACGCATGCTCAAGCCAGCAGCCATGGCGTGGCCGCCGAATCGGTCGATAATTCCGGGGTGGCGCGCATTCACTTCTGCCAGCAGATCGCGCAGGTGTACACCTGCGATCGAGCGCGCAGATCCTTTTATCTCGTCACTGCCCTCGCCTGCTGGAGCAAACGCGATGACCGGACGATGCACACGCTCCTTGAGCTTGGACGCCACCAGTCCGACTACGCCAGCGTGCCAGGTTTCGTCAAAGAGACACAATGCGGCGGGAAGCGTCGTCGCATCGGCATGATGCTCGGCGAGCCAGTGCTCGGCTTCGGCCACCATGTCGGTCTGCACGTCACGGCGCTGGCGATTGATCGTGTCCAGCTGCCTGGCCCATTGCGCGGCCTCATCGGCACGTTCCGCCAACAGACAGCGGATTCCCACGTTCATGTCTTCCAATCGTCCCGCCGCGTTGATGCGTGGGCCAAGTACGAATCCCAGGTCACTCGCATCAATGCGCGCCGGATCACGACCGGCAACCCGAAGCAACTCGACGATGCCGGGATTGGCCTGCCCGGACTGGATGCGGCGCAGACCGGCCGCGACCAGCACCCGATTATTGCGATCCAGCGGAACCAGATCGGCCACAGTTCCCAGTGCCACAAGGTCAAGCAGTGACGACAAATCCGGCTCAGCATTCGCTTCGAAGCGGCCCAGCGCTCTGAGGCGCGCACGCAAAGCCAGAAGCAGATAGAACATCACGCCCACACCCGCCAAGGCCTTGCTCGGAAAGGCATCATGCTGAAGATTGGGATTGACGATGGCATCGGCTTCGGGGAGCGCGTCACCTGGCAAGTGATGGTCGGTGACGATCACACGACAGCCCAAAGCGCGGGCCGCGCGTACACCGTCGAGACAGGCGATGCCATTGTCGACCGTGATGAGGAGCTGTGGTGGATCTGCTGAAAGCTCGTCAACCAGGGCCGTACTCAGGCCATAGCCGTGCAGAAATCGATGCGGCACACGGAAGCCGACGTGCTCCGCACCCAGCATGCGCAGCCCACGCAATGCGACCGCGGTGCCGGTCGCGCCGTCGGCGTCAAAATCGCCGACCACCAGGATTGACTGTCGATCACGAATTGCATCGACCAGCAGCGTACATGCCGCATCCAGACCGCCAAGCGTTGAAGGCGAAGCCAATCGCGCGAGACGCAAATCCAGCGCCTCGACGTCGGCGATACCGCGTGCTGCATAAACCCGGCGCAGCACGGGATGCCAACGTGATTCCGCCAGCAACGGGTGATCGGTCGGCACCGAACGCCGCACGATTTCCATCGGCCTCACCATGCGACACCCTTGATACTGGTATCGGACCTTACTGCCAGCGGCTTGCGCCAGAAACGCCAGCGATGTGCAGGTCGCAACGTGAACTGCTCACCATCGGCAAATCGAAACCGGATCTCGTCGACATTGCCCGATCGCATTCGTCGCAGGACCGGTTCCAGCCAATTGGCATTCAACGTTTCGGGATCTACATCATGCAAATCGATGGCGTTGCCGGAAAGAGTGTCGATGTCGTCCAGCTTGTTGGGCGGAAAGGCGCAGAACACACCTGCCAGACGTGCCAGCCCGCGAAGAATCAGATCGTCGCTCCACAAACGCCGCCACTGGGTGCGTACGCGATTAGGCACACGTCCACCACCCCAGAACCAGAGGCTGTTCGCGGGTGGCAGACCGGCGGCTTCACGCCGACGGTTCACCGGATGCTGGTGCAGACTCATCTGCACCTCGTTCAACATGCGGCGCCAACGCAGGCCGGAACTGCCCTGAGGCAGATGACGCTCAATGTCGTCACCCAATGCATCACGCGGATGCGAGGAGCGAACTGCCTCTGAACCCATCGACAGCTTCAGATACCAGCGCTCCGGATGCGCGATGAAGAATTCGAATCCGGCATCACCGAACAGAGGCCGTACCACGGCAGCCAGATCTTCCGCATCGCGCGCCGTCAATTGCATATCGCCCCACGCCATCATGCGCAAACTGCTCATGTCTGGTTGCAACCAACACGGATCGGCACGCAGCCAGACGTTCAGTCCAACGTCGTCTGCTTCGCCGTGGCGCGCGACTGCGGCATGGCCGAACTCGGCCGGCACTACGTCGAACACTGCTTGCACCGTCGTTACCGAGGGCTCGGCGTGTCGATCAGCCCGGCCCAGCGATTGCCAGATCGGCCGTCCTGCAAGCGCCATCAGCAGTCGATCCAACCTCGGTAACAGCATGAGCGTCGCAGTCATGGTCTCGATCGCTTTCGTGGATGACAAGCCAGGGACGCCGCCGCCTTTGACGTTGTAGAGCGGGGCTTGCTCCGCTGCTTTTGATTTGTTCTCAACGTTGGCAAAAAATCAAGAACAGCGGAGCAAGCCCCGCTCTACAACGTCAAAAGCAACGGTCCCGCAAAACTACTCGTAGCGCACGCTGACGATTTCGAAACTCTTGGTGCCACGTGCCGCAGTCAGCTCTACGGTATCGCCTTCGCTCTTGCCGATCAGCACACGCGCCATCGGCGAGTTCACCGAAATGAGTTTTTGCTTGATATCGGCTTCCAGCTCGCCGACGATCTGGTAGCTGATCTCTTCATTGCTGTGCAGCTCGATCAGATCGACAGTTGCACCGAACACGATACGCGAACCCGCCGCGAGACGTGTCACGTCGATTACCTCAGCGAACGAGAGCGCCGCTTCGATCGCCTGGATACGCCCTTCGATGAAACCTTGCTGCTCGCGCGCGGCGTGATACTCGGCATTCTCCTTGAGATCACCGTGTGCACGCGCCTCGGCAATGGCCAGGATGACGCGCGGGCGATCCGTGCTCTTGAGACGTTCCATTTCTTCGCGCAGCCGCTCGGCGCCGCGCTTGGTCAGTGGAGCTCTTTTCATGACTGCAATTCCTTGTGCAATTCCTGCAGTGAGTTGACGCGTTCACTATCGCGGTAGTCCAGCGAATGCACCAGGGCACGCGCGCCGGTCAACGTGGTGGAATAGGTCACACGATGCTGCAAAGCACCGCGCCGTATCGAGAACGAGTCGGCAATCGCCTGCTTGCCCTCGGTGGTGTTGACGATGAAGACGATTTCACCGTTCTTGATCATATCCAGGATATGCGGCCGGCCCTCGGCCACCTTGTTGATCCGCTCGCATTCCATCCCCTGGGCAAGCAGATAATTACAGGTGCCCTGAGTGGCGACCAGGCAATAGCCACGGCGAATCAGCTCGCTCGCCATATCCACGCTGCGCGGCTTGTCGGCGTCGCGCAAGCTGATGAATACCTTGCCGACGCGCGGCGCCTTGATGCTGGCCGCTTCGTGTGCCCGCGCAAAGGCTTCGCCGAAATTGCGCCCCACGCCCATCACTTCGCCGGTGGAGCGCATCTCCGGGCCCAGAATAGGGTCGACATTCTGGAACTTGGCGAACGGAAAAATGGCTTCCTTGACCGAGTAATAGTTCGGGATGACTTCCTTGATCCAGCCCTGGGCAATCAGCGAGCGCCCGACCATGCAACGCGCCGCGATCTTGGCCAGCGGCACGCCGGTCGCCTTGGAGACGAAGGGCACAGTGCGCGAAGCGCGTGGATTCACTTCCAGCACGAAGATCGTATCGCCCTGAATCGCGAACTGGGTATTCATCAGCCCGATCACCTTCAACGCCCGCGCCATGCGCGTGGCCTGATCACGCAGACGATCCTGGATTTCCGGCGTCAGCGAGTAAGGCGGCAGCGAACAGGACGAGTCACCCGAATGCACGCCGGCTTCTTCGATGTGTTCCATGATGCCGCCGATGAAGACATTGCCTTCGGCATCGGCGATCACGTCGACATCGACTTCGGTGGCATTGTCCAGAAACCGATCCAGCAGCACCGGTGAATCGTTGGACACGCGCACCGCCTCGGTCATGTAGCGTTTGAGATCGGCATCGCCGTAGACGATTTCCATCGCGCGTCCGCCAAGCACATAGCTTGGGCGCACCACCAGCGGATAACCGATCTCGCGCGCCAGCGCCATCGCTTCCTCGGGATGACGCGCCGTGCGGTTTGCCGGCTGAGTCAGATCCAACATCTGGATGAGCTTCTGAAAGCGCTCGCGATCTTCGGCGAGATCGATCGAATCGGGAGAGGTGCCGATGATCGGTACGCCATTGGCTTCCAGCGCACGCGCCAGCTTCAACGGCGTCTGACCGCCGTACTGCACAATCACGCCCTTGGGCTTTTCCTTATCGACGATTTCCAGCACATCTTCAAGAGTCAGTGGCTCGAAGTACAGGCGATCGGAAGTGTCGTAATCGGTGGACACCGTCTCGGGATTGCAGTTGACCATGATGGTCTCGTAACCATCCTCGCGCAGCGCCAATGTGGCATGCACGCAGCAATAATCGAACTCGATGCCCTGCCCGATGCGATTGGGGCCGCCACCGAGGACCATGATCTTGTCTCGCCCGGTTGGTTCCGCCTCGCACTCTTCTTCGTAAGTGGAATACAGGTAGGCGGTGCTGGTGGCGAATTCCGCCGCACAGGAGTCGACGCGCTTGTAGACCGGCCGCACGTGCAGAGCGCGACGCAAATGACGGATGGCATCCTCGTTGGTACCCACCAGCGTCGCCAGTCGCGAATCGGAAAATCCACGACGTTTAAGAAAGCGCAGGCGATCGGCATCCAGCGACGGCAGGCCGCGCTCCGATACCTCGCGCTCGAGCTGGATCAGCTCCTCGATCTGGACCAGGAACCAATGATCGATGCGGCTCTGCGCGTAAATCTGCTCACGCGACAATCCGGCACGGAACGCATCGGCGACATAGAACACGCGATCCGGGCCGGGCTCGCGCATCTGCCGCTTCAATTCCAGCAGGCCATCTTCAGTCGACCAATCGATGCTGGTGGGATTGAGTCCGTCCTTGCCGGTCTCCAGTCCACGCAAAGCCTTCTGAAGCGATTCGGAGAAAGTGCGGCCCATCGCCATCACCTCGCCCACCGACTTCATCTGCGTCGTCAATCGCGAATCGGCGGCGGGGAATTTCTCGAATGCGAAGCGCGGAATCTTGGTAACCACGTAATCAATCGCCGGCTCGAAAGATGCCGGTGTCAACCCGCCGGTGATGTCGTTGCGCAGCTCATCCAACGTGTATCCGACGGCGAGCTTGGCGGCGATCTTCGCGATCGGAAATCCCGTCGCCTTGGACGCCAGTGCCGATGAACGCGACACGCGCGGATTCATCTCGATCACGACCACGCGCCCGTCTTCGCTGTTGACACCGAACTGCACGTTCGAGCCACCGGTATCGACGCCGATCTTGCGCAGGATCGCAATGGAGTGATTGCGCAGCTGCTGATACTCCTTGTCGGTGAGCGTCTGCGCCGGTGCCACGGTGATCGAGTCGCCGGTATGCACACCCATAGGATCGAAATTCTCTATCGAGCAGACGATGATGCAGTTGTCCTGAGTGTCGCGCACAACTTCCATCTCGAACTCTTTCCAGCCAAGCACCGATTCCTCGACCAGCACTTCGCTGACCGGCGAAAGTTCCAGACCACGATTGACGATCTCGATGAACTCTTCGCGGTTGTACGCGATACCGCCACCGCTGCCACCGAGCGTGAAGCTCGGACGGATGATGGTGGGGAAGCCGACCTTGCCCTGGGTCTCCAGCGCTTGTTCGAGCGAACGTGCGACCTCGGCCTTGGGGCATTGCAGACCGATCTCGATCATCGCCTTTCGGAACAGCGCGCGATCCTCGGCCATGCGGATGGCTTCGGGTTTGGCACCGATCAATTCGACACCATATTTTTCCAATACGCCCTGGTCGGCGAGGTCGAGCGCAGTATTCAGCGCCGTCTGGCCGCCCATGGTCGGCAGCAGCGCGTCCGGGCGCTCCTTGGCGATGATGCGTTCGATCGTGCGCCAGTTGATTGGCTCGATGTACACGGCATCAGCCATGTCCGGGTCGGTCATGATCGTGGCAGGGTTGGAATTGACCAGCACTACGCGAAAACCCTCTTCACGCAACGCCTTGCAGGCCTGGGCACCGGAGTAGTCGAACTCGCAGGCCTGGCCAATCACGATCGGACCGGCGCCTATGATCAGAATCGTGTGGATGTCGGTACGCTTGGGCATGATGACTCCTGCCCCGCCGTCAGGCAGAGCATCCGGATGTTGTGAGGTAGGTTCTACAACATTCTAACGGCTCGCAGGTCGGCGACCAAGCGAATACCGCGAGAAACCAATCATCAAGGTGTTGGCTCGGACGTCGGCGCAGGTGCGACTGCGCCCTGCGCCCGCGTCCATACGACTTTGACCTCGGCCACTGTCGTGCGCGGCATATCGATTTCGAATTCGCGACCGCGTTCGTTGACCAGCACCTTGAGCCCGGTGTTGAAAAAACGCTTGAGGATGCCTTCGCGCGTTGAGCCCATGCTGGTGCGGACGATGACGCGCTCGCCGACGACAAACGCCAAGTCCTCGTAGGCGACCACTTCGATGACGGGTTTTTCCGGCGTCGGCACCAAACCATCCTCGCCCGCAACTGTGGTCGTCGAGTTGGCGTCCACAACAACAGCCTCGATCGAAGCGTCCGGTTGGATGGCGTTTGGATCGACCACCACCTCTTCCACCACCGGCTCCTCGGCAACCGCAACCGGCGCAGCCAAATCCGGCGGCGGCGGCGGTGGGTCACCGCCACAGGCAGAAAGTGCCAGAATCGCGGCAAACACCGCCACCCCGCCTATTCTGCGCATTGGACACCTGTCCGCCGTCTTAGCCATAACCTTTATGCCGCTCGCGATGCCTTGGTCGAGGATGTTGACATCGCCGCCATGAACCGTTCAAACAACCGCGTCACATCATGCGGACCTGGACTCGCTTCCGGGTGCCCCTGAAAACCATAGGCCGGGGCGTCGGTCAGTGCGATCCCTTGCAGAGACTGATCGAAGAGTGAGCGGTGCGTGGCCCGGACATTTGCCGGCAGCGATGCCTCTTCCACCGCGAAGCCGTGATTCTGACTGGAGATCATCACCTGCCCGGTTTCCATATCGATGACTGGATGGTTGGCGCCATGATGGCCGAACTTCATTTTCAACGTTCTGGCACCAGCGGCGAGCCCGAGCAACTGGTGGCCCAGACAGATTCCGAATACCGGCAGCTTGATGCGGATGAATTCGCGGATCGCCGCGATCGCGTAGTCGCAGGGCTCGGGGTCGCCCGGTCCATTGGACAGGAATACGCCATCGGGCTTCAGCGCCAGAACATCGGCTGCCGAGGTTTGCGCGGGCACCACCGTGACGAGGCATTCGCGGTCGGCGAGCAGGCGCAGAATGTTCTGCTTGACGCCAAAATCATAGGCCACCACATGGAATCGCCCGCTGGTCTGAGCGCAGCGACCGGTACCCAGGTCAAAACTGCCTTCACGCCATTCGTAGGATTTTTGCGCAGACACGACCTTGGCCAGATCCATGCCCTTCAGCCCGGGGAACGCACGCGCCTTGCTCAGCGCCAACTCAACATCACCGGCATTGCGGCCAGCGAGCAGACAGCCGTTCTGAGCGCCCTTGTCGCGCAAGATACGCGTCAGCCGCCGGGTATCGAGTTCGGCAATACCGAGAATGCCGTGGCGCTTCAGATAGTCACCCAGAGACTCCCGGCTGCGCCATTGGGCACTGACACCGGTGACGCTGCGCACCACCAGACCTGCGGCACAGACGTTTGGTGATTCGACATCATCGGGGTTGCAGCCGGTGTTGCCGATATGCGGATAGGTCAGGGTAACGATCTGGCGCGTATAGGACGGGTCGGTCAGGATTTCCTGGTAGCCGGTCATCGCGGTGTTGAAGACCACTTCGCCGACCGATTCACCCTCGGCGCCGAACGAGATGCCGCGGAAAATGCTGCCGTCTTCCAGGGCCAGCAATGCATCGAATGGGGTCATGGCAGAGTTTCCAAGCGCGCGCAGGCCGACGATGGGTTCGCCTGCGGGTTAAGGGAGTGGCCCATTGTAACCGGCGCCGGGGTTCAAGATGTTGCTTTTTCGCGATTCGGGCCGCGCGAACAGGCCTGACAGGCCCCGATCAGCCCGGTAAATGCTCAGCTGCTGCCCGCAATCACGTCCTCGACCGAATACAGCCCTGCCGGCCTACCCCGCAGCCACTGCGCGGCAAGGAGCGCGCCCCGCGCAAACAGATCGCGGCTGGCGGCACGATGCGTCAACTCGATGCGTTCTCCCGGCGCAATGAACATCACGGTGTGCTCGCCCACGATATCGCCGCCACGTATCGTCGAAAACCCGATTTCATCGGCTGCCCGGGCACCGACATGGCCATCTCGGGCCCGGCACGCCACATCGTCCAGGTTCCGGCCTCTGGCTTCCGCAATCACCTGCCCCAGCGCCAACGCAGTGCCGCTGGGCGCATCTTCCTTGCGCGCGTGATGCGCCTCGATGATCTCGACCTCGAATTCGGCACCCAATGCGGCCGCTGCCTCAGCCGACAACCGCTTGAGCAGCGCCACGCCCAGGCTGAAATTTGCCGACCACAGCACCGGAATACGCAACGCCGCATTCTTCAGGTCCAGCTGCTGCGCCGGATCCAGGCCGGTCGTGCCGCTGACAAAAGCCAGATGGTGCTCGACCGCGATCGCCAGCGCGTTGTCGAAGGCGGCGCCCGCCGAGAAGTCGATCAGCACGTCCACGCCGATATCGGGATCCAGCGCAGCCGCGTAGGTAAGCTCGTTGCCCTGCCTGTCCTCAATCCCTGCGACCGGCGCTTCAACCAGGTCGGACTGCGCACGGACCAGCGCCGAAACGATCTGCACCCCGTCCATACCCACGCTGGCCAGGAGCAGCGACTGGCCCATGCGGCCGCCGGCGCCGTAGATCGAGATTCGGGTTGTGCCAGAGGTAGTCATAAGGTCATCTTACCGCGGAGTGAGCCCGGAGCCGAGGAGCCAAGCGCCAGGCCAAGCCTGATCTCAAAACGATCTGATTTCTCCGCCGCCGCACGAAACTCGCCGTGGCGTTTTCGCGACCACGGCACAGCACATTATGATCTGTGAAGGCATGGACAACCGTTCAGAGTCGGACGCCGCTCACGGATGCTTGCAGCCTGTTTTTGTTGCGGAGCAAGCTTTTGAAGCGTGCGCGAAGCTCGGCACTTCTTCGGCGCGCTCAGTTTGAACAGTCTGCCGATTCCTGGGGCGGCGACCACTTCAAGTTCGGAAAATTGTTCATGCAAATGTGTTTGCATCCGCCCGCCACTCGATCATCCGCTTCGTCCAAGGCACACTCAAGAAGGCACTCGTCAATAAAATTGCATCGACTGCGTAGAGCCTCTTCCTGACATCGCCGACCATCCCCATAGTGATCTGATACTTCGGGACAGCGACCATCCACTCTTCTCAAAAAGTCGCTGGGTGGCGGCGCATAACTTGAGCCGCCCGCTTCGTTTGATATCTGGTCACAACACGACAGTGCGACGACGACCGGGGCGACGGCTAACTTCCGCCACATTGGAAGCACTCCTTTTCCTCACGCTTCGTTTGCTCCTCATCGTCCTCGCCCGGGTTGTTGTGGAGCTGATGAACGCCCTCGCGAAAAAGCACCGATTCCAGACAACCGCAGCTTTGACCGGACCCGGAGGCGACTTCGGGCTGGATCCAAACAACATCTGTGGGTTCATTCGTAGCCGCACATTTGTACCCGATCTCGCATGAAACCTTGGCACTGTTCATCCAAAAGTCGACCATGAACCCGATATAGGCACAGGCATCGCAGTTCTTGCCGCAATTTGCGGGGTCACCTCGGCACTTGCTTTCCAGAATACGAAACATGCGAGTCAAAGGATTGTAAGTGGAGAACTTTTGCTGCGCTGAGCAATTCGAGGCGAACGCCACAAGTCTCGAAGGGTCAACCTATCTGTTCGCCGGAAGCCCGATGCGCGGTGGCTCATTCAAGGTACGTAAGAAGCAGCACTCAAGTCGATCAAAGTATTTTTTGTGCAATCCGCGCCCACCCCGGATTTTTTCATGTTATTCATCGCGAATATGACGGGCGGGCAATACTGGCGCGCTTAAGACCGACCCTCCGTGCTTGACCGCATCGACGATGTCCGATTGAGGGTTTCCATTTGGCCAACTGCGTGCGCACCAGGATAGCGACCGTCTCGACACCGCAAACCCGCTGCAAGCAGGACTGACCCATGCGACCTCCGGCCCGATGAATTGCAATAGGAGTCGGGAAGGCAGTGTTCATGACGCCGCCTCACTCCTTTGCACGCTAAAGCGTCCAGGCGCAAGACCCGCCGCTACACAGCTGGATGCTGCAATCGACTAAGCAAGGTCTTGGCCTGCAACCGCGCATCCCTGGGCCAGGACGCGGTGATTACTGCCGTCTTGGACCGCGACGAGGTTGGAGCGATCATCGATAGCCATCCAAAGGCTCGACTCCACCGCAAATTAGCTTTACTGTGTGCACATGATTTGGGGTCGTCGGGCGCGATGTGGGTTGCCTGCGATAAGGGTCCAGATTTGAAGGGGAAAAATATGAAGCGCATTGCAAGGTGGACTGGTTTGCTGCTCGCTGCCACTGCAGCGATGTCGGTGGGTATCGCTCAGGCAAATAGCCTGGAAATCGTCAGCATTGACGACCAATCGGGGCAGGTGAAAGGAGCGGCGCCCGCCCGCGCTTCGGTTCCCCTGCAGAATCCGCCAGGACTGCGCCAGCTGCCCTACATTCCCAACGGCCAGGGCTACGCTGGCGAAGCCGAGCCCAACGGCACTTCCGCCACGGCCTCCGCGCTCGGCGGCACCAATCTTGTGGCACGCGGCAGCCTGTTCCCGAACGGTGATATCGATTTCTACTCGTTCACCGCCAACGCTGGCGACCGTGTCTACGCGGCAACGATGACCTCGTTCTCGGCCGGCAGCAGCACCGACAGCCAGCTGACCTTGCTGGACGCCGACGGCACCACGGTGATCGAGTTTGATGACGACAACGGCAGCTTTGCCGGTCTTTCATCGTCGATCGCCGGCGCCATCATTCCCGCCAATGGCACTTATTTCCTGAGGGTGAACGATTTCACCGCCGGCACTACCTCCGAGCGCCCCTATGAACTGCATCTGCGTGTTCAGAGCGGCGCACCGACACCCGAAGTCGAGGCCAACGACACGCCGGGCACCGCGAACGCGCTCCCGGCGAACGGCTGGGTCAGCGGCACGCGCAATCCCGCCGCCGCTACCGAGCAGGACTGGTTCAGCCTGACATTGAACGCCGGTGACACCGTATATCTCTCGCTCGACGTCGATCCGGAAGACGATCTGACGGTATGGAATGGCCGACTGGGCATCGCGCTGTTCGGTGATGCCGCCAACCAGATTCTGGTCGTCGACGATGCCGGCACCGGTGACGTAGCGCCGAATCCGAATCGCCCGTCCGAAGCGATGTTCATGACGGTCAAGACCGCCGGCACCTTTTTCGCATTCGTCGATTCGGCCAGCGCGGCCGTAGGCGGGCCGACAGCGACCTACCACCTCAGCGTCAGCGTGCATCCGGCGACTAGCGAAGGCGTCAACTGCACGACCTACACCAGCACTAACGTGCCGCAGACCATCGGGCCCGGCACTGGCTTGGTCAGCTCGACGATCACCGTGCCCGGCAATCCGCGCATCGCCGATGTGGACGTGGAGATCGTGCTCAACCATGCGCTGATGCAGGACATCGATGCGCACCTGCGGTCGCCCGCAGGCAACGACAATTCGCTGTTCACTGATATCGGCGCTGGGGCGGTGGGCGGGCAGGCCCAGATGGATATCGTTTTCGACGACGAGGCCGGCGTCACGCCCACATTCACTGTGCTACGCGGTATTCAGATCAAGCCTGAGAACACCTCGACGGCTGGCACCGCCAGCACATCGGGCGCCAGCCGCTTGGCATCGTTCGACGGCGAGAATGCAGGCGGCACCTGGACGCTTGATCTGCGCGATGACACCGCTGGCGCCAATGGCGGCACCTTGACGTCGTGGGCCTTGCGCATCTGCGAAGCGCCGCCACCGCCGACCTGCCCACCGGGCTTTGCGACGACCACCGTGTACAGCACCGATTTCGAAGCGGGGGATGCTGGCTTTACGCATTCGGGCGCTGCTGACGAATGGGAACGCGGCCTGCCGGCAACGCTGGCGACGACCACCGCAAATCCGGTCGCAGGCTTCTCTACCTGCAACAGTGGCGTCAATTGCTGGAAGACCGATCTGGACAACACCTACGACGTTTCCAGCAACCAGGACCTGTTGTCGCCTGCTATCAATCTGGCGGGATTGTCGGCTCCCATCGTCGTCACCTGGGCACAGCGCCACCAGATCGAAACGGCAAATTTCGACCATATGTTCGTCGACGCGCAGCAAGTCGGCGGCGCCACTCCGACTCGCCTCTACGAGTGGCAGGAACCGACGCCGATCAGTGCGTCTGCAGGCACCGGCAATCCGCAGGTGAATATCGGTGGCAGCTATGGCTGGGGCTTGCATTCGCGGCGCGCTGACAGCCTTGCAGGACTCAACAGCGAGCTGCGTTTTCATCTTGATACGGATACCTCCGTCAACTTCGGCGGCCTGGCCATCGACGACGTCAGCGTTACCGCCTGCCGCGGGCTGAGCGCCGATCTGGCTATCACCAAGACCGATGGCGTCACCACGGCAGTGCCGGGTGGCAGCGTCACCTACACCATCACCGCCAGCAATGCCGGCCCCGATCCAGTGACCGGTGCCACCGTTGCCGATACCTTCCCGGCGGTGCTGACCTGTACCTGGACGTGTGCCGGCGCCGGTGGCGGCACCTGCACGGCGGCGGGCTCGGGCAACATCAACGACACTGTCAACCTGCCCGCGGGCGGCTCAACGACATATACGGCCACTTGCAACATCAACGCCTCGGCCGCCGGAACGCTGAGCAACACAGCCACCGTGTCCTCGTCGGTCACCGATCCCAACCCGGCCAACAACTCGGCCACCGACTCAGACACGCTGACTCCGCAGGCTGACCTGTCCATCACCAAGACCGATGGCGTGACCACTGCCAGTCCCGGTGGCAGCGTCACCTACACGATCACCGCCAGCAATGCCGGTCCGAGCAATACCAACAATGCCACTGTCGCCGACACCTTCCCGGCATCGCTGACCTGCACCTGGACCTGCGCTGGTGCCGGTGGCGGCACCTGCACGGCGGCGGGCTCTGGCAATATCAACGACAGCGTCAGTCTGCCTGCAGGCGGCAGCAGCACCTACACGGCCAGCTGTACGATTTCGGCCGCGGCAACGGGTTCGCTGTCCAACACTGCCACTGTGTCGGTAGGCGCAGGTGTTACCGATCCAACGCCGGGCAACAACTCGGCCACAGATACCGACACACTCGGTGCTACGGCCGATCTCTCGATCACCAAGACCGATGGCGTTACCAGTGTTGCTCCGAGCGGCGCGCTGACCTACACCATCACCGCCAGCAATGCCGGACCCAGCAATGCAGCGGGTGCGACGGTTGCCGATACCTTCCCGGCGTCACTGACCTGCACGTGGACCTGCGTCGGTGCGGGTGGCGGAACTTGCACGGCCGCGGGCTCGGGCAACATCAACGACACGGTCAATCTGCCCTCCGGTGGCAGCGTCACCTATACCGCCAGCTGCACGGTCTCCGCTGCTGCCACGGGCTCCATCGCCAACACTGCGACTGTCACCGCGCCGGCTGGCGTTACCGACCCCACACCGGGCAACAACTCGGCTACGGATACGGATATGGTGGTGCTCACCGCTGACCTGTCGATCACCAAGACCGATGGCGTCACCACGGTGGGGCCGGGCGGCACACTGACCTACACCCTCGTGGCAGGCAATACTGGCCCGCAGGCGGCCAATGGCGCCACAGTAGTCGATACCTTCCCGGCCGAGTGCGCGACCATCACCTGGACCTGCGCGGGTGCCGGTGGTGCTACGTGCACGGCAGCGGGCTCGGGTGCGATCAGTGACACCGTCAATCTGCCGGCAGCAGGCACGGCCACTTACACGGCTACCTGCGCTGTCAGTGGCGCTGTCGCCAACGGTACGGTGATCAGCAACACCGCCACAGTGACCATTGCCGGCGGTGGCAGTGATCCCGTGCCCGGCAACAACACGGCCACCGATACCACCACGGTCGCGGCAGTGCCGGATATCAACGGCACCAAGACCGTTGCCGGTGCGTTCTCACCGGGTGGAGCCATCACCTACACCATCACGCTGAGCAACTCGGGCGCTGGTGCACAAGCTGACAACCCTGGTGATGAGTTCATCGACGTGCTGCCGGCCAGCCTGACACTGGTCTCGGCATCGGCCAGCTCCGGCACCACCGTTGCCACCGTCGGCACCAACACCGTCACCTGGAATGGCGCCATCCCTGCAGCCGGGTCGGTCACCATCACCATCAATGCCACGATCAATCCGACCGCGATCGGCACCATCACCAATCAGGGCACAATCAACTTCGACGCCGACGGCAACGGCACCAATGAGGCCACGCGTCCAACCGACGATCCCGCCGTCGGCGGCGGCGCCGATCCGACCGGCTTCGCCGTCCTGGGTCTCTCGATCCCGGTACCGACGCTGAGCACGCTCGCCCTGTTCGCGATGGGCTTGATGATGCTCGGCTTTGGCATGCGTCGACGCTTCAGCTGATGCAGGAGCGGCTTCAGCCGCGATCGCAGATAACCAAACGGCCCGGGAAACCGGGCCGTTTTTTTGTGGTGTGTAGGAGCGACGTCAGTCGTGAGGCTCTTGCTCTAGTGCTGAATATGGGAGCAGGAGCATCGCGACTCACGTCGCTCCTACATATCGACGCTCTGCAACCTACTCAGCAACGTCTTGCCCAACAGCCACGCATCCCCCAGCCAACGCGCAGTGATCAAGTTGCTATCCTCGACAACGAAACCGGCGCGGTCATCGGCATCGCTACCACGCGCAAACAGATGGATCGCGCGCGAAGATCACACCATTTCAGCGGGATGCGGAACGCGGGTGACTGCAGCATCTGCGCGTAGAGTCGCTTAGGTTCGGGCTCGGCCCCGAGCTGCCCGAAGATCACGCCGCTGAGCAGCAGCGGAGTCTATGCGTTATGTGGGAGCGGCGTCCCGCCGCGATCAACGATTGCCGCACGTCTGACAATCGCGGCGGGACGCCGCTCCCACATTAAGGCAATGACACCATTGGGAACGCTCTTACAAGTCGGCTTTGGCAATCCGATCAAACGCCAGCAACGTCTTCAGCAGACGCTCCATCTGGTCCAACGGCCAGGCATTGGGGCCGTCGGACAGTGCCTTTTCCGGGTCCGGATGGGTTTCCATAAACAGGCCGGCCACACCCACCGCCACCGCGGCGCGAGCCAGCGCCGGCACGAATTCGCGCTGACCTCCACTCGTACTGCCCTGCCCACCCGGCAACTGCACCGAATGCGTGGCATCGAACACCACCGGACATTGCGTCTCGCGCATCACCACCAACGCACGCATATCCGAGACCAGATTGTTGTAGCCGAAGCTGACGCCACGCTCGCAGACCATGATGTTCTGATTGCCGGTGGCCTTGGCCTTTTCGGCGACATGTTTCATATCCCAGGGTGCCAGGAACTGGCCTTTCTTGATGTTCACAGGTTTCATGGTGCTGGCGACGTTCTGGATGAAATCGGTCTGCCGGCACAGGAAGGCCGGCGTCTGCAACACGTCGACGACGCTGGCGACTTCCTGCATCGGCGTGTACTCATGCACATCGGTGAGCACCGGCACGCCGATCTGGCGCTTGACCTCGGCCAGCACCCTCAATCCGCCCTCAAGCCCCGGGCCGCGAAAACTGCCACCCGAGGATCGATTAGCCTTGTCGAAGCTCGACTTGTAGATGAAAGAAATGCCCAGACGCGAGGTGATCTCCTTGAGCTGGCCGGCAGTGTCGAGCGCAAGCTGCTCGCTCTCGATCACGCAAGGGCCTGCGATCAGGAAAAAGGGTTTATCGGCGCCGACGTCGAATCCGCAAAGGTTCATCTGTTCCTCGAATCGCACGTAGGGTGGGTTAAGCGCAGCGCAACCCACCGTTCTCGGGATTGCCTGAAAAGGTGGGTTGCGCTGCGCTTCACCCACCCTACAACTTCAAACGCTCTTGGCAACGATATCGCGCACATTGCTCGGTCGCGAGCGCTGTTCCATCGCGGCTTTGACGAAGCCCGCGAACAATGGATGCCCCCGCCTGGGCGTCGAGGTGAACTCGGGATGCGCCTGGCAGGCGACGAACCAGGGGTGGTCCTTCATTTCGATCATCTCAACCAGCATATCGTCGATGGATTTTCCGGAAATCACCAGACCGTGGTCTTCCAGCACCTGACGATAGCGATTGTTGAACTCGTAGCGATGCCGGTGCCGCTCGACAATCACATCCTTGCCGTACAGTTCGCGCGCCAGCGAACCGGACTTGAGCCGGCATTCCTGCGCGCCCAGGCGCATGGTGCCGCCCTTGTCCGAAGCGTCATCACGCTTCTCTACATCACCGGTGCTGGTAGTCCATTCGGTGATCAAAGCAATAACCGGGTGCGGCGATTGCCTGTCGTTCTCGGTGCTGTTGGCACCACTGAGGCCGCAGACATTGCGTGCAAACTCGACCACCGCCGCATGCAATCCGTAGCAGATGCCGAAATATGGTACGCGTCGTGTTCGCGCAAATCGTGCCGCCTGTACTTTGCCTTCGAAGCCGCGTTGACCGAAGCCACCCGGCACCAGGATCGCGTCCATGCCTTCAAGACAGGCAGTGCCCTCAGACTCTATCGCATCGGATTCCAGCCAATGCAGATTGACGCCAACCTTCTGCGTGATGCCGCCATGGCGCAGCGCTTCGCCCAGCGATTTGTAGGCGTCCTTGTGTTCAACATACTTGCCGACGATCGCAATGTTGACGCTGTCGGTCGGTTTTTGCACCGCATCGACGGTGCGTTGCCAATCACTGAGATCGGCCGGCCCTGCATTCAACTTCAGGTGCCCGATGACGATCTCGTCAAGTCCTTGCTCATGCAGCCATAGCGGTATGCCATAGATCGATTTCATGTCGATCGCCGAGATCACCGCATTCACCGGCACATTGGTGAACATCGCGATCTTGCGGCGCTCATCCATAGGCAGCGGCTCTTCGCAGCGGCACAGCAGCACATCAGCCTGGATACCAATGTTGCGCAGTTCCTTCACCGAGTGCTGCGTTGGCTTGGTCTTGATCTCACCGGCCGCCTTGATGAAGGGCACCAGGGTCAGATGCATGAACAGTGTCTTGTCCGCACCGCGCTCGATGCGCAACTGACGAATCGCCTCCAGAAACGGCTGCGACTCGATATCGCCAACGGTGCCGCCGATCTCGACCAATGCCACATCAAAGCCATCGGTAGCGACATCAATACAGCGTTTGATTTCGTCCGTGATATGCGGGATCACCTGCACCGTCGCGCCCAGATAGTCGCCACGGCGTTCCTTGCGGATGACCGACTCGTAGATCTGGCCGGTGGTGATGGCGTTCTTGCGGCTGAGGCGGGTGCTGACGAAGCGCTCATAGTGGCCCAGATCCAGATCCGTCTCGGCACCATCGTCCAGCACATAGACCTCACCGTGTTGATACGGGCTCATCGTGCCGGGATCCACATTGATGTAGGGATCGAGCTTCATCATCGTGACCTTGAGGCCACGCGCTTCGAGGATGGCGCCGAGCGAGGCCGAGGCGATGCCCTTGCCCAATGAGGACACCACACCGCCGGTTACAAAGATCAGAGAGGTCATGACACACCGGGAGGCCGTGAAACCCGCATTCTACCGGAACTGCGCCCGGACCAAGGTGGCAGCCTGCTTGCAATCGCTCCGGCAGGCCGCTGCGGTCGTCAGCGGCACTTGCCGCTATCATGCGCGCCCTCGCCCGTTCCCCCTGAACCGCATGACCTCGACCGCGAAGCGTCCGTTGCGCCTGCTCGCGCTCGTGGGTACGCGACCTGAATGCCTGAAAATGGCGGCGCTGGTGCGGGCTGCCGGTGCCGATGCGCGCTGCCGGCTGGCCCTGGTCGGCAGCGGCCAACATCCGGCAATGATCCGGGACACGCTGGCACATCTGGGCTCGAGCACCGATCTGGAACTTCCCGCCGTCATTCCGGGCTCGTCGCTGTCGCGCACGGTGCAGCACATCCAGTCGTCGTTGATCGCGTCGCTGCCCGCGCTGGCACCGGATGTGATCATCGTTCAAGGTGATACCTCGACTGCCTATGCCGGCGCGCTGGCGGCGCGGGCTGCCGGCATTCCGCTCGCCCATGTCGAAGCCGGACTGCGTACCGGCGATCCGCTGCGCCCGTTTCCAGAGGAACCGTTCCGGCGTCGCATCGCACCTCTGGCACGCTGGCATTTCGCGCCCACCGCTGGTGCGGCCGCCAATCTGATTGGCGAAGGTATCGATCCGGTGCGCGTGCTGACAGTCGGCAACACCATTGTCGATGAACTCAAACGCTTCAGCAGCGATCACGCGCCCAGCGGCATCCCTTGGCGGGAGCGCGGTCGCGATCTGCTGGTATTGACCCTGCATCGCCGGGAGAACTACGGCAGCCCGCTGGTCGCGGTGTGTACCGCACTGCTCGAATTGCTGGAGCACCATGACGACCTGGTCCTGGTCTGCCCGGTACATCCCAACCCGGCCGTTGGCCTGCGTGTGCGGCGCCTGCTGGGCGCGCATCCGCGCTGCCTGCTGACGCCGCCGATCCACTACCCGACGTTTGTGCGCCTGCTGCGCGAAGCGCGCCTGGTGGTTACCGATTCGGGCGGCATCCAGGAAGAGGCGCCCTATCTGGGCGTGCCGGTACTGGTCGCGCGCGATGCCACCGAGCGCCCCGAAGCGTTGAGCAGCGGCGGCGTCGAACTGGTCGGCAGCGATCGCGCTCATCTGCTGCATGCCGCGCAGCGCCTGCTGCAGGCGCCGCGCCCGGCACCGCTCGCATTCGACACACATGCACCATTCGGCGATGGCAACAGCGCCGGACGCATCCTCCAACACCTGATCGACACTGCCGAGATCCGATGACTACGCCTGCGCTTGAACGCATTGACGCAGCCGCAGGCGCAGCCGACCAACTGCGTCATTGGCTGCTGCACGGCCCGGCTCAGCAGCGCGATGGCGCTGAAGCCGGCGGCGTTGCCGGTGCCATCGATCGCGATGGCCGGGCGCGCTACGTCTACGGTGAAATCACCGGCTACTACCTGCACTGGCTGGCCCAGGCGCATGATCAAACCTCCGGCATCCGCGCCGACTGCGCGCAGCGCGCACTGACCTGGGTGGAACGGCGGTATGCCGCCGTACTGCCGGCGACGCGGATCATGCTGATCGAAGCTGCACCCGACTGGCGCAACGGCGCCCAGTTCTTCTTCGATCTGGGCATGCTCGCTGGCGGCCTGGCACAGGTGCACAAGGCCGGGCTCGTCAGCGTAAATGCGGGACGATTGCGCGGGCTCAGTGATGCGCTGCCAGGTTTTCTCGATCAGCAGGGTCGTCTGCGTGCCGCACTTTGGGCACAGCCGGAGCTCGCCCCCATCCCGCGCTGGTCGACCGCGGGCGGACCGTTCCTGGCCAAGGCCGCGAGCCGCACGCTGATGGCGGCATCACTGTTGTCGCTGCCCAACACGCTGGTGTCGGCCTGCGCGGCCATGGTCGACCAGGTGCATGGCCTGGGCGTCAACTCGGGCATCGGCATGCTGCATCCGACACTGTATGCAATGGAAGGCGCACTGACCGCGCAGGCGCTGGCGCCCGCGCCGCTGCGGCACTGGCTGGCGACGCTGCTGTCGCTGCAGCACAGCGACGGCAGCCTGCCCGAAGCACCCGGCGATACCGGCGTGCGCCGCAGCGATGTGATCGCGCAGACGCTGCGCATGGCGGTTGCGCTTGATGTCGACACGCATCAACCACAGACCACTGCTGCGATCGATCGCCTGGCCGACGCCCTGGTCGCGCGCGTCAATGCCCGTGGCATCGCCTTCGATCCCGCCCGCGATCCCGACCAAGCCAATGTCTGGTGCGCGATGTTCGCCGAACAGGCACTGCGCGCTTACGCACTGACCCGACGCGGCCTGCCCTGTGGCCTGCGCCACGACGAGGTGGTCTGATGCTGACCAAGGTGCTTGCGAAAATGCACCGCCTGCTGCGCCTGACGCCGATGTATCTGGCGGTGCGTTACGGCGATCGAGCGCGTGCGTCGCGGCGTGGCCCGCGCGCACCGGCGCCAGCGCCCGGTGTCTCGCTGATCATCCCCGACCGCGGCACACCGGATCTGCTCGCGCCGACGCTGGCCAATGCCATGGCTGCGCTGGCGCAGTTGAACGAGCCGACCCAATTGATCATTGTCGTCAATGGCGGCAAGCGCTCGGAGTTCGCTGCGCTGGAAAGCGAGTATCCGAAGGTCGACTGGCAGTTTCATACCCAGCCGCTTGGCTTCAACGGCGCGATCGAAGCTGGCATGGCACGGGTGCGGCATGGCTGGACCTATCTGCTGAACAGCGACATGCACCTGGCCGAGGATGCGATAGCTCAGCTGCTGCCGTACCGCGCGGCCTGGGTGTTTGCACTGACTTCGCAGATTTTTTTCTCTGATCCGACGCGACGCCGTGAGGAAACCGGCTGGTCGGATTTCCGCATCGAGGGCGCGCGTGCCGTGATGTTCGAGCGCACCCCGGAGGCGTCAGACTTCGCCCGCGGCGCGCTCTATGGCGGCGGCGGTTCGGCGCTGTTCCAGACGCAGCACCTGCGGCGCTACGTCGCAAGCTCGCGCGGCTTTGCACCGTTCTACTACGAGGACACCGACTGGGGCGTGCGCGCCTGGGAGGACGATCTGGAATGCCTGTTCGTGCCGACATCGCATGCCGTGCATGAACACCGCGGCACCATCCGCCGCTTCCACGAAGCGACCGAAATCGACCGCATCATCGAACGCAACGAAGTGCTGTTCGATCTGCGCCATGGGCTGTGCGGGCGGCTGGGCAAGCATGCGTTGACCCACCTGGTCAGCCTCGCGCCAGATACACAGCGCGAGATCTGTACGCTGCGCAACGTATACCAGGTTGCGCAACGCCGTCATCAGGCCAGCGCAGCGCGTGCCGATGGCCTGGATCTCGCCACCGCACCGCATCGTTACTATGCCCCGAGCGTGCTGCGCCAGCGCCGGCCGCGGCTGCTGTGGGTGTCACCATTCGCGGTGTTTCCGCCATCGCATGGTGGCGGTCGGCGCATCGCCGAGCTGGCAGAGCGGCTGTCGCGATCGTTCGAGTTGATCCTGCTATCTGACGAACGCGGTGTACATAGCGTGGCGTCGGAGGCGGGCTTTCGACATTTTCAGTCCGTGCATCTGGTGCAGGGCCGCGCCGACATCGCCGGCGCTGCCCCTGGTACGTTGCCGGAACGCATGCAAAGCCATGCCAACGCGCGACTACGCGCCGAGCTGCGTCGCCTGCAACGCGTGCATCAGCCAGCCGCGGTGCAGGTCGAATTCATGGAACCGGCACTGCTCGTCGAAGACCGCATCGGCGCAACGCCCTTCGTGCTGGACCTGCACGATGTCTATCTTGATGGCGGTGCCAGCGACGGCTTCCAGCGCGCGGCAATGGCGGGCTATCAGGCGTTGATCGCCTGCTCGACCGAAGACGCGGCCCTGCTCGCGCCGCAGCAGGCGACCATCGTGCCCAACGGCGCCATCGATCGCATGGCGCACTACCTGCCCTCGCCGGATGCGCCGAACCTGCTGTTCGCAGGACCATTCCGTTATGCGCCCAATGTCGAAGGGCTGCGCGCCTTCGTCAATCAATGCTGGCCCGACATCCGCCGCCAGCACCCGCAGGCCGTGCTCACCGTGCTTTCCGGTGTGGGTGCGCAGGCGGTTGCGGCGGCGCATCCCGAGTTTCGCGCAGCGGGCGTGCAGATCATCGATCGCTTCGTCGATCTGGCACCCTGGCTGGCCGGTGCCAGCCTCACCATCAATCCGCAGCAGGAAATCCGCGGCTCCGCACTCAAGGTCGCCGAATCCCTGCTGGCCGGGCGCATCTGCGTTTCCACTGCCGCTGGTGCACGCGGCTATGACGACTACAACGGGCGCGCGCTGCGTCGAGTGGCCGACGTCGCCACAATGACAACACCGATCCTCGAGCTGCTGGCCGATCGCGCGCAGCGTCATGCCGATGAAGTACCGACGCTTGGCGATCGACGTTTGCTGGGTTGGGATGCGGCGGCCGGCCGACTGGTCGCACTCTATGCGTCACTGGGCATTGAAGCTGCCGCACAGCTGAGGAAGCTCTGAATAAGTCACCACTTCTACTTCGCTACACAGCTTATTGCTTGCCATACCCGGAAAAACCTGCAGTTTTTCGCCCCCTGACTCAGGGGGCTATCGCGGCTCCGGACTTGTTCAGAGGTTCCCTAAGGAGCTGGCGATGAATGATTTTTCGTACGACCAGATTGCCGAAGTCTATGCCACCGACATGGGCAGCAACATGCCTTTCGACGACATCGGCTACTACCTCGCCCGCTGCCGCGAGGAAGGCGGCCCGGCGCTGGAACTTGGCTGCGGCTCCGGCCGCATCCTTTCCACGGACGCCCGGGACTTCAAGGCGTACCCGCTGGAAACCGGCGACCCTTCACCAATCTGCTGCTGCGGTAACGATCCTGCCGTTGGCGCCACCCGGACGGTGTGCCAGCGTTTCCCAGCACATGCTGCCGTTCGATCTCTTGTTCATGGACGTGGCCAGGAAGGAGAGCCTCGCGTTCACGTTGACCGACCGGCGTGAGCGGCCCGTGGGCACGTTCCTGTTCCGCGAGCACTACTGCAACGATTCGGGCTGTGATTGCGGCATCGTGCTCATCCATGCCGTCTGGGCCGAGCGAAGGCAGGTTGCGG
>JANMUE010000135.1:0-1728 GCA_031391205.1 Lysobacterales bacterium | reverse complement strand
CGACGAGCGATGCCTGCCAAGCCCAACAGACCCGAGCCGAACAACCATGCGGCGGCAGGTACTGGAACAGCGGGCGTAGTCGGCGTTAATGTCCACGTATCAGTTACGCGACCACCGAAAGGCAAGTCTAGAACGGTGTTGATAGAACCACCTGAGAGCAGTACGGAGCCGCTTACACTATTGTAGGCCAAGGGCGTGCTACCGCAGTCGCATGCAGTTAAATCGAATTGGCCAGAGGTCGGAGTGAACGTGCCACCAGCATACGATCCAAATAATGTGGTGGTTCCGGCAATGGTTTCTTGATAATCAAAGTCGAGGGTGACGGTGTGGACACCGATTAGCGTCAGTACGCCTGAGTCATCTAGCGAAGCGGTGCCAGAACCAGTTGATGTGCCCGTGAATGGAATGCCATCGAGAAGGCCGCCCGGTGTGACGTCAGCGGTACCGTTGAGACTGTAATCGTAGGTGGCAACGATTGCAGCTTGAGCACCGCCGGTTGCGATGAGCACAGAAACAGCCAACAAAGTTTTGAGCGCGTTCATATTGATTCCCCGAGATTGGTCGGGAAAGTTGGCGACTCGACTATCTTGGCAATGCGTTAGAAAAGCGCTCAACCATTTGAGCCTGTACTCTAGTTATTGCAAGACTCGTAGCTTTCCGTCCCCGGTTCACACCGGGTTTGGCTTTGGCAGCTTATCCCTGATTATTAGACTAAGTAGTTAGCTGCCTGTACGTCACGAAGTGTTCTTGCCACAGCAGCGAGAAGCATACATACCCGAACGCGAGAGCTGTCGCAATACCAACATAGCGTTTAAAAAGTGGAGAAAAGATAAGTGAGTCATTACTGTTAAATGAAGCTCTGCTTCCGTGTTCTGCTGCGGGAAGACGCAAAGCTGGTGCTGCTGTCAGCCGTTAAGTCAGACGTCGGGAAGAAGAAGTACGAGTGGGGATCGCATTGGTGGTGGGGACCGCGCCCGTTCGGTCACATCGACAAGAAATTAGGCGCCCATTAGCCGCCGGCACCAATAGGGACGAGCGCATTTCTGCGGTCGTCCCTCCTATGTCTTTTTTCTAGCACCCCGGAACCTACTATCATGCTGCCCACGGCGGCGAGTTGCCGAGCGCCATCCGACGTGCTGAAGTGCGTCGCGTGATCACTACCGTACCAGTATCAGGTGCAGACCTCTGCGTTGACGTTCAAGGCGCGTCTCCGCGCGCCGCCTTTGTGCACGGATTTGGTGATGATTTGCATACCTGGGATAGCGTGTGGACGGCGCTGGCGGGGTGTCTGCCTGCATTGCGTTACGACCTGCGCGGATTCGGTCGCTCCGTAAGCCACAGCAACGAGTCGTTCAATCATGCAAGCGATATGCTGGCCATGCTCGATGCAACGGGAATCGAGCACTGCGATCTGATCGGCGTGTCGATGGGTGGCAGCATCGCGTTGAACTTCACGCTTGATCATCCAGAACGTGTGCGCAATTTGATTCTCATTAGTCCCAGTCTGGTGGGATGGGAATGGTCCGATGCGTGGCACTGCCTATGGCAGCCTATCGTTGATCACGCGCGCAATGGTGCGATGGACGCCGCTAGGCGCTTATGGCGGCAGCATCCGTTGTTTGAAACCACGCGCAGCAGTGCGGCTGGGCCGGCACTATACGAATCGATCATGCGTTACTCGGGTGCGCAGTGGATTCGCGACGATCACCAATGGATGCTTCCCGATGT
>JANMUE010000117.1:0-74099 GCA_031391205.1 Lysobacterales bacterium | reverse complement strand
ACGAAACTGTGTGGTGGTGGCGGAGTAACCGTGGACCTGTAGGAGCGGCGTGAGCCGCGATGCTCTTGCTCTTGACTCTGTAGATCGGGGCTTGCTCCGCTGCTCTTGATCTTTGCCAACGTTGAGACCAGATCAAAAGCAGCGGAGCAAGCCCCGATCTACAGAGTCAAGAGCAAGAGCATCGCGGCTCACGCCGCTCCTACAGGTCCACGGTTACTCCGCCACCACCACACAGTTTCGTCCCCGGCTCTTGGCCGCATACAAGGCCTGATCGGCCTGCTGCAGCAGTTCGCGCGCATGCCCGGCCTGGTCGCCGGCCTGGGTAACCACACCGATGCTGACTGTCATCGCCAGCTTCTGATCGGCGTGGGTGACGCGCATGGCCTCGATTTCCCGGCGCAGCATCTCGGCCCGTATCGCCGCGGCCTGACGATCGGCGCCGGGAAGCATCACGACAAACTCCTCCCCGCCGAAACGCGCCACGAAATCATCGGCTTCGCGAATGCAGGAGCGAAGCTTGGCGGCGACTGCGCACAAGCAGCTGTCGCCCGCGAGGTGTCCGAAGCGGTCGTTGATGCCTTTGAAGTGATCGATATCCACCATCAACAGTGACAACGGCTCATTGCGTTCGTGCGCGATCTTGAGCCCACGCTCCAGTGCCTCGTCGAGGAAGTAGCGGTTGTGGGCACCCGTCAGGCCATCGCGCTGACTGTATTCGCGCAGACGACGATTGGCGCTCTGCAGCTCACCCAGTGCATTGTGCAACTCGGTGGTGCGTTCGTTGACGCGGGCTTCCAACCGTTCGGCGGTGTCGGCGTGCAGCTGCTGGTTCTCACTCTGTAGCTCGTTGATGCGATAGGCCAGCGCGAACGAAAGCAGCACCATCTCCGCTGCCGATCCGAACATGATGCCGTATTCGGTATAGACATTCTTCGGCAGCAGTCCGAACGAAACCGAGGCGTAGACGACGATGCCCAGCAACATCATCGTCCATGCCAGAAGATAATATTTCGCTGCGTGCATCTGTCTGCGCCAGGCACTGATGGCCGAGCCGATCGCCACCGCCGCAACCAGAAACACGCTCGCGGTTTCCAGTCGAATGGCAAGGCGATAGCCGATGAACGGAGCAGCGATCAGCAACACCGCCATTACCGCCATCATGGCGACCAGAACGCGATTGGCAGTGGGCGCGCGCTGTGGAAGTTCCAGGAATCGGCGCGTGAACGCCAGGATGGCGATCAATGAGGCGGGGATCAGCAGGATCAGCGCGAAGTCGTCCCAGATCGGCGCATTGGGCCAAAGGTATTGATAAGTGAGGCCGTTGATATTGGCCTGGCCGAGCGCGAACGTCGCAGCGTAAAGCACGTAGTACAGAAAACTGCGATCGCGCGTCGAGAAGAACAGCAGCAGGTTGTAGGCCAGCAGGCCGAAGATCAGTCCGTAATAAATGCCGAGCTCGAACTGCCAATGCTGATTGCGACCGAGGAATTCGGTCTCCGTCGAGAGCAGCAGCGGCACTTGCACTGAACTCTCGGTATCCACGCGCAGCAGCAGCTCGCGGCTTTCGCCTTCGGGAATTTCCACCGCGAAATTGAAATGGCGATGGGAGAAGCGCCGCGATGAAAATGGCTCACGGTCGCCACCACGCTGATGCGTGCGGGCACCGCTGGCGTCATATACGTAGAGGTCAAGCTGGTCGAGCAGGGCATACTCGATGACCAGCAGCCAGCGGGCGTCGGCATGCGATTCATTGAAGGCAGTGAGGTGAAACCAGTAAACGCCATCGGAGAAGCCAAACGTAGGCGGCCAGGTTTCAACGCGAGTGGCCGAGTCCCGGCGCAATTGCACCAAGGCCTGATCGGCGAGCAGACTGCCACTGGGATCCTGCAGCACGCGTAGCGCGCCCACGGGTACGACCTGGTTGCTGCCTTCGACAAGGTGAACGCGATCAGCATCTGCCGCCGCAACCCAGGAGCAGGCGCAGGCGAGTAGTGTCAGAAGGATGGCGCGAATTCGTGGCACCTGGGAAACCTCCGCACTTTGAAATTTTTCCGGTGCAAAAACCTGAAGTAGGCTGGCGGTGAGCGCAGCGAACCCCAGCAATTCTGCATCGCTGCGGGGTTCGCTGCGCTTTCCGGCCCGGCGTCACCGCCGGGCGTTCGGCTCGTCTGACGATGCCAGAGGGCATCGTAAAAGCGACTCACCTTACTCACCAGCCTAAGACGCGCTTGTTCAGAAGATCCCTGATACCCCGACAACGCTTAATGTATCTGTCTGCGCCGCGCAATGCTTGTGAAGTGCCACGCTCTTGTGTAACAATGCGCTATCACACTAGTGCAATAGCTTATTGAACCGATGAAACGACGCTGGATCAAAGTCGATGGCACCGATCTTGAGCATCCCGACCTGTTCGATGCGGTGTCCAGTATGCGTTCCGCAGAGGAAGCACGGGAACTGCTGCTCGACCTGTGCACGCCGGCGGAACTGGAGGCGCTTTCGGATCGTTGGCGCGTGGTGCCCTATCTGCTGCGCGGTGTGCCGTATCGTGAGATACATGATCTGACCGCGGTCAGTGTCACCACGATAGGGCGTGTCGCGCGCTGCCTGACCATGGGTGAGGGCGGCTATCAACTGGCGGCGCGTCGTCTGAATCTCAACGCTGTCGCAGGCAGCGCAACCCACAACGCGGCATCGGCGTTCAAGGCACAGCAGCGTAGTGCCGGCGTCAGCAACGAAAACAGCAAGGGAAGGCAGAAATGAAAACGCGTGACCGACTGCGCATCGCGGTACAGAAGTCAGGACGATTGTCGGATGCGTCGCAGCAGCTGCTGGCGCAGTGCGGGCTCAAATTCCGCCAGAGCCGCGACAAGCTGTTTTGCTTTGGCGAGACCCATCCAGTAGACCTGCTGCTGGTGCGCGATGACGATATTCCGGGGCTGATTTCCGATGGTGTCTGCGACCTGGGTTTCGTCGGACGCAATGTGCTGGAAGAACAGAGGCTTGATCAGATTGCCGTCAACGGCGCGAGCAGTCTGCAGGAATTGCGCGCGCTGGGTTACGGCGGCTGCCGGCTGTCGATCGCCACGCCACAGGACGATCCTTTCGAGAGCGCACAGGATCTCGTCGGCCGGCGCATTGCGACCAGTTATCCGCGCCTGCTGGCGCGCTATCTGGCCGCAGAAGGCGTGTCGGCGCAGATCGTCGTGCTGTCCGGCTCGGTGGAAATCGCGCCGCGACTGGGTACTGCAGACGTGATCTGCGATCTGGTTTCGTCCGGTGCCACGCTGGTCGCCAATCAGCTCAAGGAGTCGGTAAAGATTTTCGATAGCGAAGCGGTGCTGGCCGCCGCCGCGACCGAGTTTCTCGACGCCAGGCAGGCGATGTACGACCTGTTGCTGCGGCGTTTGGATGGTGTGATGGCGGTGCGCGAGACGCGCCTGTTACTGATGCGTGTAAGCCGCTCCACGCTCGATAGCGTACGTGGCTCGCTGCCATTGCACGCCAGCACTACGGTGATGGCGGTGCAGGGCGATGACGACCAACTCGCGTTGCAGAGCATCGTGTCGGGCGCGTTTGGCTGGGCCGAACTTGAGGCAATACAACGCGCTGGTGCCACGCAACTGCTGGTAGTGCCGGTGGAGAGGATGCTGGCATGAAGGTGATCGACTGGAACCGCCTGGATGAGGCGGCGCGCACCGAGTCACTGCGCCGTCCGGTACAGAAACGCCAGAACGAGATCGCGAGTGAGGTCGCGCGGCTGATCGAACAGGTGCGCGCCGATGGCGATGCCACCTTGCGCGCACTGACGCGACGTTTCGATGGCGTCGAATTGGGCGTGATCGAGGTGGCCGAGGCCGAGTTTGAATCCGCGACGGCGCAGTTGCCGGCAGATCTGCGCGCTGCGATTGACGAGGCTTATACCCGCATCCGCGCTTTCCACATTGCCGCCGTCCCGCAGAATCTGCGCGTCGAAACCGCGCCGGGCGTCGTTTGCGAACGCATCACGCGCGCGATCCCGACCGTAGGTCTTTACGTTCCAGCGGGGTCGGCGCCGCTGCCTTCCACTGCGTTGATGCTGGGCGTGCCGGCAGAAATTGCAGGCAGCGACGCAGTGCTGTGCTCGCCGCCGCAGGCCGACGGACGTGTCGAGCCGAGCGTGCTGTATGCAGCCAGACGCTGCGGCATACGTCGTGTCTTCAAGCTCGGGGGTGCGCAGGCGATTGCGGCAATGGCCTATGGCACCGAGTCGGTACCGCGCTGCGACAAGATATTCGGACCGGGGAACGCCTGGGTTACGGCGGCCAAGCTCTTGGTTGCCGCCGATAGCGAAGGCGCCGCGATCGATCTGCCGGCCGGGCCGTCCGAAGTGTTGGTGATCGCCGACGACACGGCGTCGCCACGCTTCGTCGCCGCGGACCTGTTGTCGCAGGCCGAGCATGGCCCGGATTCTCAGGTGTTGTTGCTGAGCACATCGGCGGCCATTGTAGCCGCCGTGCAACAGGAACTGGCGCTGCAGCTGGCAGCGCTGCCGCGTGCAACGATCGCCAATCTTGCGCTGGACAACAGCCGCATCATCGAAGTCGACAGCGTCGAAACGGCCATCGCCATTTCGAACCGTTATGCGCCCGAGCATTTGATTCTTTCGGTGCGTGATGCGAGGCGTTGCCTCGCCAGCGTGCGCAGTGCCGGCTCGGTATTCCTCGGCAACTATGCGCCCGAATCGGTAGGCGACTATTGCAGCGGCACCAATCATGTATTGCCGACGTATGGCGCTGCGCGCGCGTACAGCGGCGTATCCGTGCAGAGCTTCCTGACCTTCATCACCGTGCAGGAGCTCAGCGTCGCCGGGTTGGCTGGCATCGGGCCCTGTGCGATGCGGCTCGCCCAGGCCGAGGGCCTGCAGGCGCATGCGAATGCGGTGGCGGTGCGTCTGGAGGCGAGGCCATGAGTGTGCTCGATCTGGCTCGTCCAGAACTGCTGCGGTTGCAAGCGTACTCATCGGCGCGCATGGAGGCCAGTGAGGGCCAGGTGTGGCTGAATGCCAACGAATTGCCCTGGTCGCAGCCGGATGCGGCGGCGCGTGCATTGAATCGCTATCCGGAACCGCAACCCGCTGAGCTGGTGGCGGCATTGGCAGCGCTCTACGGTGTGAATTCGGAACGTATTTTCGTCGGCCGTGGGAGTGATGAAGCCATCGACCTGCTGACGCGCGCATTCTGTGCCGCAGGCGCCAGCAACGTCATCGTGTCACCGCCGACTTTCGGCATGTATGCGGTTGCTGCCCGGGTGCAGGGCGCTGCCGTGCGCGAGGTGCCATTGCTGGCGGATCAGGGATATGCCTACGACGCCGACGGCGTTCTGGCCCAGGTCGGTGCGCAGACGCGCATCGTGTACCTGTGCAACCCCAACAATCCCACCGGCAATCTATTCGGCCTGGATCTGATCGAGCGCATCGCCGGGGCGTTGCACGATCGTGCCCTGCTGATCGTGGATGAGGCCTACATCGAGTTCAGTGAATCGGCAAGCGCGGTATCCCTGTTGCCGCGCTTCGACAACGTGGTGGTGCTGCGCACTTTGAGCAAGGCACACGGCCTTGCCGGTGCCCGCATCGGTGTCGCCATTGCAGATGCAGCCATCATCGGACTGCTGCGCAGGATCATGCCGCCCTACCCATTGCCTTCGGCCTGTATTCTGGCGGCGCTGAGCGCTCTGCAGTCAGTCGCTCTGCAGCAGACGCGTGAGCGCGTCAGTTCGATCGCCGGCGAACGCGAACGTCTGCGTTCCAAATTGCTGAGGCTGGGGGAGGTCCTCGAGATACTGCCGTCAGCCGCCAATTTCCTGACGGTGCGGCTGCGCGACGCCGAGGCCAGCTATGCGACGCTCAGTCGCGCCGGTGTGATCGTGCGCAGTCTGCGCAAATATTCGGGGCTTGAAGACGCACTGCGCATTTCGATGGGGACACCCGAGGAGAACGATGCCGTTGTGGCGACATTGCAGGAAGCACGGAGGGCGGCATGAGCGGCCTGCGACGCATTCTGTTCATTGACCGCGACGGCACGCTGATAGAGGAGCCTGCCGATTTCCAGATTGATTCGCTGGAAAAACTGCGCCTGGTGTCGGGTGTGGTGCCGGCGTTGCTGCGCTGTGTCGGTGCCGGCTATCGGTTGGTGATGGTGTCCAATCAGGACGGCCTGGGTACCGACAGCTTTCCAGTCGAGCACTTCGAAAAGCCGCAGCGTTTTCTGCTCGACTTGCTGGAAACCCAGGGCATCCGTTTTGACGCCATCCATATCGATCCGCACTTCGAGCGCCAGAATGCGCCGACACGCAAGCCCGGCATCGGCATGATGCTCGACTATCTGCGTTCCGGCACGCTGGATTTTGCGCAGAGTGCGATGATCGGCGACCGCGAGACCGATATGGAATTTGCACGCAATCTGGGTGTGCGCGGATTCAAGCTCGGGCCGGGGGCGATGAGCTGGGATGAGATCGCGCATGTGCTGGTCGATGCCCCGCGTACCGCAACGGTGGAGCGCAACACCAGCGAAACCCGCATTCGCGTCAGCGTGGATCTGGATCGTGAGGCGCGGGCCGAGGTCGCCTCCGGTATCGGTTTCTTCGATCACATGCTGGAGCAGATCGGCCGCCACGGCGGGTTTGCATTGAATCTGATCTGCGCCGGCGACAGCCACATCGACGAACACCACAGCGTCGAAGATTCGGCGTTGGCGCTGGGGGAGGCGCTGCGTAAGGCGCTGGGCGACAAGCGCGGCATTGCTCGTTATGGCTTCACCCTGCCTATGGACGAGACACTGGCCGAGGCCGCGCTGGATCTCTCCGGACGTGCGCATTTCGTGTTCGATGGCGCATTTCCGCGTACTTCATTGGGCGAATTGTCTACCGAGATGGTGCCGCATTTCTTTCGATCGCTGTGCGATGCGCTGGGTGCCAATCTGCACTTGAAGGTGCGTGGCGAAAACACGCATCACATGGTGGAGGCGTGTTTCAAAGTGTTTGCGCGCGCGCTGCGTCAGGCGATTCGCCGGGAAGGTGAAGGTATTCCCAGCACCAAGGGTAGTCTCTGATGCCTGTTCCGGGGAATCTCGATGTCGTACTGGTGGACGCTGGCGGCAGCAATATCGGTTCGGTGCAGGCAGCGCTGCAACGCCTGGGCGTTGCCGCCGAAATGAGCGCCGATAGCGAACGCATCCGACGTGCCACGCATGTCATTCTGCCTGGTGTGGGTGCCGCCAAACCCGGCATGCAGAGGCTGCGCAACAGTGGGCTGGATGCCTTGATTCCCAAACTGACCCAGCCGGTGCTCGGTGTCTGTCTGGGCATGCAGCTGCTGTTCGAGTCGTCGGAGGAATCCGAAACGCGATGTCTGGGCGTGGTGCCGGGGCGGGTTTCGCGTTTCGTCGAGGCTGAATCGGGCCGTGTACCCCATATGGGCTGGAACAGTCTGCAGCGGCTTGCCGAATCTCCGCTGATGGCAGGAATCGCAAATGGTGATTGTGGATACTTTGTACACAGCTATGCTGTACCGCTGGGACTGGCCACGGTGGCAACATGCACCTATGGGCATACCTTCAGTGCTGTCGTCGCCTGGCGCAATTTTTATGGTGCGCAATTTCATCCCGAGCGGTCTGCTGCGGTCGGCGCGCGTCTGCTCTCCAATTTTCTTGAGATTCGTTGATGATCCGTATTCCCGCTATAGATTTACGTGATGGTCGCGTCGTGCGATTGCGTCAGGGTGACTTCGCAGCGGAGACACGTTACGACGTCAATCCGCTGGCGCTGGCGCAGCGCTATGAGCGTGAGGGCGCCACGCATCTGCATGTCGTCGATCTGGATGCCGCGCGTGACGGCAGCGCCACGCAACGTCATTTGATTGCCGAAATCTGCAGCGGCACCGGGTTGTCGGTTCAAGCAGGCGGTGGCATCCGCACACGTTCGCACGTGGAAATGATGTTGACCACTGGTGTTGCCCGGGTGGTGATTGGCAGTGTCGCCGTGCGCGCTCCGGATCAGGTCATCGCCTGGGCCGAAGAGTTTGGCCAGGAACGCATCCTGATTGCACTCGATACGAGATGCGACGCCGATGGTGTGTTTCGCTTGCCAGTGTCGGGTTGGACCGAGTCAACCGAGATCACTTTGCATGATCGTCTCGATCAGTTTCTTGCGGCCGGCATCCAGGACGTGCTGTGTACCGACATCGCACGTGACGGCATGCTGTCCGGCCCGAATACTGATCTCTATGCCGGATTGACTGCGCGCTATCCGGCACTGCGCATTCAGGCCTCCGGAGGTCTGTCGACACTCACCGACCTGGCGGCACTGCACGCCGCTGGATGCGCTGGTGTGGTGATGGGGCGTGCCTTGCTGGAGGGTCGTTTCACTCTGGCGGAGGCACTGGCATGTTGACCAGGCGGATCATTCCCTGCCTGGATGTGCGCGATGGCCAGGTGGTCAAGGGCGTGCGCTTTCGCGACCACGTTGTCATGGGCGGACTAGAAGAATTGGCGCAACGCTATCGCGATGCAGGCGCCGACGAGCTGGGGTTCTACGATAGCAGCGCCAGTCCCGAGGGCCGGGTAGCAGATGCAGACTGGGTGCAACGCGTGGCGCGTACGTTGGATATTCCGTTCTGCGTTGCCGGTGGTATCCGCTGTGTAGAAGATGCGCGTCGCATTCTCTACAGCGGCGCCGACAAGGTGTCGGTGAATTCCCCCGCGCTGGAACGACCGGAGTTGATCAATGAACTCGCCGAGGCATTTGGCGTGCAATGCGTGGTGATCGGAGTAGACAGTCAGCGCGTCGATGACGAATGGCGCGTGCACCAGTACACCGGCGATCCGCAGCGCTCGCGCGGCCTGGCACGCACCACGCTGGAATGGGTTCAGGAAGCGACACGTCGCGGTGCCGGCGAGATCGTGCTCAATTGTATGAGTTCCGACGGCGTGCGCGGCGGTTACGACATCGAGCAATTGTGTGCGGTACGCGCGCAATGCCCGGTGCCGATGATCGCTTCGGGCGGTGCCGGCAGCATGCAGCATTTCCTGGACGTGTTCGAACAGGCCGATGTCGACGGTGCTCTGGCTGCTACGGTCTTTCACAACGGCAGTATTCGTATCCCGGACCTCAAGGGATTTCTGAAACAGCACGATGTGGCAATTCGGTCATGACGCACCCGGTGAATCTCGATGCCATCGATTGGTTCAAAGGTGCTGGCCTGCTGCCGGCGATCGTGCAGGATGCGCGCAATGGCCATGTATTGATGCTTGGTTACATGAACCGCGAAGCTCTGGCCAAGACACTCGAAACACGACGGGTGACCTTCTTCAGTCGCAGTCGTGACACGCTCTGGACCAAGGGCGAGACATCGGGTCACTGGTTGGATCTGGTCGATGTCGCGATCGACTGCGACGCAGACACTTTGCTTGTGTTGGCGAATCCACAGGGCCCTATCTGCCACCGCGGCACCGAAACCTGCTTCGATCCGGCGTCTAAGCCGCGCTTCAGTGAATTGGCGACACTCGATGACACCATTGCGCAGCGAGTCCGCGATCGCCCCGCCGGCAGCTACACCACCAAGCTGCTGGATCAGGGCGCGCTGCGCGTTGCACAGAAGGTTGGCGAAGAAGGTGTCGAGGCTGCGCTGGCCGGTGCCGCGCAATCGGTCGAGCAGCTTGAGGGCGAGGCCGCCGACCTGATCTATCACCTGGGCGTTCTGCTGCATGTGCGTGGTAGTTCGCTGGCCACGGTCATGGACACGCTGCGCGCGCGGCGACTGAAGTCTGCGTGAGTGCCTGGCGCACGCTGGATGGCAACGCACCGCGCATCATTGCGCATCGCGGCGCCTCAGGGCTTCGCCCCGAGCACACGCTGGAAGGTTATCGATTGGCGATCGAGCAAGGGGCGGATCTGATCGAACCGGATCTGGTGCCAAGTCGCGACGGCGTGCTGTTCGCGCGTCATGAGCGTGAACTGTCGCGTAGCACCGACGTGGGGTCGCGCATTGACTGGCGCGATACCTCAGAAAAATTCGTTCGCGAACGGGCGCGCTGGTTTGCCGAGGATTTCGACGCCGAACGTCTGCTGCAGCTACGTGCCGTTCAGCCATTCCCAGCGCGAAGCCGTGCCTACGATGGCCGATTTGCGCTGCCGCGTTTCTCCGACGTTTTGGACCTTGCCGCAACTTGTTGGCGTGACGGCAAAACGCTTGGCGTCTATCCCGAGATCAAGCATCCCAGCGCGCTGCTGGCCAAGGGCATCGACTCAACGGCATTGCTGATCCGGGATCTGCAGGATCGCCAGCTGAACGGTGCCACCAGTCCGATCTGGGTGCAGTGTTTCGAAATTGATCCACTGCAACGGATATCGGAGGCCTGCGGTAATCCGACCTTCGCGCTGTTCGAACGAATCAATGCGGCGGACCTCAATCGGCTTAAGCATCAGGCGCCGTGGCTCTCGGGCGTTGCGTTGTCCAAGACATGCCTGATCGGCTCAAACGCTGAGTCGGACCTGACGGAGCTGGCGCATGCGTTGGACCTTCAAGTGCACGTCTGGACGCTGCGCGATGACGCGATCATGCCCGACTTCATAACGGTGCAGTCCGAGTATGCCGCGCTGTTTGCAATCGGCGTCGATGCACTGTTCTGCGATTTTCCGGCAAGTGCGATTACTGCGCGTCAGCAGTGGCGGGACGGGCGTTCTTGATCGGTGCAACAAACGGCAGAGGCGGCCCTGGCTGCTGCTGACTGCGCCATTCGGCAAGCTTGGCTTCGATCAACGCGGCGCTGGCGATCTGCGGCTCTGATGGGGTTTCGCCGTCTGCGCGTTCGCGTTTGGCGATGGCGTCCTTGGCGATAGTGAACGCAGCGACAAAGTCGTCGGTCTGGTTCAGTGCTTCGGAAAAATAGGCGCGGCCAAAATAGGTGATGTCGGAATCGGTGCCGCAGCCGAACGAGGTGCGATCGGAACGTGCCGCCGTCATCACCAGCGCCGTGGAGGCGCTCAGTGGTTTGACATAGCCGCCGCTGTAGCAGGCCGAGATTGCCGCTACACGCCAACGAATTCCCGCCTCGTCTATCGCATTCGCCAGCGAGTCGGGCGTGATCTGTTGCAATGCCAAATTACCCAGTTCGATCGCGAACGCGTGGTCATCGCTGCCGTGCGATGTGAGAAATAGAAACACCATGTCCTCATCCACATCGATGCGCTTGGCGATGCCTTTCAACGTGCGCCTGAGATTGCGTTCGGTCGCCAGTGGCGTGTCTTTCAGCGTATCGAGGTGATTGACCAGCACCATGCTGCGGCCTTTGGCATCGAAGCGGCTCTCGAACAACGTGCGTACATACTGCACTTCGTTGTTGAACACATTTTCGCTGGCATAGCCGGCGAGTGCGACCAGATAGATGTCGACATGCCCCGGACGTTGCGGTGCCAGTGCCGCGAGCGTGGCATCAACGCGCTGATCCTGCTCGGCAAACAGGTCTTCGATTACGAAGGCGTCGGACGCATCGATATCATCGAATTCGTCGAGTTTACCGTAGTTCCCCAATACGTAGCCGGGACGATACGTCACGTAGTGATGCGGAAGCGCAATACCGATCGCAGTGAGCAGCGCGAACAAGGCGACGTGCGCGTTGTGCCATGGCGGCTCCAGCCAGCGCCAGATACGCAACGCCGACACGAACATCCAGCCACCCAGAGCGACGACGAAGCTGCCTTGTTCGAAGGTCAGCCAGGCATCGTCGAACTCGGGATCGGTCGAAAGAATAGGGCAGACCACAGCGCGCACGAACAGGCTGATCAGCAGTAACCATGTGGCGACCGACCAGATCCACGCCGGGCGACGTGCCCAAAGGGTCAGCAGCCAGGCCACCACCAACGCCTGCGCGATCCAGAAGGTGCTGCTCGTAAGTCCGGAGGCATAGTAATACTCGGCGACATTGACCAGGAAGAGACTCAGCAGGAAGTCGGCGCACACCGAGAGCACGGCTACCAGGAAAAAAGCGGCTGGCCCCGCCGGCGGCAGGCGTTGCGCTGATCCGAGCAGGAAGGTGAAGCGCACTCCGGCGACGAGTGTCGAACCGGTGATGTTCATCCCGGATGGTTCGGATCGATCGCGGTCATCTGCGCGGCGATGCGGTGTGCGCCGCTGGATATGGGCGGTGCGTCGGTGCGCACCAATTGCACGGTGCCAAGGCCAGCGGCGCGGGCCGCGTCGAGTTCGGCTTCGATGTCGGAAAGAAACAGGATATCGGCGGGCGCGCGACCCATGCGTTCGGCAATGTGTCGATACGATGCTTCCTCGCGCTTGCCGCCGATCGTGGTGTCGAAATAGTCGCTGAACAGCGGCGTCAGATCGCCGAACACGCTGTAACGGAAAAACATCTTCTGCGCAGCGATCGATCCACTGCTGTAGACGTACAGCGCGTGCCCGGCGGCATGCCAGAGCCGCAAAGCATCGCAGGCGTCGGCATAGACATGTGCGGTGAAATCGCCATCAGCATAGCCCTGTGCCCAGATCATGCCCTGCAATGTCTTCAGCGGCGTGATCTTGCGGTCTTCGTCGATCCACAGCAGCAATGCGGCGATCTGCTCATCGATGGATGCCTGGGTATTGCCCAATTCGGCGCTTACCTGGATCAGTGCCGTGGCGACATCGATATCGCCGCGATGCGCGCGCACAAAGTCTGCGATGCGTGCCCGTGCATACGGGAATAACACCTTGTGCACAAAGTCGATGCGGCTGGTGGTGCCTTCTATGTCGGTGAGAACAGCGATGTTCATCATCAATTTTCGAGTCGCGGAAAACGCTGCGCGATCTCTTCGCCAGTGAAATTCGCCACCCATCCCGCCGGGTTGGTGAACAGGCGAATGGCAATGAAGTAGGGGTTTGGTCCCATATCGAACCAGTGCCGCGTGTTATCCGGCACGCCGATCAGATCGCCTTGTTCGCACAGGATCTCGTAGACCTGTTCGTCCAGGTGCAGCGAGAACAATCCCGAACCCGCGACGAAGAATCGCACCTCGTCCTCGGCATGCCGGTGCTCATTCAAGAATTTCTGGCGGAACACCGCTTTGTCCGGATGTTCCGGATTCAAGCTCACCACATCGACGGCCTGATAACCCTTCTCGGCCATCAGACGGTCGATGTCGCCGCGGTAGGCCGCAACTACCTCGTCCTGGCTTGCGCCAGGCGCAAGCTGCGCCGGCGTGTTCCAGCGCTCGAAACGTACACCGCGACGGTTCAGCAGTTCGGTGATCAGTCCGCCATCGCGGGTATCGGTCACCGGCATGTCAGGGTGGGTCTCGTTAAAGATACGTAGTCGGGTCATGCACCCAGTCTCCTCAAGTCCAGTTCACAGGCGATCAGGAATTCGAACGCGTCCAGATGTCTGCGTGTTTCGGGCATATCTTTGCCCCAGGCATAAATGCCGTGGCCGTCGATCAGATATCCGGCGCCTACCGGTGTACCGTGCTGAAGTTGGGCCGATTCCTCATCTTCCAACCAGCTTTCAACGAATCCGGCCAGTTCCTGCATATCCTGGCTGTTGGGCAGCACCGGTACGCGCATGACGGTGTCGTGCGTATCGAAGCCGCGGAATGCCTTCAGCAGTTCGTAGCCGGAGAAAACGATCTGGCCTTCGTCGGCATACAGGCGCGAGGCAACCGTCTGATTGTGCGAATGCGTATGCAGCACACAGCCCACATCCGGATCGCGTGCATACAGCTGGGTATGCAGCAGGGTTTCCGCAGAGGGCCGGTGATCGGAGCCAACGGCCCGGCCATCGAGGTCCACCACCATGATGTCGTGTTCGCTCAGACGGCCTTTGTCGCGCCCGGAAATCGTGATGGCGACGTGTACATCGCTTAAACGCATGGAAAAATTGCTGCTGGTAGCGGGCGTCCAGCCACGCGCCGCCAGGTCGCGGCCGCATTCGGCCAGGGCGAGGGCGCATTCACGCCAGCGTTCAGTATTGTATGGGATGCTCATGTCGTCACCGGGTGCAGGCATCTTGATCGAGGTCAAGACGAGCGCGCGAATATAGCGCATCATTCCCGACACAAATTCAACTGCTGGCAACACACTGGAGACCCGCAATGAGCAAGCACATTTCCCGCCGTCATTTTCTTATGAGCTCAGGCGTTGCGCTACTGGTTCCCATGGGGCTGGCCGTAGTGGCCAACCGTGTACACGCCGCAGAACTGCCGCATCTGGAAGAGACTGACCCGACTGCCGCGGCTTTGGGCTACAAGCACGACAGCACCAAGGTGGATGCTGCCAAATACCCTGCCCATAAGCCCAACCTGATTTGCTCGGGCTGCAGCCTGGTGCAAGGGTCCGACGCCGAGGCTTGGCGTCCTTGTGGCATATTCCCCGGCAAGTCCGTCGCCGCCAAGGGCTGGTGCGCTGCGTTTGCTGCCAAACCCGCTTAAATCGTAGGAACGGCGTCGTGGGAGCGGCGTCCCGCCGCGATGCTCTAGCTCTAATCCTGGTAGTCAGAGCAACAGCTTCGCGGCGGGACGCCACTCCCACAACAGCGCTGCCAGAGTGTTTCCGAATCTCGCAAATTTTTCCGCGGGACCATTGTCGATTTTTTGCTGAAGATGCGGACCTCGTGCGATGCGATGAAGAGCGTCCGAGCGCAGTCGGACCCTCTTTAGCGGCGCTGCGTCCAGCCAGCGCCGAGCAACGGCACACTGGCGCAGGCAGGGCCGCCATCACGGGCGCGGCCTTGGATACTGGCTTCAAGCGCATCGACACCCGATGAGACGGCCGAGGCAAGCATGGCGATGGCGCCGGGCAGCGGAATCTTGGCGCGACGTGTCCAGCACGTGCCGTGCTGTCCAGCAAGGGTGCCGCTATTGATATAGACGAAACGCGCACCACGCGGGCCTTGCACGTTCGCTCCGCGGATGTCCGCACTGCCGTCGGCGGAGGTGTGCGGGGACACATCTAGCGTGAACACGATATCAGCGTCACCTGCGGTGACCGCCTGTTCGATATCGGCTTTGCCGCGCTGCATCGCATAGACGCAGCCGGCAACAGGCTTGACGACGCGAATGTGCAATTTCATCGTGGCGGCATCGGGGCGTGCCTTGGGCTTCATCGTTGACTCCAGTGCCTGCATGCCACAGCTCGTGCGCTGCGGATGTCAGCAAGCAGCTATTGGCTATCTTCCCTTCGCAGGCTCGCAATCGTCAATGCCAACGCGTCGTTCAAGCGCACGCGTGGTTGAAAACCTCTGGCACGTACGGCGTCGGCAGCAATGCGCGTGTCGGCGCAGAACTTGCGCACGCGCGCGCTGCTGATCGCCAGAGGACGGCCACGCAGCCGTGCGAGTCCGTCGAAGGCATAGCCCAGAACGAGCGCCAGCGTGTAGGGAAGACGCAGACGCGCCTTCCCGGTTCCGGGCATAAGCGCGCGGATTTCGTCGACCAGTTCGCGCGTACTGAAGTCGGGTTTGTCGGCGTAGTTGCAGACCTGCACGCCGGCTGGCGCGGCGATCAAGGTGCACAGAAAATCGACCAGATTGCCGACATAGGCGATGGACTTGCGATTGCTACCGTTGCCGATCATCACGAAGCGACGGCGGCGGATGTGGTCGATCAGGTTGTGGACATTGCCGCGATTGCCTTCGCCGAACACTACGCAGGGCCGCAGCACGAACAGGCTGCGCCGGGATGGATCGGCAGCAGCCCAAGCGGTATACGCCGATTCGGCAGCGACCTTGCTGCGTCCGTACTCATTGCAGGGTTGCAGCGGTGACGATTCATTGGCCAGCGGCTGATCCAGGCCGTAGACCGCCACCGAGCTGACGAAAATGATGCGCTCAGTACCATGAACCTGCGCGCCAGCGACGACATTGCGGGCGCCGCCGACATTGACGTCCTGGTAGAGCGAGCTTGGCTGCACGTCATCGGCGTGTTCGGCGGCGAGGTTGATCGCGCAATCGCAGCCCGCCAGCGCCGACATCACCGCCGCAGCGTCGCGGACATCGCCCAGCGTTACCCGTTCCGGATGCACGGCGCTGGGGCGTTTGTCGAAAATGCGCACGCTATGCCCGGCAGCGGCCAGTTCGCCGACCAGGCGCGAGCCGATGAAGCCGCTCCCGCCAAGCACGACGATGTTCATGGTTTGCCTCGATAGCAATGGATGTCACGAAGACGCTGGCGCCACCCGGATGGCGATCGCGCAGAGCCGCAGCGTAGCGGGCCAGCAACCGGCGCTGCAACGTGCCGGCCGCTTCGCAACACCACACACTATCGAGCATTCCCCTCACCCTAACCCTGTCCCCAGGCGGAAGAGGGGATTCATCGCTTCTACCGCCGGGCCGCTTCGTACTGCTTCACCAACGCCGCCGTCTGCGTGGCGCTGTCGTGATGGCGTCGGAGGTAATCGCGTCCGGCATCGATCATTGCCGGGCTGAGCGCCTTGGCTTCGACAACGCTTCGAATCGCTGCGGCGAAATCTTCTGCGCTATCGGCGATGAGCAACTCGCGTCCGGACTGCACCTGCAGCCCTGCTGCCGCGGTGGACGTGGCGACAACGGGCAGACCGCGGGCCCAGGCTTCGAGAATGCGCATGCGAATGCCCGATCCGATATGCAATGCGATTGCTGCGATGGCGTGTCGGGGGAACGCCGCAACCGCATCGTCAGGCGCTGCATGCACGCTCATTCCAGGTAGTGCCCGCGCTGATCCGCCGAAGATATGTACCTGCGTATCCGGCAAAGCGGCCATCAGCAACGGGCGCACTCGATCGACAAACCACTCGTTACCTTCACGGTTCGGCCACCAGCCTGAGCTTCCCGCCAGCACCACACAGGGCTGGCCCGAAATCGGCTCCGCCGCGTCCAGTACGTCCGGAAACGGCGGAGCGATCGCAGTGATAGGGTTCGCCGGCGACGCATCCACAGCCCCGTGCAACGCCTGCGCATCGCGCTCGGTCAGCGTAACGACGCGGCTGACGCTGCGCAGTGCACGCACTTCGTCACGCTGCAGCCGCCGCGCCTCCCACGCTAATGGCCGCGACTGCCAACGCGCCCGCGCCACCTGATACCACAGCGAGGATTCGACGTTCTGCATGCGCAGCAACACTGGAACGCGCGCACAACGTGCTGCATCGCAATTGCCCAGTGCCTGCAACTGCTCGACATGCACCACATCGGGACGCCAGGTATGCAGCCCTTCGGCGAGCTTGGCCTGCACTGGCGCAAGCCGGTGCCGTGCCACGGTCACAGCGCGACGGTTGCCCAAGGCATCGATCACCGACCTCAGCCAACTTCGCCGCGGAGCCACCACGAGCTGCGGCGTGCAGACACGACGAAGTGCGCTCAGATCAGCTTCGGAATCGGCCTCCGCCTGGGTATCCACCGGTGCCACCAGCATCAACTCATGACCGGCATCGGCCAGCCCCTGCAGCGTCAGCCACAGCGCCAGACGGCCACCGTCTCGAGGTGGCCAGGGTGACTTGGTGGCGGCGACGAGAATACGCATGCAGGACGCGCATTGTAGGGACCGGCGCAACGATCGTCATTGCTGGCGCGGCACGGCCGCGTTGCTGATCGACAGGACGCTTTGGCGACGTCAGAATCGTAGGGATATGCGCGTCCTGTTCATAACCAATCGCTTCCCCGGCCTGCTGATGCGCGGCGATCAGCTGCGCGCTTTTCAGCAGATCAGGCTGCTGGCGCCGCGTCATGCCATCACGTTGCTGAGCTTTGGTGCGCCCGAAGGCGATCGACGTGGCGAGGCCGAGCTGGCTGCCTGTTGCGAACGCGTGATCGTCGCACGGCGCGACGCTCCTGGTCTGGCCTGGCGCGCATTGCGTGCGTTGTTCAGTGATCTGCCGCTGCAGGTGGCGGCCTACGATCAGGTGCCGGGATCGGCGCGGTTGCATGAGCTGCTGAGCACCGCGCTGTTCGATCTGGCGCATGTGCAGATGGCGCGCCTCGGTCCCATGCTGCAGCGACTGCAGCCTCTGCCCTGCGTGCTGGATCTGGTCGACGCGCTGTCGGTGAACATGGCGCGCCGTGCCGACCTGGATCGCGGACCGTTGCGCCTGTTTGCGCGCCTGGACGCCCGGCGACTGGCGCGGTACGAGCGGCGCATCTGCGCGCAGGCCCACTCGGTCGCGGTCTGTTCGGCGCCCGATCGGCAGGCCATCGGCGCCGACAATATCCATCTGGTGCACAATGGCGTCGACCTCGACCGGTTCCCGTTCGTCACAGCGGCGCGGGGGAGCGATATAGTCTTCATCGGCAATCTGGGCTATTTCCCCAATGTCGATGCCGCGTCATGGTTTGCGACAGAGGCGATGCCGCTGATCAACGAACGTCTGCCGCTGACGCGACTGAAGCTGGTGGGCGCGCGTCCTGCGGGCCACCTGCGCCGACTTGCAGCACGCCTGCCCCAGGTCGATCTGATCGGGCAGGTACCCGAGGTGCATTCCTATCTGGCCAGTGCCGCGGTGGCGGTGGTGCCATTGCGCAGCGGCTCGGGTCAGCAGCTGAAGATTCTTGAGGCCATGGCAGCCGGCACACCCGTCGTGTCCACTTCATTGTCTGCGGCGGGCCTGGAAGCCGTGGATGGCGAACATCTGCTCATCGCCGATGATGTCGCAGGCATGGCCGATGCGGTTCTGCGATTGATGTCCGATCCGGCGCTGGGCGCGCGGCTAGCGAGGTCGGCGCGGGCCCTGGTGGAGCGCGACCACACCTGGGATCGATCGGCCCGCGACCTCGAGCGGTTGTGGCTGGATGCGGCTGAAGCTAACACCGATAGCAACGTGAAGTGATGTGCTCCTGTGGGAGCGGCGTTCCGCCGCGAAGCTCTTGCTCTGCTTTTGACATTGTCCCAAGGGATCCCTTGGGACAAAGTCAAAGGCAAAGCATCGCGGCGGGACGCCGCTCCTACATTGATGCGCTAGTGCAGCGGTGGCGGTGCCTGCAGGCGGCCAGCACGCAGCTCGGATTCGAGTTGTTGTATCTCGAGCAGCAATGAATCGCGCACCGGTTTGGGCAAGGTGCCAAGGGCTGTCGGACTGGCCCACCCGGAGCGCAGAAAGGCCGCGCGGGCGCCAGCTTCGTCGCCGACCGCAGCGCGCGCACGCCCCAGGTTGATGGTGAACTCGGGGCGCTCGCCCAGTGCGACACCCGCTTCCAGCACTTCGATCGCCTGCCGGCTCTGCCCGCTCAGGATCAACGCAACCCCTTCCAGCATCACCGGACGGGCGTCGCCTGGCAGCGCAAGCCCGGCGGCATGCGTCAGTCGTTGCGCCTCAATCACCGAATCGAGCGCTGCCTGTCCCTGATCGATGCCGCTCAATGCGCGATCGAGTCGGGCGGCGGACTGCGCCAGACGGTACTCTGCGGCATAGCGCTGAAACTCTGGCCAGAGCAATGCCAAGAGGAATGCAATAACTAGCCATTGCAGAAGGCGCCTCATCGTGAAGATGCCTTGCCATCGGCAATCAGCCGCCACGCTCGACCGCAGGCCAGCAGCAATAGGACAGCGGTGAAGGGGATCTGCATCGGAAACCAGGCCAACGCGGCGATGGCGCCGGCGCTGATCATGCCCAGCAACAGGTTGGCTTCCAGATGATCACCCTCGCGAGTCAGACGCATCAGACCGACGATCAAACCCGTAAGCGAGGTCAGCGTCAGCAGCAACACCGGGATTCCCGCCTCTGCTGCGAGCTGCAGATAGTCCTGGTGCGAGACAACGAACGCCGCTGCCGTGTTCGGTGGCGTCAGACGAACCCGATATCTGAATTCGGCGATCTGCCGATATTCCTGCGAGCGCAACGCATAGCTGCCCGGACCGTGACCAGTGAGGGGCCGGGCACGCACCATTTCCAGCGCTGCCGCCCAGGCACCCATGCGATAGGTGCTGCGCTCCTGATAGGCCTCGGCATCCAGCGGCAGGCGTCCCCAGCTCGCTTCGCGCAGTGTCGGCACCAGGGTCGATGCAAGCACACAGAGCAGAAGACCGGCACCCAGCCAGATCACCGGCTGCATGCGCAGGCGCACCGCGATCACCACAATGGCTGCAACGATCAACGCGATGGCGCTGGTCAGCTGCCGATTGACGACGATCACGGCCACACACAGCAGCAGCAATCCCAGCGCCGGCAGCCGCTTCCTGGTGAACCCCGGTTGCAGCACGATCGGCAGCACTGCCGCCGCAGCGATGGCACAGGCGATGGCCACATAGCCTTCATTGCCGAGCAACGCGCCGGTCGGAAAACGCCCGCCCACCATGGCGACGGGAATGGGAAATTTCACGCCCCAGAACTGCAGCAGAGAAATGAACGCATTGACGCCGACCGCCAGCGCCGCGAAACGCAGCACCTTGACGCGACGCTCGCCGCCCAGCGCCGGCGCTGCGCCAAGCAGAGCGAACAGACCGAACACCGCGATCGTGCGCAGCGTTGACCAGGCATTCGGTGCATTCGAAAGCGCGGTCGCGATCAGCATGCCCACCCATGCCAGCAACGCCGCTACTGCAATGAGCTTCGCCCCGGATGACCAAGCGCCTATCTGAGGCTTCGATCCATGCCAAACCAGTCCGATACCGCCCGCCACCGCGGCGATCATCGCGATCAGCCGTTTGGGCGCATCGAAGGCTGCATCGGCGGCGGGATCGAGCACGAATGCCGACCCGAGCAAAGCAACGCCCGAGCAAAACACCACCCAGGACTCCAACTTTGGCGGCGCGGGCTGAGGCGATGTGGCGGCTGCAGTATTCTGGGTCATGTCGGATGGGCTGGTGTTGGCATCGCGCCAGGCGCGTAATTGCGCTGCGGCGGCAAGCATAGCCGACGATTGCGAGGCTATTGATGCAGAGCCGACTGCGACTGCGGCAGAAGTTTCAGCGCCTGTATGCCACCGCCGCCCGCGCAGTCCTGGGTCCCGGCGAAGGCGCTGGGCTCTCCGGCGAACGAGGCGATGATTTCCGCCGTGCCATCGCCGTCGAGGTCCACCGCATGAAGCCCGTAGCCCGAGCATCCCAGACGCCAGTCCTGCGGTGCATAGGATCGATCGCGGGTGTAGTCGTTGGCGGAAGAAGGCACGAACAGATCCAGTTGCCCGCGCTCATCCAAAGCAACCAGCGCTGGCGATGACGCATTGCCGAGATGGGCAAATTGAAGGTTGCGAATTTCCGACACGCTTCGGGTCGCGATCAACGGTCTTCGCTGCCATTTTCCACGCTGCCGGCTGATTAGATCGATATGGGTCCACCAGGTGTTGTCTGCACGCCCCACGTAGGCGACAGCGAATTCGGCAGTGCGCTGGCGCAGTTTCGAACCGATCGCCAATGCCGTAAAACGTGCATCATGGGGGAATCCTGAGATGCTGTGCCTCTGCCACCGATTGGCACGCCGTTCGCCGATCGTCAACGTACCATCGGCCGCACGCTGCGCGCTGACAGCGATGGCCGAGCCATCAGCGCTCTGCGCCAATAGATGCGCATGCCGCAATGCATCTTCGCCCGCTGCGCGTACCCAGCTGCCATTCTCGCGACTGAAGAGCGAGGCGCCATCACGCACGCCGTGCACCGGGTCGCTGCCCAGCCCTTCGTTGACTGTCAGCAGATCCTGCCGACGATCGCCGTGCCAATCCAGAGTCAGAATTTTTCGCGAGGAAAGTATCGGCAATGTCGAACCTCTGCGCCGCGGCAAACCCTCGCTGGCATCGACGAAATTGCCTAAGCCGTCACCGGTCAGCGCAGCCAATCCGAGCAGGTGCATGCCGAGCAGGATGTCGTTGTGTCCGTCGCCATTGAAATCAGCTGCGGCAGCACCGCCATAGTCGAAATCGACAGCAGGAAATTTTGCCTGCTCCCAGCGCTTCCAGTGCCCCTGCCCATCATGCAGGAATATCGTCGGAACACGCCTTCCCTTGCGCGCCGGTCCGAATAACAGATCGAGCTGGCCATCGCCATTCATGTCGGCGATGGCGAACTGATCTCGCCACTGGTCATTACGCGGCAACCCCTGGTCGAAAGCCTGCCATTGGAAACGGTCGCTGTGCGCCGGCTCGATCGACTGCTGGTTGCGCTCTGCGGGGATAGGCGCTACCGGCACCGGTTGGTATTGCCTGACGTACAGGTGTGCTTCGTCTTCGCGTTCCACTTCGTAGATCGCATGCGGGAAATACCGCACCGTGTTGGCATTGATCCAGGTATGGCTGCCCGCCGTCTTGGGCAGGCGCTCAAGCTGGTAGCGACGGCCATCCGCGGCTACGTAAATGCGAGCGGGATCGAACGTAGCCGTAGCGGTCCGCGTCGACTGCGAGTGGCAGCCGAGAGTCAAAACGAACATCAGGGCGACTAAAGCTCTTCGAAACATTACGGCATCCGTCGCAGATGGAAGGCTATCCGTGCGCCGGACCGGTTCGAAGACTCAGCTTCGGGCGCGTGTACGGAGCGCATGCATGATATTCCGATGTATCGGAATTTCGCATTACCTCGGCAGTGTCTCAGCTTGAGTGTCTCCTCTCCCGTCGCGGGAGAGGACCAAGGTGAGGGAAACCCGCGACGGTGTTCGGTGTTCGCGAAAGTCGGTACGCCAATAACGGGGAGCGCGACAGCCCAGAGTACCGGAGGGATTCCTGGCGCCGACGTCACGTAGCAATCCGTCTGCGTCGCAAAGAAAAACGGCGCCTGGGACTTCTGCAGTCCGGCGGGCGCCGTTCGCCAACATCAGGCGCGGATTCGATAGAAGGCAAATGCGGCAAGGGCCGCCACCAACAACATCATCAGAACGAGGGCGTTGTTCGATAGCGTCGGCACCGCTGCCGGATTGCAGACCACTTCCACGCCCCAGTCATTGAGTGCACCGTTGTTGCCATTGACAAGATCGGTCACGGTCAATGTCCAGGTACCGGTGGTCGTGGTGGCTAGCCCGGCGAGCGGCGTTACCGGAGCCACCGTGCCACTCAGCGACGGAACCACGGCTGCCTGACAGGTCGCTGGTGCGCCCAGATCGGAAAAGGTCGCCAATACATCATCGCCGGAACAGGTGACTGAAGGTGCGCCGGGCAGCGCATTCAGCAGCGTGGCTGATTGGGCTGCGGGATTGGTGACGACCAGATTCAGGTCACCAATCCAGTTCTGGGTGATGTCAACACTGATCGCGACGCCCTGGATTCCGCGTGCGCACTGCACTGCAGGCACGTTGATGGTCGAGCTGACACCCGGTTGCGGACCATCGGGAATCAGCACCGGGCAGTTGGTGCCGCCCGAGGCAACGCAGGTGACCGGCTGTGCCACCGCGGTTGCGGTAAGTCCAAGACCGAGCAAGGCTGCAATGAAGAGGGATTGGATCCGGGGCATTGAGATGAAAGTCTTCATGGCTCAGTTTCCAATCGGCAAAGTGATGATGGCGGCGGCCGGTAGGCCCGCGTTGCTGATTTCGGTCGCTGAAGTAGAGCCTCCGCTGACGCCAGAACTCGAATGACGAACCGAAAAATACGATTGGTGCCGGCCCGTGATTGCGGGATCGCCAGTTGGACGCGTCAGGTTGGAGTAGAAGAACCCAGCGAGATTACTGGTCAACGTCGACGCGGCAACGCGTTGCGTCGCATACGGGAACGGCGAGCCGGTCACTGCCACGGGTTGTTCCACTTCATCGAAGACCACTACTTGCCGATGAGGCAGCGGGAATGGTGCCGGTATCGCGCCGCAGGCAAAGGGCAGCACCGCAACACCCGGATCGCGCCAGACGATGGCGTCGGTGGTATTGCCGGATGCGCCGCCATTGATGTAGCGCGCCTGCGAAACAGCCATCAGCGCTTCGCGGTTGTCGGCACCACTGAAACCGTGAAAGCGACCGTAGAAGGTGTTGTCGCCGGCGCCATTGGTCAGCGGGTTCAACGCATTCGCCTCGATATGCACCAACGGCTCAGCATAGGCGAGATTCTGGCTGCGGTCGACGTAGCTCACTGTTCCGGTCATGGTGTTCTGCAGCGTCGCGATTCCGCCACCGCCATTGACGAAGTACCCGACATCCGTTGGCCGCGCGGTGGTGCACTGATTGATCATGTCGATGGTGACAAAACCACGCGCGATGCCGTCTCCCCGCGCCACACCGGCACAGTTGCCACTGAGCAGGGTGGACGCCAGTCCGGTATGGGCATTGCGCAATGCGGTGACCGTCGCCGCTGGCAGCAGCCCGGCGTAGGGCAGGGTGCCGTTGCACGAGGCGAAGTTGATGTCCTGCGAGAGCGGTCCCTGGGGCGAAATGTTGTCTGTCGGATCCTGACCATCGGAGGCCGTGATCGGCAGGATGCCTTTGAAGATCAGGCGCAGGTCGATCTCGGTAGACGTGTAGCCAGTCTGGTAAACATTGAAGTTGAACGTGGGCACGCCCAGATCGCTCCATAACGTCACGTTCTGCAGTATCGCCGTGGCCGATGTATTGGTGACACGAATGGTAGTCTGGCGGCCGTTCTGATTATTGAGATCGACCTCGAAATACGGCAGCAGCAGCGTTCCCGCAGGTACGACGTCCGACGAGCCGATCGCGGCACGTACCGGCTGCAGGGGCAGAACCAGCAACGCCAGCGCACCGACCAGCAGGCTCGCTCCGATTCTCGACAACTTGAAATCCAAGAGTTTCATGGGCGCTCCAATCAATTGCCGGGTGTGAAATGCGAAGCCGAAACCGCCGAATCCAGCGGTGTTGCCACCGCGCCGGAATTCAGACGCGCCGTATTCTTGTGTGTGCGCAATACCGTCACATGGGCCTGAGCGGCGGCGGGGTCCTCGGCCGGATTACTGCCGGCGGGCACGACCGTGGAATTCAGGTTCATGAACGCCCAGGCCATTTTTGTCGTCGCAGGGAAGCCCATGGTCGCTGCGTTCATCGGACTGATCTGGGTGGCGACGGGTGCAAAGGACAGGTTCGTGGGATCGGTATAGTCACCCGACATGTCGAAGAATGCCAAACCTTCCTGCCCCATCGGGGCGTAGCTCGGCATACCCGAGCAGGCAAACGAGGTGATCTGAACTTTCGGATCGCGCCAGATAATGGCGCTGCTGGTGTTGTTATCGCCCTGCACCGCCCAGCTGGTCGCCAAGGGTTCGCGATTGTCGGCCGCAGTCCAGCCGACAACGCGTCCGTAGAACGTGTATTGGCCTGCCACCGAAGTCTGTGGACTTGTCGGATCGGCCTCGATGGCCACCGCGTTTTCCAGCGTCATCCGGTTCTGCGAACGGTCGATGAGCATGTAGTCGCCAATCAGGGTGTTCTGGCCTGTGGCCACCCCGCCGCCGCCGCTGACGAAATAGCCGGCATCGGTGGGGCGATTGGCTCCACACTGATTCGCCGTGTCCATGGTGATGTAACCGCGCGCGACGTTGTCACCCAAAGTCAGTCCGGCGCACTGGCCCGCCGTAATCGTGGACGAACGGCCGGTCAGCAGCGCCTGCAGCTCAGCCACCGCAGCGGGGCTGAGGTTCGCGGGCGGCAATAGGCCGCCATTGCAGGTGGCGAAATTGATGTCCTGCGAAATCGGCCCCTGGGGCGAAATCGTGTCCGTAGGGTCCTGGCCATCTGACGCGGTGCGCGGCAATGTACCGGTCAGCACGCTGCGCAGATCGATGCTCTGCGTGTCGAAACCGGTGAGGTACATGTTGAAATTGTGAACCGGGACGCCGACATTCGTCCAGATCGTCGCGTTCACCATCATGGCGGTGGCCGAGGAATTGCTCACGCTGACCACGGTGCTTCGACCGTTGGCATTGCTGAGGTCGACTTCGAAATACGGGAACAGCAGCGTGGCCGCGGGCACATTGTCTATCGTGCCGATAGCCGCGTGCGTCTGCGGTGCCGCCACCAGGGCAGCCATCGCAATGACCAGGGCCTGCAACCAGCCGCCGCCGAACGGCAGTCGATGCCTGGGGCGCATGGGGGGTTCGGTATTCACACTTGCATCAGTCCATCGCGCGACCGACAAACAGCCCGCCAGCATTCGAGCAAACATGTACACCCCCTTGGCAATCGGAATTAGCGGTCCCCTCGACCACCTCCATCAGGATCGCTGAACCAGATGACAATTGCAATCGAATTGCATGTTGCAACGCCATGATTCTGCAACGGGAATTAGCGCCGAAACTGAGCCAACCCGGAGTATCAGACGAGCATCTGGCAAGGTGGCAAGGGTGCAGAAACAGGCATGCGAGTAACGCGCAGTTGGGGAAGATCGGTCACGCCTAGGCTAGTCCCATCAACAGGTTACGGAGCCCTGAGACACCGGAATGCGCCGCAATACTTCAGACTGCGGGCTTGTCCGGGATGGCCACTGACAGCTCCAGGAGTTCATGGCCGCCCTCGTGGCTGACCTTGACCTGGATGGCATCGGGATCGACGTTTACATATTTTTTCAATACTTCCAGAATCTCGCGGCGCAGCGTCGGCAGATAATCGGGTGCGCCGCGTTGCTGGCGTTCCTGGGCGACGATGATGCGCAGGCGTTCTTTGGCAACCGAAGCGGTGTTGACCGGTCGCGGCTTCAGGAAATCGAAGATGCCCATATCAGCCTCCGAACAGTCGCGAGAGAAAGCCTTTCTTCTGTGCATCGACAAAGCGCATCGGCAGACTGTCGCCGAGCAGACGCCCGACCGCGTCATCATAGGCCTGCCCGGCTTCCGACTCGGCATCCAGGATCACCGGCGTGCCAGCATTCGATCCGGCCAGCACGCTTTCCGATTCGGGCACCACACCGAGCACATCAAGGCCAAGAATTTCCTGCACGTCCGCGACGCTCATCATGTCGCCGCGGGCGACGCGGGTCGGGTTGTAGCGGGTCAGCAGCAGATGCTGTTCGACCTTGGCGGTGCCGATCTCGGCATGCCGGGTCTTGCTGGCCAGAAGGCCGAGAATGCGATCGGAGTCGCGCACCGACGAGACTTCCGGATTGACCACGACTATGGCGCGATCGGCGAAATACATCGCGAGGAATGCGCCCTTCTCGATGCCTGCAGGTGAATCGCAGACGATGTAATCGAACTCGGCGTCTTTCAATTCGTTGAGCACGCGTTCAACGCCTTCCTTGGTCAGTGCATCCTTGTCGCGCGTCTGCGAGGCTGCGAGCACGAACAGATTGTCGTAACGCTTGTCCTTGATCAGCGCCTGCTTGAGCGTGCACTCGGCCTGGATGACGTTGACGAAGTCGTATACGACTCGACGCTCGCAACCCATGATCAGATCGAGATTGCGCAGACCGACATCGAAGTCGATGACCACAACTTTCTTGCCGCGCTTGGCAAGACCGACCGCGACACTGGCGCTGGTCGTGGTCTTGCCGACGCCGCCCTTGCCCGAGGTGATGACGATGATTTCAGTCAAGACGATAGCTCCGTACAAAAATTAGGGGTTAAGCAAGCACAGCGAGTTTGAGCTTGTCATCTTCGAGCCAGGCCTGCACGGGCTTGCCGCGCAGTTCCGCCGGCATGTCCTCGAAGACGCGGTACTGACCGGCGATCGAAATCAGCTCGGCCTGGAAGTTCTGACAATAGATGCGCGCCGCGGCATCACCCTGGGCGCCCGCCAGCGCACGGCCGCGCAGGGTGCCGTAGATATGAATGGAGCCATCAGCAATGACCTCGGCACCGTTGCCAACCATGGCGGTCAGCGTGAGATCGCGACCGCGCGCATAGACCTGCTGCCCGGAACGCACCGGCTGTGTGTGATGCAGTCCTGAAGTTGGCGCTGCAGCAGTCGTCACGGCGGACGGCGCCTTCGTCTTTGCAATTGTTGGTGCTGCTGGCGCGGCCGGCGTTGACACTTCGACCTTCGCCGCCGCGGCCTCGGCAGGCAGTTTCAGTTTGGCGAACAGCGGCAGATCCATGGTGTGTGCCAGGGCGTCGATATCTTCATCGCCGCGCGCCAATCCCACCGGCAGCAATCCTGCTTCACGCACACTGGCAATCACCGCACGCACCTCGTCCAATGTCGGCAATGCATCCAACTGACCGAGGTCGATCACCAGCGGCGCCAGCGTGAACAACTGCGGCGCTGCCTTGACCTTGGCGTCGAGCTCAGCCCATATCGCGGCGGGATCAAGCGAGCGCAAGGTGAGTTGAGCAATACCCAGTTGCCCGAAGCGAAGTTCGCTCACGATCGCGCCTTTGCGGTTGCGGTCGGTCGGGTGTGCGGTCGCGATGGGTGCCGCTTCGAACAGATCGTAGGGGGCACGGGGCGTTTCAGTTGCAGCGGAAATGGCGATGGGTTGCGGTCGATGGCGTACGCGCACAGGGTCGTCGAGCTGAAGATCAGCGGCCACGATGGCCGACTATGGCCGAAAACGCAAGTAGTCTGAGGCGCCGGTGCCGACCCGGATCGCCCTTCTCCCGCTTTACGGGAAAAGGTGCCGACAGGCGGATAAGGGCGGTGATCGAAGTGGCGCAGGGAAGGTTGCGTGGTTCGCCAACGCTCTAAACAGTGGCGCGCGCTTCCCTCGCCCTGCCCTCTCCCGCGAGGCGGGAGAGGGAACCGAGCTCACGCTAATCCGCGCCGCCTGCTGCCGATGTCGGTGTTGCCGCCGGTGTCGCCGCTGCGGTGTCTGCGGGCGGCAACAGGAATGCGGTCGCAATATGGCTCACGCCCAGCGGCGCGGTGGAGATGAAGTGGTGGCAACCGAAGCAGTTGGGCACGGCCGAAGTGGCGCCCTGCTGATAGGTTTCCATCGTCATATTGGTCAGCTCCAGCGAGCCGCGCTGCGGACTGTTGGCATTGGCCGGGCCCTGAGTGCTCGGGACCGGCGGCGGCTTGCCCGAGTCGGCGCCGTCCTTGGTCCACAGGCCGCCGATCATCTCGTAGTTTTTCCAAACCGCCATCGGATTCTCGGCTGGCAGCTGCGTCAGCAGGCCATTGGCACCGATCAACGCTTCGTTGAGTTGCTGGATCGCCAGCAGATTGGCGGCGTTATCGTTGCCATTGACCGAGGTGCCGGGCTCGTTGCCATTGGCGTAGAGACGGCAGATTTCGTCCGGCGCGCCGGTATTCGGCGGCGGTGTTGGTGCGCCAGTGGGCGGATTGTTGAAATCGAACGAGGCGCAGTTGGTGCTGATCTTGCCGCCGGTCGGCTGTGGATTATCGGCCAGGCACTGCGCCGCGGCATCGCTGGTCAGCGACCAGCCCGCGGTGGCGTTGGAACCATCGCACAATGGCGCATTGGTCTTGTGCTCGAAGGTCGCCCAGATCATTTCGGGATGCGCGGATGTCCAGTTCACCAGATGAAACCCGACCAGGCCCAGCGTGACGATCTCGGTACTGGCGCCATCCGGAATATCGGCCGTCATCGTGTAATAGCTCGGATCGGGACCGGGCAATACGCGCCACGCGGTCTTGATCTCCAGCGTGCCAGCAACAAAGCCAGCCGATGTCGCCTGACATTCTTCCGGCGAATACCACATGTTGTAATAGAGCACATTGCCGGCTTGGTCGTAGAGCGGATTGCCATCGGCCTGCACGGTCTCGAAATCATCCGGCTTGGCATCGCGCAGCATCAGGAACTTGGCAGCACTGGCGCGGCCGGTGAGCGCATTTTGCGCGCACTGATTGCTGCCACCGTTGGGATTGACCACGCGATTGGTTTCGAACACGCGATCGCCTTCCGGCTGGGCGGGATTCGATGGCGATACCTGGGCCAGGAACCACTGCCAGGAGAATTGATAGAAGTCGCAGAAGGTTTCACTGGAGGCGATTTCAGCCGGCTCGGTGGGGCTGGTGATCCAGCTCGCGCTGGCGGCACAGGCCGGCGGCGGCGCTGGCGGTGTGACCACGACATCGGGCTTGGGTTCCGGCGCCGGCGGGGCCTCGGACCCGGAGCAGCCGAACAACGAGAACATCAGCAAAACTTGCGCGGTACCAAACAGGTAACGAGTAGACATCAGCATTCTCCTCAACAGCAAGGCAAACGGACCCATTGCGGGACGGTCTCCGCAAACGACGCCAACCGGCGCCGCATTCCCTGGCGGATACGCACACAGCTGAAAACACCGACCCCGGTACGCCGTGTCGAAAGCCGCGCCTGCATGAACACCCCTTGCGCACTGCCGCAGATCGACTGCTTCCCCTCGAGCCCGAGCATCGCATCACGATAGGGCGGCGACTACCTGTCGGATTCATCAGGTGTAGCCACCGCCGACCTGCGGTAGTTTCGCCCCGCCTGAGTCCGGCAGCGGTAATCGCAAGTTATCCATGCGGCAGCGTGGCAACGTGTGATTGCCCCGCCGCGACTCGCTCGGCACTGTCGTGGCCCCAACGCTGAACCCCCTGATCGGCACGGGTCGCCACGCGGGTGGTTGGCACTGGTTTCCGGCCGGGTGAACGCTTGTTCTTCGGGGAGGGAGATGCAGGCGTTCGCCCGGTCGGAGATCTTTTTGATATGTGCCCTGGCGCTTCGCTCTATAGTGGCGGTTTGCGCGCCTACCGGGTGTGCCGGGGAATCAGGTGCAAGCCATAGCCGCGGGCTTACCGACGCAGAACAAATCCGTCACCATATTGGTACTCGGCGGCGCCGGATTCATTGGCCGGCATGCGGTGGCTGCATTGATCGACGCCGGTGCCACGGTGATCGTCGGCAGTCGCGATCCGCAGCGGATCGATCATCGCCTGCCCGCCTTGGCCGCGACCTGCGCACGGCGCATGGTGCGGTTCGAAGAACATACCGAAGCGGCGCATTGGCACGAGGCCATTACCGATGTCGATGTGGTGCTCAACTGCGTAGGGATTTTGCGCCAACGCGGACGCGCGACCTATCAGCGGGTGCATTGCCTTGCGCCAGCGGCACTGGTCGAGGCCTGTCGCAGCCATGGGCGCCGGCTGGTGCATGTGTCGGCACTGGGGCTGAGGCCCGACGCTCGGAGCCGTTTTCTGACGTCCAAACTGGCCGGCGAACAGGCGATACAGACCAGTGGTGCCGATTGGGCGATCGTCCGTCCTTCTCTGCTCGATGGTCGCGGCGGCTTCGGCGCCTGGTGGCTGCGCGCGGTGGCGCGGTTGCCGGTATTCGCGGTACCCGCAGATGCACGCGGCCGTATCGCTGCGCTGGATGTCGCGGAACTCGGCGAGGCACTGACGCGGCTCTGCCTGGGCACTGCGGCAGAGCTGCGTCTGGACGAATCACGTGAGTTCGATCTGGGCGGGCCCGAAGAAATGTCGTTGACCGAATACATGCGCTCACTGCGGCGTACCTACACGCAACGTTCGGCGCTATGCATTCCGATACCGGGGCCGGTGGCGCGGCTGGTCGCACACGTCTGCGATGTCCTGCATGCCACACCATTCTCGTTCGGGCATTGGGAACTGCTGCGCTATGACAATGTGCCCAAGCGCAATCGCCTTGCGGAATTGCTCGGGCGCGCTCCGCGCACCGTAGGAGCGGCCTGAGCCGCGATTCTCAACGATTCCGCAGATTTTAGGATCGCGGCTCACGCCGTGCATGGATGCACAAGTGTCGTCGGCCGCTCCAGCGCATCCGGCAATTGCTCCCTGCATTGCTCTACCTCCGGCATCCATGCCGTCGCCTGCGCCCGCAGCATTCGCACATCCATGTGCAGCAAAGGCAGGATGCCGAGAGACGACCGCCGCTCCTAAGCTCGCGATGCCGTGCTTTGGCTCCGATACGCATGTAGAACATCTGGCGAAATCGCACCCTGGTCGATCCGGTACGCGATCCGGCGCGTCTGTCACACCCCATCCTCGCCGCTCACGCGGCGACCGGTTGCGCTGTCCCTGCTTCGCAGTCCGGTCCGCACATCCATGTGCGGCCGTTCAGCGGCACGCGGCGGTGCCGCGCGAAACCCCGCTTCACCCCCTGAACTCCAGGGGACTGGATCGGCAACGGATAGAGGTCGTGAAATTTAACTCAGCTGGAAACGTCGACCGAAGACAGTTGCTCCACGACCGCGCGGCTTAGTGCATGATGCAGGCATGAATACTGCGCATCGAAACCGTTTCGTCTTTGCCCTGTTGAGCCTGGCCTGTACTTCGGCGATCGCGCAGCAGGATGTATCCATAGCAATGATGACGCAGCCGATCAGTGGCTGCTCATTGGGCGCTGATGCGGTCGTCAAGCTGCATATGTTCAATCATGGCGACGCCCTGCCTGCAGGCACGGTCATCGAGTTGAGCTATGCGATCAATGGCGGCGATGCTGTGCGCGAATCGTTGAGACTCGCCGCCACGCTACTGCAGGACACCGCCATCGCGCATGCGTTTTCGACACAGACCGATCTCTCGGCACCAGGCAGCTATACCTTTTCAGCCAGCGCCAGTTTGAAGGACGACATCAACCCGATGAACAACACGCTGAATGGTCATGGCGTGGTGCATTGGGCGCCCAGCGAGGGCGGCACGGTGAATGGACCGGACCGCGCCACCGCCGGCACATTGTTTCTGCGTGAACATCTTGGCCAGGTGACGCAATGGGAGCAGTCAGTCGACGCCGGTGCGTCCTGGGATGCGATCGCCAATGCAACCCAGACCCTGGTGTTTGAAGACCTCACGCGCACCACTCAATATCGAGCTGAGGTACGCAATGGCAGCTGCGCTCCGGTTTATTCTTCGGAATGGGTGGTGGTGCCGGAGTAGCTGCAGCCTACAACGCCCCAGGTATCGATGTTTTCGGTGGATTCAGAAATTCCATACCAGGCAGCGCGCGATGCGGCTTGCGGAAATCGAACAACGTGGCATTTTCCCAGCTTGAACCTTTACCCCAGGGCGTCTTGCAGCGCGTCGACACCCAGGCCGGTTCCCAATAAACCAGGCCGCTGCCGCCGTTGTCGAGCACAGTGCGGCGCAGGTCGAGCAGATAGCGCCGCTGTCCATCACGCGTCGCAGGATAGCCTTGGGCCAGCGCCTCGTCGCCGAGCAGATTGCCCATGCTGTCTTGATGGTCTGTCGTCCACGGGTACGCGGTCTCGACCACCATCACGTCGCGGGCATAGCGCTGTCGCGCATCGGCAATCACAGCGCCCAGTTGCTGCACGCTCATCTGCGACCATTTCTCGTAGAACGACAGTCCGATGATGTCGAAGTCGCTGACCTCGTGCTGCAGCGCATCGGTCAACCAGGTCCGGAGGTGCTCCGGCTGCGCGATATGCAGCAATACGCGCAAGGGTTTCCCGGACTGGGCTGCGGCATCGCGCACGCCGCGGATGCCGGCACGGATCAACGTGGCATTGCGCGGCCAGTTGATGGGCTCGCCGCTGGTATCGGCAGGACGCAGGATTTCGGTGTTGATCTCGTTGCCGACGCCGACGATGGCCGGCATCAGTCCTTCACGGTCAAGCTCCAGCAGCGTGTCACGCGTATAGGTGTAGAGCGCTTCCGCCAGGGCTTCAGTAGTCGCAATACCTTTCCATGCCGCGGGAATTTCCTGCTTCTGCGGGTCGGCCCAGGTGTCGGAATAATGGAAGGCCAGCATCACCTGCATACCGTGTTCGCGGGCGCGACGGGCGCTGCGTTTGACGTCGGCAAGATTGCTGTAGTCGGTCCAGGTCGGCGTGTGCCAGAGCCGCAGCCGCACGATGTTGGCACCGGCCTTGGAGAAAATTTCGTACGGATCCTGCGCTCCGCCCTCAGCGCGGTAGCGTGCGCCGCAATCTTCCATTTCGTTGACGTAGGAAAGATCGCCGCCGAACACCGGCACGGCTGCGGCAGCTGTCGTATCGATCAGCGACATCGCGGCCATTGCAACCAGCGTCAGGACGGTTTGACGAAGTGAATTGCGCATTGAAGACTCCCTCGCTACGTATCGCTATTTATATGACTTATACGACGCGGTGAGCAGACCGTCAATTGAGGAAGATATGAGCAACGTCGAGTGCAGCCGTTGTCCGCACCACACACAACAATCCATCAGAGCATCACACGACCGCCATCGACCACCAGCGACTGCCCGGTGATCATCCCGGCAGACCGCGATGCCAGAAACAGGGCGGGGCCAGCGATATCCGGCCCGATCATCGAGCGCTTGAGGCATTGCTGATCCACGCACTCCTGCAGTGCCTCAGGCGTAACCCACAGCTGCTTCTGACGCTCCGTCAGCACCCAGCCCGGGATCAGGGCGTTGACGCGCACACCCTGGGGACCCAGTTCGCGCGCCAGTGCGCGCGTCAGCCCGATGATTCCGGCCTTGGCGGTGACATAGGCGGGATATCCGGCAAGCCCAAGCAGCGCCGAGTTGGAGCCGACATTGATGATGCTCGCGTTCGAGTTCGCGCTCATGCCGCCCGCGACCGCCTGGCTGCTGAAGAAATGCGGGCGCAGATTGGTGTTCAGCGAGTCGTCCCAGGCGGCTGCGCTGAGCGTCTCCAGCGAATGCCGGTCGTCGCGCGCGGCATTGTTGATCAATACCGAAATCGGGCCGTGGGCGGTTGCGGCCTTGGCGATTGCCGCCTGCAGCGCATCGATATCGCGGATGTCGCAGGGGATGAACAGTGGCCGCAGCCCGCTCTGCCGCTCGGTCTCGGTGCAGAGACGCAGCGCCGAGTCCTCAGCCAGTGAGACGAACGTGACGCTCGCGCCCTGCATGGCAAAGGCGTAAACGAAATAGGCACCTATACCGCTGCCGCCGCCGGTGATGAATACCGAAGCGCCTTTAAGTTCGGGGTAGTCTGGATAGCGATGCGTGGTAACACCTTCGACATCGACCGTTTCTGCGGTCTTCGATCCGGCTTGCGCGTTCTGATTCATCGGGTCTGCACTCTGTGGCGGTTCGCCCCTGGCTGAGTGCGAGGTGGCCATCTATCATATAATTCAAACACTCTCGTAATCCATCTGATTCGGCATCCACTTCGCGATGATCATGTCCCGCTGTGCCTTCGTTACCAGCCGCCATGACGGCAGCTGACTTGCACGCGTCAGCAGACGCCGCTGCTGCGGACTACTCAACCGCGCGCTTTATCGCTGGCGACTGGGGCTCGACATCGCTGCGCCTTTCGCTGTGCGCGTCCGGTGGGCGTGTGCTGGCCCGCGCCCAGGGTCGTGGCATCGGCGTGGTTGCCGGGCGGTTTGAAGCTGAGATCGATCGGCTACTGGCGCCGTGGTCGTCGGCACCTGAAAACCTGCCGCTGCTGCTCTGCGGCGCCGTCGGCTCCAATATCGGCTGGCGCGAAGCGTCGTACTCCGCTTGTCCGGCAAACGCTGACGGTATCGCAGCGCGCGTGATGCGATTCCAGTTCGGTGCTCGGCCGGTCTGCATCGTGCCGGGATTGAGTTGCCGCAACGCGCTGGATGCACCCGACTTCATGCGCGGCGAGGAAACCCAGATCATCGGTGCGCTGCATCTGCGACCGGTGCTGGCAACCGGTCGGCGACTGTTCGGACTGCCGGGCACGCACAGCAAATGGGCAGTTGTGGATCAGGGCATGGTCGCTTCGTTCTCGACCACGCTGGCGGGCGAGCTTTATGCCGCGCTTGCCGACTACAGCGTGCTGTTGCATGGATTCGGCCGCTGCTTGCCCACCGATGTGCATTCGTTCCGACAAGGCTTGGATCGCGTTACGCAGCATGGCACCGAGCATCTGTTGCAACTACTGTTCGAGACGCGCGCGCGCCAACTGCAAGGCGGCCTGGCTGGCGCGCAGGCGGCGAGTTTTCTTTCCGGGCTGATTATTGGCGCCGACATCACCATCGCCAGCCATCGTCTGCGCGCCGATCCCGGCATCGATCGCACGATCACCCTGATCGGCACACCGGATCTGACCGCACTGTATGCGCAGGGTTTTGCGGTGCAGTGCATACCGACTACAACCATGGACGGCGGCGATTCGGTGCTTGCTGGACTCTGCCATCTGCTGCCGGAGCTGACGTCATGAACGATACACCCCTGCTGATCGCCATCCTGCGCGGCATCGAACCGCGCGAGGTCGACGCCATTGCTGACGCGTTGATGGAATCCGGATTCCGCGTCATCGAAGTGCCGCTGAATTCGCCCGATCCATTCACCAGCATCACCCGACTGCGCGCGCGCTGCGGACCGAATTGCGTAGTCGGTGCCGGCACGGTGCTGGATGTGGGTGCAGTGGATGGGGTGTTTGCGGCGGGTGCTGATTTCATCGTTACCCCCAACACCCACCCCGGGGTGATCGCGCATGCCTTGGCACTGGGCATGGGCGTGGTGCCTGGATTTGCAACGGCCACGGAGGCTCTGCAGGCGGCAGCTGCGGGCGCGACGTTGATCAAACTGTTTCCGGCGGCAACCTATGGCCCGGACCACGTGCGCGCACTGCGCTCCATCCTGCCACGCAATGTGCAGATCGTAGCAGTGGGCGGTATCGGCGCAGGCAATGTCGCACAGTGGTCGGGCAGTGGCATCGTCGGCATCGGCGTAGGAGGCGAATTGTATCGATCGGGCCGGAGCGCGGCCGATGTTCGCACGCGCGCAGCTGAATTTATTGCGGCTGCGTGTGTTGCGTTGCCGGCGGCAGACGAAGGCTTGTTCGCCGATTTGCGTCGACGCATACCTGATTCCAGGCCGCCGCGATGAATGCGCAACCCGCAGCCATTATCGAATCCGGTGATCTTCTTGGGGAAGGTGTGCTTTGGGACGCGGACACGCAGTCGCTGTGGTGGACGGATATCGAAGGCCGCCGATTGCATCACCTCGACTGGACGACACGGGATCACCGCATATTCGAAACGCCGGAGCGTCTTTGCTCGTTCGCTCTGACGGATCGCGAAAGCGTTCTGCTCGCTGCATTCGAAACCGGAATCGCGCGATTTGCGCCGGGCAGCCAGCAACTGCGTTGGCTGGATCGTCCGTTGCAACCGGGTAGTGGCATTCGCTTCAACGATGGACGCACCGATCGTTCGGGGCGCTTCTGGACGGGCACGATGCGTGAGCGCGGTGCTGCGACTTTGGCCAGTGGAAGCCTGTATTCCTTCGATCTGCGGCAGGGCTTGCGCGCACATGCACAGGACATCGAGATCAGCAACAGCATCTGCTTCAGTCCCGACGGCATGCAGAGCTACTGGGCCGACTCGGCGCGCCACCGGATCTATACCGCGGCCCTGGATAGCACAGCAGGTAGTCTTGGCTCGGTCGGCGCATTCGCCGACACCGCGCCTGGTAGTTCGCCCGACGGTGCCAACGTCGATGCCACGGGGCGAATCTGGAACGCACAATGGGGTGGCAGTCGCGTCGTCTGTTATTCGCCCGGGGGTGATATCGAGCGCGAGTTGCTGCTTCCGGTCAGCCAGCCGACCTGCATCGCCTTCGGTGGTCCCGATATGAACCTGTTGTTCGTCACTTCGGCCCGCGACGAACTCAGTGATGCCGAACTGGCGGCGCAACCGCTGGCCGGCCATCTGTTCGTCTACGAAACCGATGTGCGCGGCCTCAGTGATGCACGTTTCATTCTGGGAAATACCTGATGCCCGCCAAGCGTCCGCTCAAGTCGCGTCGCGTGGGTCAGAATCTCACGTCCAGTATCGTCGACGATCTGGGCGCGGCCATCGTTACCGGTGTCTATGCCGGCCAGCCCTTTCCGGTCGAAGCAGAACTGTGTACTCGCTACAAGGCCAGCCGCAGCGTGTTGCGCGAAGCGGTAAAAATGCTCACCGCCAAAGGTCTGCTCAGCGCGAAACCCAGGCAGGGCACACGCGTCGTTGCCGAGGCGCAGTGGAATCTGCTCGATCCCGATGTACTACGTTGGCTGCTGGAGCGAAAGTTTTCGCCGGATCTGCTGATCGAGTTCACCGACATGCGCCTGGCGATCGAGCCGGCGGCAGCGGCACTGGCGGCGACGCAGGCCACGCGTGCGGAGTTGGCGCAGATCATGGCGATGATCGATCGCATGCGCGCTGCCGACCTCGGACAGGACGATCCACTGGAATCGGACATCGCGTTCCACGTCTCGGTGCTGCAGGCCAGCGGCAACCGCTTCTACCGGCAGATGCGCGAGTTCGTTGCCACTGCGCTGCGATCCAGCATACGCGTCACCAATCACTACAAGGGTGTGCGCCTCGCCAGCGTCGCCGATCACAAGAAGGTCGCCGATGCGATTCTGGCCGGCAATGCCGATGCCGCAGCTGCGGCGATGCGGGGATTGCTGGAGGAGGCCAGGGCGTTGATCGAGAAAGCGCGTACGTCGAAACGCCGCTCCTACACCAACACGATCACCAGAACGCCGCGTACAACGCAACCAGAATGGCAACGACACCCAGCGAAGCAAAATTGAATCCCGCGCTGGTCGCGTACGAGACATCATTGGTGCGGATGAAGTCCTTCTCGGGCGCTGCTTTGCCGAGCATGGACACCACCACCGCCAGCACCAGCGCCAGCAGAAACACCAGACCGACGCGATCCATGAACGGCAGTGACGGCCAGGCGAATTTCAGTGCGATCGACAGCACGAACGAGCCAATCGCCGCGGCCAGTGCACCGGCTTCGTTGGCGCGCTTCCAGAACAGACCCAGCATGAAGATCACCACGATGCCCGGTGTGAAGAAGCCGGTGTATTCCTGGATGTACTGGAAGGCCTGATCGAAGCTACCCAGCAGCGGCTTGGCCGATAACACGGCCGCGATCACTGCAACAAGAGCGGTAATGCGGCCGACCCGCACCAGTTTCTGCTCGCTGGGTTTTTCACCGGTATGTGCGAACTTGGCGTATACGTCCAGGGTAAAGATGGTGGCGATCGAATTGATCTTGGAAGCGAGCGAGGCCACGATCGCTGCCACCAGTGCGGCAAACACCAGACCCAGCAGACCCGTGGGCAACAGCGCCATCATCGTCGGATAGGCCTTGTCGGGCGCTTCGAGATCCTTGGCCAGCACCACTGCCGCGATACCCGGCAGTACCACGACCACCGGCATCAGCAGCTTCAGGAACGCTGCAAACACCACGCCTTTCTGCGCCTCGCGAATATCCTTCGCCGCCAGCGCCCGCTGGATGATGTACTGATTGAAACCCCAGTAGCTGACGTTCATGATCCACATGCCACCGATCAGTACACTGAGACCGGGCAGATCCTTGTACGCCGGATTATCCGGACTCAGGATCATCTGGAAGTGGCCGGGATGCTCCTGCCACAGCTTGGTGAATCCGGCGACAACACCCGTGCCGCCACTGATCTGGTTCAGCGTGATCCAGCTAATGACCAGTCCTCCGAGGACCAGCAGACTGACCTGCACGATGTCGGTCAGCGCCACCGCCTTGAGTCCACCGTAGAGCTGATACAGCAGCGCGAACGCCGCGATCAACGCCAGAGCCAGCATCTGGTCCATACCGGTGATCTGCGAGACGGCAATCGCGCCCAGCCACAGGATCGAGGTGAGGTTGACGAAGATGTACAGACCCAGCCAGAACACCGCCATCAGTGTGCGGATGCGGGTGCCATAACGCTGTTCGAGAAACTGCGGCATGGTGTAGATGCCGTTGCGCAGAAAGATCGGCAGAAAGAATTTACCGACCAGCAGCAGCGTGAACGCCGCCATCCATTCATAGGACGCGATGGCGAGGCCAATTGCATAGCCCGATCCGGACATGCCGATGATCTGCTCGGCCGAGATATTGGCAGCGATCAATGACGCACCGATCGCCCACCACGGCAGCGCCTTGCTGGCAAGGAAGTAGTCCTGTGCGGTTTTCTGATGCCCCGCCTTTTCGCGCGAGACCCATTGCGCGAGGACGAAGATACAGAGCAGATAAACAACGACGATCGAAGTATCCAGCATCGACAACTTCATGACTTCTCCCCAACGTGATGACGATGACGCGATCCAGGATTTACCCGCTGTCGAAAGTTCATAGGGCGGGCTCCAACCCATCCTGCGCAATCAGCGAACACCTGCCCCATTGGCACTGCAATCTTTGTAGCCTAGCCCGCGAACTCCCGCACTCGCAATGAAATAGACCATGGATTGCCCACGCATACGAATGCAGCGCCCGATCAGCGGCGACTTTACCCAATGATGACAGCGTTGTCATTCTTTGTTTTATGTTGCAGTGAAGCATATTCAATCCGATCGAATCGCTACTTCCGTGCGATTGCGTGACTGAGCCACACTGCGGTCGCGCCGAATGATTTCTCGACGCAGAAGCCTCGCGGTTTCGAACATCACTTCATTTTTTTCTGCTGCTGTTTTACATACTTCATGATGCTGATGAACGTATCCGTCCAATAGATATCCCGGTGCGCGGCGAGGTAGGCAAGCAACTCCTCGTGCGCCGCGTTGGAGACGGACAAGTGATCACCGCCGATGCCATGAAAGGTGAAATTGATCATTGTGCCCTGAGCAGCAGCGGCATCCACCCATTCGATCAATTGCTTGCCGGTGACGTCGACCGGCACCGCAACGGGCACCGACTGAGGATCAAGAGTCTGCATATCGGGTATCACCAGCCCTCCTCCCGACTTGATCGCGATGAAGTCGGATTTGATCTCGGGCAAGTAAGGCTTGCCGCCGGCGTTGAGATCGCCACAGGGAACAGTGAAAGTGCGTTCGCTTCTGCCATCGATCGCGCGCAGCATCGTATTTCCCAGGCGTATCTGAGCGGCCAGTTGCTCGACGCTGGTGCGATCCAGATCATTGCCGATCGTGACCCAATCGCGGCCAGCGATTTTGCGCGAACACTGGTGGAACAAGGTGTGGTTGCCAAGCTCATGCCCGTTAGCCGCAGCCGCTCGCCATTCGGACAGACGCCTGGCCAGGGTGTCGCTGCTCAGCGTCAGATAGAAACTGCCCTTCAAACCGTACTTGTCCAACGCGGGAATGGCGTTGTCGAGTTGCGACGGGATGGCATCGTCGTAGGCGAGGCTGACCGCGGCTTTGGCGCCATTTGGCCAGACGAAGGATGGACCGGTGGCAAATGCCGTCTGCATCATCACCAACAGAATGAATCCGAGGGAAACTGTCTTCATGGCGCGATGGACCTCTTGTTGAATGGCTACATCACCGGCGCGTTCCACTCCGCCGCCTTGCAATATTTCTCGACGTAGGCCTGATGCATGGGCAGTTGCTTGACGGTGTTATTGACGGTGGACCGGATGTCGTCGAGGAAACGCGACAGTTCCGGATCACCCATCAGATCGGCAATCTGATGATGCTGCCTGGGCAGGATGCCCTGCCCCAGCATCACCTGGATCCAAGAATTCTCGGCGAAGAGTTCGTTGGGCACGCGGAACACCCTGCCGGTGTCGCGGAACAACTCGATGCGATGCCGCAGCGACGCCGGTATGTCCTGGGTGCGACAGTCGCGCCAGAACGCCGTATCCTGACGGTTGGTCACGTGGTAATGCAGCACGATGAAATCGCGGATGTGCTCGATCTCTGAGCTGGCCTGCTGGTTGTATTCGTCGATATCGGACTGGCTGATGCCATTGCTGGGGAACATCTGCATCAAACGCGTGATGCCGCGCGAGATCAGATGGATGCTGGTCGATTCGATCGGCTCCAGAAAGCCGCTGGCGAGGCCAATGGCAATGCAGTTGCCGCTCCAGGTCTTGCGACGCTGGCCGGGCTTGAAGCGGATCACCCGCGGCTGCGTCAGCACCTTGCCTTGCACGTTGGCGAGCAACGATTCGCTGGCCGCCGCGTCGTCGATGTAGCGGCTGCTGTAGACGATGCCGTTGCCGACGCGGTGCTGCAGCGGGATGCGCCACTGCCAGCCGGCGGTGCGCGCGATCGAGCGCGTGTAGGGCACTGCATCCTCCACTGATTCTGTCTGCAGTGCGATGGCGCTGTCGCATTTCAGCCACTGCGACCAATCCTCGTATTCCACGCCCAATGTCTGCCCGATCAGCAGGCCGCGGAAGCCGGTGCAGTCGATGAACAGGTCACCCTCGATGTCGTGACCGGAATCGAGCTTGAGCGATGTGATGTAGCCCAGGGCGGCATCGGTGCCAATATCGACGATCTTGCCTTCGATGCGCTGCACGCCGAAACCTTCGCTGAACTTGCGCAGGAACTTGGCGTATAGCCCTGCGTCCAAATGGAAGGCGTAGTTCATACCGCCACGCGGCAGATGCGCGAATCGGTTCTGCTCCGCAGCTTTCAGTTCCAGACAGTAGTCGCCGTAGTCGCCCGCCAGTTTCCGTTCGCGCCCCTTCAGCCAGAAATGCTGGAAGCCCGCGGTCCAATGATCCTTGCCGGTCAGGCCGAATGAATGGATGTAGTTCTCGTCGACATTGCGCCAGTTTTCGAAGCCGATGCCGAGCTTGAAAGTCGCCTGGGTTGCTGCCATGAACTCCTGCTCGTTGATGTCGAGAAGACGATGAAATGTCACGATCGTCGGGATCGTCGCCTCACCGACGCCGACGGTGGAGATCTCATCCGACTCGATCAGCTTGATGTCGAGCACCTTGCCCAGCGTCTTCGAAAGCGCCGCGGCCACCATCCAGCCGGCGGTGCCGCCGCCGGCGATGACGATGCGGCGGATGGGTTTCTGATCGCTGCCCTTTTTATCCTGTTGCACGGTCAACCTCTCCTCAACGATTCAATTTTTTCAGCAGCCGCGCGCGCAGCACCCGCGCCGTATCCGCGGCGAGCGGCGACAGCAGGCCGCGGGCATGTTCCGGGATATGCCTGGTAGTGCGCTCGTCGGCTTCGAAAACGTAGTGGCGAAACATTTCGTGCCAGGAACGACGCTGCTCCAGAGGCAGATCGCGCACGCTCATGATCGCCAGCATCAGCGCATTCATCGGCGAATCCATGTGATCCGGCGACAGTCGCCACCAGTAGTTGATCAGTACGTTGAAACTGTCCAGCGCTTCGACGTGGTGCCACCACAGGCTGGGAATGAAGAGCGCATCTCCGGGGTCCAGTTCGGCGACCTTGGAATTGGCCATCGCTTCGGCAAACTTCGGAAACCTGGCCAAGTCCGGCTGCGCGAAGTCGACCAGGCTGATCGCCTGCCCCGCTGGCGTGAGGTCGAGCGGGCCGATATAAAGATTACCGAGCTGATCCGGCGGAAACAGCGTGAAGCGACGATGGCCTGCAGCGACGCAGGCGAGATTGTCGGGCAGATCATGATGCGCGGCGATACGCGTGCGGTTACCGATCCAGATGCTCATCAGCGGTTCCCGCGACCCGAAACCAAGATCATTTTCGGCACGGAATCCGGGAAGGCAGGTGTCGACGGTGGTCGAGCCGACATAAATCGCGGGTGGCAATTCCTCGTCGCGATGACGATCGAGCGCGGCGAGTACTGCATCGAGCTTCATAAGCGTCGGTGTGAAATTGAATCCGTTGAACGCCTGGTTGTAGAAGAAACGGCCGGCGATCTCCGGCGCGCCGAGCCAAGCGCCGACGGTGGCATCTTGATAGAACCTGCGCAGATAGGCGTCGGCGGACTGCGTCGAGTCGACTGCCGCTCGCACCATCGGCCAATGCGCGACCAAGCCCTTCAACACTACCGGCTCGGTCGCCAGCAGCAGCGCGTCCGGCAGCGCCTGCGGATCGATGTCCGCAAGCTCGGTTATTTTGTCAGCGATCGTCTGCATGGGATCTATTTTTCCGCTCGACCAGCGCACGCAGCTGCGACAGCGAGGCAATCGCCATATAAACTGCCTGCAGATGACCCGCTTTACTCATGCGTTCCAGCACGCTGCCGTTCAGTGTGTGCAGACGCTCCTCGTTGACGGTGTAGAAACCAGCGAGCCTATTCTGCGAGCCATCGGCCAGCTCGATGTCGAACACGAAGGACTCGAGCAGCTCGTGCTCCAGCAATGCGGCGATGAAGGCCGGCGTGCTCTGCAGACCCTCATGAATAGCAAGCAGCACCGAACTCGTGCGTTCAAGGAACCCGGTGCTGCCCCCATGTGGCAGAAACACTGCTTCGCCTTCGCTCCTGCTCAGCCTGGGGCTGTCCATATCAACGTGGATCACCCACTCACCGCCGGCCGACCCGATGAGAAATGGCTGTCGCTCGATCGCCAGTGGCAGGTAGCTCGCATCCCAACCCTGCGCATTCAGGAAAAGATTCTGTCCGTCCTGAAACCCGAACAGTGCGATGGGTTGGAACGCGGTGCCATCCGACGACTTGCGAAACACGATGGGATAATGCGCCTGCAGGCTGCGGAACTCGGCCGGAAACGTCACCGCATACATCAAATCATCGCCATAGGCGGCAGCGCGCCGGGTAATGACGCGGAGATCCTGGTGATCGACATTATTCAGCAGAACGGATTTGACCATGGGGTTCACTGCGCCCTCGATTGCGGAATGGAGCCGGCCATCAGATGCTTGGCAGACCATGGCGTTTGATGTGCTCGATCAGCGCGCGATTGCTCGGCAGAGCTGCCAGCATCTTGCCGGTCAGTGCAGCTGCTTCACGGAAATAGCCGTCCGCGCGGTCGATATTGTCCGAACGCCGGGCTGCGATGCCGGCATCCGGCCGGAATCCCATTCCATACAGCACATAATGATAGCTCGCCGATGGAAACACTTCTTCGACACAGTGCAGATCGTAGCGTGACGGCGGCTGCCGGCGCCAAAGCAGCAGCGATTCGCGCAGGCGTTCCGGGATGCTCCCGGCGATACAGTTGTCGCGCCAGAACGCCGAGTCGGTACGCTGCGTCAATACGTAATGCAGCTTCAGAAAATCGATCACTCGTTCCCAGCGATAAGTAAACGAGTCGTTGAAACGGCGCGCGACGATGTCCATCACGGCACGTGTCGCCGGCATCTGATCGCTGAGCATCGCTGCCGAAAGCTCGACCAGCGCGATGGCCGAGGCTTCCAGCGGCTCGATGAAGCCGGCCGACAGACCGATCGCGACGCAGTTGCGATGCCAGAATTGTTCGCGATAGCCGGGATTGAAGCTTAGCTTGCGCGCCGCCGCTGCATCGCTTGGGCCACCGCTGTTGCGGATGTAGTCGCGCAGCTCCACTTCGGCCGCGTCGTCCGAGATATGCGCGCTGGAATAGACATGACCGACGCCGCGCCGTGTCGGCAGGCCGATGTCCCAGATCCAGCCGCTACTCTGCGCGGTCGAAATGGTTTGCGATGCGATCGGCGTGTTGTCGTCGGCATACGGGATTTGCAGCGCCAGCGCGCTGTCGTTGAACAGCACGTGCTTCTGTGAAAGAAAACCGACGCCATAGTGCCGGCCCAGCAGCAGCGACTGCATGCCGGTACAGTCGACGAACAGATCGCCTGCCAGCGCACCGCTACTCCTGGTCTGCACCGAGGCGATATCACCATTGGCGTGCGCATTGACGCCCACGACATGGTCGACAACATGGCGCACGCCGAGTCGTTCTGTGCCGTGTTTACGCAGAAACAGTGCAAACTTGCCGGCGTCCAGGTGATAGGCGTAATTGGCGACGGACGCATACTCGGGCGTCTGTACCTGCTTGGGTGCTCGGCCCTGCACGCACAGATGCGGCTGGAAGCTCACCAGATCGGCGAAGGGAATGTTGGCATGCCGCTGCAGCCAGGCGGCAACCAGATTGACCTCGCTATAGCCCTGCGGCAGTACGAAGGGATGGAAATAGTAGTCGCCGGCGCGACCGTTGACCCAGCCGTTGAACCGCGAACCCTGCTTGAAGGATGCATCGCATTCGCGGATGAAATCGGTCTCCGTCACGCCGATCGCGCGCAGCGTATCGCGCATGGTCGGCCAAGTGCCTTCGCCTACGCCGATGGCGCCGATGTCCGGCGATTCGAGCAGCGTCACCTGCAGACCGACGTTACCCGCAGATGCATGCTCGGCAGCGATCACCCCGGCAGTCAGCCATCCCGCGGTTCCGCCACCAACGATCACTACATGTTTGACCGTGTCACTCACCTTTGCGTCCTTCGTCCTTCATCACGCCCTGTTACGGGCAATCGGCCCAAAAGAAAAAAGCCGCTGTATCCAGCGGCTTTTCCCGCTGCGCTACTTTGCAGTAACGCAGCCTGTTTCGTCCATCATCAGAACTTGATGCGGAACCCGACCATGTAGCGCGGACCGGACTGCGTCACGAACAACACCTGGTTCTGGGTGCGTCCATGCAGACGCTGGATTTCGTCGGTGAGGTTGATCGCCTCCAGGTGCAGCGACATGCTGTCGTTCCACTGATAGCCGACGTTTACATCAAGCTGACCATAGGCCTCGGTGTAGACCGGATTGGGCAGGCCCGAGCCATCGACCCTCGCGGCCAGGAACTCGTCGCGCCAGTTGTAGGCCGCGCGCACGCTCCACTTGTTCTTTTCGTAAAAGCCGACCAGGTTAGCCGAATCGCTGAGGCCTTCCAGTGCGAACTGCTCGCCGCGGTCGTAGTTGTCATACTCAAGACCCGAATCGACGATGGTGTAGTTCGCCGAAACGCCGAACCCGCTCTCGCCGAAAAGATGCTGCACGTTGAATTCCCAACCGTCGAGCGACGCCGATTGCTGGTTGGCTGGCGATGTGATGGCGAACGTGGCGATCGGATCTCCCGGCTGACCGGCGATGGTTCCGGTCTGATTGCCGTTGGCGTCGTCAGCGCCGCGTACTACACCCGCATCGCCATCGTGGTTGATGAAGATGTAGTTGCGGATGCAGGTGAGATCGGCCGTGGGGCAGCCGTTCGCCACGGCCTCGTCGAAATACGTGCCAGAGGCAGGCGTGTGCAGCTCGAATGGCGTGCCTTGGATGGTGGTGACACCGATGTAGTTGTCGATATTCTTGCGGAAGTAGCCCAGCGACATATAGCTGGACTCGCCGTAATACCACTCGAAGGACAGATCGAAATTTTCCGATAGCAGCGGCTTCAGATCGGGATTGCCCTGAGCACCGAGGCCGCCGTTGATGCGTGCGAGTTGGTTCAGCGTCTGCCCGCCCTGGATGTCGCCCCAACCGGGACGGCCGATGCTTTCGCCATAGCTGCCGCGCAGCTTCATGGTGTCGGAGAGATCGACATCGATATCAAGGTTTGGCAATACGTAGTCGTAGCCGCCGGTCAGCGTCGTATAACCCGGCGCGCCGAACTGCACGGAGAACTCGTTGTTGGCCACCCAGACGATGCCGGTTGCAGTGGGCACCAACGCAGTGGAGGTGACATCGGTGCTTTCGTAGCGCACACCGACCGCCAGATTGACCGGCATGGTCAGATCCCATGTCGTGCTGTACTGCAGGAAGGCGCTCTCCGACTCTTCCTTGGTTCTGCGGTCCGTTGTGAAGGTGTCGGAAGCGAGGTACAGCGACTGGCTGCCCGCTGCCGCTGCGGCCAGATCACGTACCGTCGCGAAATCGAAGGTAAAGAACTGATTGAACAGCGCCGAGTTATTGCTACCGCTGATGTTGTCGAAATATGGGCGGACGCTGTCCAGATGCCAGATATCGTCGGGATAGTCGCCCGCATTGGTGGCGCCGCCCCAGGTGTCTCTCTGTACATTGGAGAAGGCGGAGCGATTGTCGACTTTGTTCATCGACACACCGAAGTCCAGTCTGGAATATTCGCCGAATGCAAAGTCGCCGATGAGCTGAGTCTGCTCTACTTCTGCCTTCATGTAGCTGTTTCTGAAACTCGAACCCGTGACCAGCATGCGCGACGGGTCGATGCTCGTCATGCCGGGGGGCAGCACGATGCTCAGCACAGGGAAATCGTTGGTGAAGTCCACCGTGGTGGTGCCGCGGAAGAAACCTGCGGTGCCCAGCACGGCGTTCGAACCGAAGGGGCTGTCGGCACCTGATTCCGCCGTCGACTTGTGCGTGTCCAGCGCCAGATTCAGCCTGTCGGTGACGTTCCACATCAGGTTGAAACCCAGCGAGTTGTTTTGGTTCTTGGTCGCAAACTCTGCCGTGCCCATCGCTACGTCGCTGGTGGCCGGCACAATGGTTTCCGAGTAGAAGATCGGACCGGCCACTGGGCCGTCGGTCCAGGAACTCGATGACGGACCGAAGTTGAACCATGCCGACAAATCGTTGCGCTTTGTCTGAATCTTGTTTTCGGAATAGGTGTAGTCCAGCGTCGCTGTCAGGTTTTCCAACGGCGCGTATTGCAATGTCAGTTGGCCGTTGGTGCGCTGGCGCTGAATGCCATTGACGCTGTATCCCAGATTCTGCGGCACCGAGTAGATGTCAGTGGGATCGGGTCGGTTGGTGATGTTTCCCGAACCGGGTGTACCCGGTTGCGGAATCGTGCCCCAGTTGTTCTCGTCGCCGGCAAATGACCGCCAGCCCCCGGGAACCGCAGCCTGGTTGAAGCCCAGATCGCGTTCCTGATAACTGCCGCTGATGGCGACACCGAACTTGCCGTCGGCCGAGGTGTTGCTGAAGATGCCGGACAACTCGGGCGTGATCGAATCGCCCTGCAACGAATCCGGCAGATTGTCGTTGGAAGTATCTAGGACACCCTTGATGCCGTAGCTGCTGCGCATTCCGGGATTATCCAGCGGACGCGCGGTCTTGATATTGATCGTTGCGCCGATGCCGCCAGTGGGCGAACTCGCACGGCTGGTCTTGTAGACCTCGACTTCAGCAATCGATTCGGAAGCGAGATTGGCGAAGTCAAAAGCGCGCGAATTCGACGGACCGGTGTCCTGGATACTGGAGGCCGGCATCTGGCGGCCATTCAGCAGCACCATATTGAAGTCGGGACCGACGCCGCGCACGGTCACTCTGGAGCCTTCGCCATTCGAGCGGTCGATGGACACACCGCTGATGCGCTGCAGCGATTCGGCCAGATTGGTATCGGGGAACTTGCCGATGTCTTCGGCAACGATACCGTCGACGACGCCTCGGGCATCGCGCTTCAAGTTCATTGAGGTCGTGAGACTGCCACGGATGCCGGTAACGACGATCGTCTCCAGCACTTCGGTCTCGGCACCGGCGTCGGACCTGTTATCACCTTCAGTGCGCCCCTCCGCGCCGGGGTCGTCCGCTGCCTCCTTGGCGGCCTCTTGCGCAACGATCGGATTGGCCAGGGCCAGCATCAGTGCAACCGTCAGGATTTTCTGCTTCGGAACGCTGTGTAGATGTTTCATAGACTCCCCTCTCTAGGATTTCATAGGTCATGCCGATCGCTTGCATCGCACTCCCCAACATTGAATCGATTGCCGATGCGTTGCGCCAAGGTGACAGCGTTGTCAATTTTGATTCGGTGGTCGTGTAAAACTTGTCTTCTGATCTGAGTCGACTGCCGCGATCATCACATTGGACGGCATGATGACAGCGTCCTCAGCTAAATTTTGCGGCTAATCATTTGTTTTCAATCAAAAAATGTTGCGGCGCAGCGAAAATTTAACGCTTGGGGCAGCTCAGCGCGTGATCGACGTCAGTGCCCAGCGCGATCCGCGAAACCGAAATATCCAGCGCCGAGGAGGCACGCCATTCAAACAACGAAGACAGGCGCTCTACCGCTGCTCCAGCCCCTGCGAAGCACTTCAGCGGCACACCGATCCGAGTCCACGTGGCAGCCGGTAAACTACGCAGCTGAGCCGCGATCGGAATGCGCGCAACACAGTCTGCACCGCAGCGGACCGCGAGTTCGACTTCGTCGGCAGGTACCGCATCGATCTTGATGGTCATCACCAGCAACACGTCACCGTTGCTCTCGCGACTCAAGTCGACCGGTGCATCGGCACGCAACAGCACACGTGCCTCGCCACGACCACTCCATACGAATCGGCGTGCGTCTTCCTGAGCCAGATGATCGACGGCGCTGACACCAACGCTGCGATTGATGCTCTCGCTGGGCAATACGTTCACCGGAGTGCCGTCATCCTCGCCATCGGCCAGCAGCAACGACCAGCCCGGGGCGACGGCACCACGTGCGAAATACACACCAGGTTCGGCGCTGCCCTGCTGCATGCCAGAATCTTCGGACAACGCAGCGAGTTCTTTGGGCTCTTTATAAGTCAGCCCATAACCCAACGCAAATTGCGGATCGTAGTCGGCCTGTCCGGCATTGAGTGGGGACTGCGTGGCGAGTCTGGGCCATGAATACGAGAGCTTGCCGCGGAAGTCATGGGCGACGGCTCCATCTGCCGACTTGAACAGCACATCGGCGACCCCACCGCCTTCAGAGCCGGGCAACCAGGCAGCGACGAAAGCATCGGCGGCGTTGATTTCGCGATTCACCCAGAGCGGTCGCCCCGAGAGAAATACCGCAACCACCGGAATGCCTTTGGCCTTGAGCGCGCGTATCGTTTCAAGATCGTGATCGTTGCCGGGTTTGTAGGCGAGATTTGGAATATCGCCCTGGAACTCGGCATACGGATCTTCGCCGAACACCACGATGGCGGCATCGGGCGTCTGGTCGAAGCTTGCATCAGCGGAAAGTATCGCCTTGCCGCCCGCAGCCTCGGCCGCTGACTTGATGCCATCCCAAATCGACTGCGCGCCTGGGAAATCCGCAAGCGTGTTGCCGGTGCCCTGCCAGCTCAAAGTCCAGCCACCGGCCTGCTTGCCGATATTGTCGGCGCCATCGCCTGTAACCAGCACACGCTTGCCGGGGGCCAGCGGCAACACTGCACCATTGTTCTTCAGCAACACCAGAGATTCACGCACCGCCTGGCGCGCCAGCGCGCGATGCTCGGTATTGCCGAGTCGATCGAACTTGCCGCCCAACAGACGCTTGGAGGGCAGGCCTGCTTCAAACAGACCGAGGCGGAACTTCACACGCAGGATGCGGGTGACAGCGTCGTCGAGCCGCTGCATCGGAATCTCGCCCGAGCGCACCTGCGCCACCGCACTGGTGTAGTAGCCGCGCCAGCTCTCAGGGGCCATCATCATATCGACGCCCGCGTTGAACGACGCGGCGCAGCTTTCATTCGTGCAACCGGGCACCTGCCCATGCGCATTCCAATCGCCGATGACAAAGCCATCGAAACCCATGCGCTGTTTCAGCACATCGGTGAGCAAGCTCTTGTTGCCGTGCATCTTCACGCCATTCCAGCTGGAGAACGACGCCATCACGGTCTGTGTGCCGGCCTGCAATGCGGGCGCATAGCCTGCGCCATGAATGTCGCGCAGTTCCAGCTCGCTGAGCTGGGCGTCGCCCTGATCCTTGCCGCCGGCGGTGCCGCCATCGGCCAGAAAATGTTTTGCCGATGCCAGCACGTGTGTGCCATCCAGGAATTCGGGACTACCCACCACGCCTTGCAAACCCTCGACGACGGCAGCGGCATAGTCGGCGACGAGCGCGGGATTCTCCGAGTAGCCCTCGTACGTGCGGCCCCAGCGATCGTCGCGCGGCACCGTCAGTGTCGGCGCAAACGTCCATTCGAATCCGGTGGTGCGCAGCTCGATTGCAGTCGCCGTGGCGATACGTCGCAGCAAGTCGCGATTGCCGGTGGCACCCAGTGCGATGTTGTGTGGAAACAGCGTGGCACCGACGACATTGTTGTGACCGTGCACGGCATCAATGCCCGCCAGCACGGGTATGGCCTTGCGCCCTTCGCTGGTGTCCATCGAGGCCAGATGGAATTTGTCGAGCAGCGCCAGCCAGTCCGCAGCCGGCGCGTTGTAACGCGCGCCCGGATCGGAATTGCCACCCGCCAGCACCGAGCCGAGTCGATACTGCTTCACGTCTTCTGGCGTGACGCTGCCGAGATCACCCTGCACGATCTGGCCGACCTTCTCTTCAATCGTCATCGTCGCCAGCAGCTCGCGCACGCGCGCTTCCAGAGCCTCATCGCGTGGAATGGGCGATGTCAGCGCCGGCCAGTTCTGTGGGTTCGCTTCGGCGCTGATCGCCGTTGATGTTGGCGCAGCGGTAGTCTGCGGCGGCGTTGTTTGCTCGGATTCTTTGGAATCCGTACACGCGGCCAGGCTGATCGCCAACGCGACGCCCAGGATACCCTTGATGCGCTGCTGCCGAGCTTCGTTCAAAGCATTGATGTTGTACACGATACCCCTCCCAGGGAACGGTTGCCGGGCTTGCCTTGCCCCGTATCGGGATTGTGGCGGGCGCATTATTGCGCTGCATATGACAGCGTTGTCAATTGTGCAGTGCACCAACCCGGACGATGTAGGAGCGGCGGTCGTCTCTCGGCATCCTGCCTTCGACGACACTTGTGCGTCCATGCTCGGCGTGAGCCGCGAAGCTCCTGCTTTTACTGTCTGGAGATCAGCGCAAGAGCTTCGCGGCGGGACGCCGCTCCCACATGGTGCACAGCTGCACGACCCGCAAAATCGCTAATATGCGCCGAACTTCCAAGGAGCCCACCATGTTCGAGAAATTCAGCCGCAGCTGGCAATTGATCAAGGCCAGTGCCGATGTGCTGCGTCAGGACAAGGAGCTGCTGGTATTTCCGGCCGTCTCCGCAGTCGCTGGATTGCTGGTCATCGCCAGCTTCGTACTGCCGCTGTTCGGCATGCTCGATCTGAAGGCGATCGCGGACGAAACCGAGTCGTTGCCACCTTGGATCTATGTGTGGGCGTTTCTTTTCTATCTGGTGCAGTACTTTGTGATCTTCTACTTCAATACCGCGCTGGTCGGCGCGGCAATGATTCGACTCGAAGGTGGCGATCCCACGGTAGCCGATGGACTGCGCATCGCGCGTTCGAAGATCGGCGTGATTCTTGGCTATGCAGCAATCGCGGCGACGGTGGGCCTGATTCTGCGCATGATCGAAGAGCGAGCCGGTTTCATCGGCAAATGGGTGGCCGGCTTGATTGGCGCTGCGTGGACCGTGGTGACTTTCCTGACCGTACCGGTGCTGGTGATGCGCGATGTCGGACCCTTCGAGGCGGTCAAGGAAAGCGCCCTGCTGCTGAAGAAAACCTGGGGTGAAAACATCATTGGCCAGGGTGGCGTGGGTGTGGTGTTTGGACTGTTCCAGTTTCTGGTGATCATGCTGACGATCGCCGCCACGGTGTTTCTGTTTGCACAGACGCTGCCCGTGGTCGCGTTCAGCGTGCTTGGCATCGGCGTGCTGAGCATGATGGCGTTGGCCCTGGTACAGGCTGCATTGTCCGGCATTTATTCAGCGGCACTGTATCGGCATGCGGCGGGACTGGCGCCCAGCCCTGGCTTCGATGGTGCACTGCTGTCGCAGGCATTTGCGCCGAAGCGCAAGTAAGGGGTGTAGGGGCAGCATGCAGTTATGCATTATTGACACACCCCGGCCCGTACCGGGTTAACATCCAGCTCTGGGCCCGGGGGCCCTGGGGCTGCGTCATGACGTTGGTTCTTCGCGCAAACGCTCGCGAGTGGGCCGCGCTCGCCATTCTGCTGCTGGCGTCGGTGTGGGCCTGTGCCGAAAATGTGCTGCCGATGACCAGCACATTGCCGCGTCATGCGCTTGAAGCAAAGGCGCTCTCGGATCCCGAGTCGGTGATCATGCAGTTGCCGGCCCTGATCAAGAGCGCCGAGGCCGCTGCTGACACGCGCGAACTGGCGTTGCTCTATCTCGCCGAAGCCAATGCCTGCCGTGTCATCGCCAATTGGCAGTGCCAGCGTCGCGCTGGGGATGCGGCAGTCGCCGCAGCAGAACGCTCTGGAGATCCGGTCCTGATGGTGCGTGGGCTGATCAATGACAGCCGCGCGCGCATGGCGATGCAGGACTTCACCGGTGGCGAACAGGTACTGAGTCGTGCCGAGCTGATCCTGAAGACATCGCCCAACGTCGAACTGTCGGCAGACGTGTTTCTCGCCTACTCCTCAATGAGCCATGCCATTGGCAAGCACAGGCTTGCGGCCGAATACGCCGAACGTGGCCTGCAGCAACTCGGGGCGAATCAGGCCGCGCCGATGCGCGCACGGCTGCTGCGCAACCAGGCGCGCGCCTACGGCAACCTTGGCGAACGCGAAACGGCGCGCAAGCTGCTCGGCGATGCGGTATCCATCAGCAGTCTGATGAATGACCCCAAGCTCAGCGCCGAAATGTACCTGGAGGCAGCCAGGCTCGCGCGCCAGGACCATGATCAGGACAGTGTCGAACAGAATGCAGCGCAGATTTTCGCCCTGGCCAGGCAACTGAGAAATTCGCAGCTGCAAGGCCTCGGCCACGAGATCGTCGGCCTGGCCGCAATGGACCGCAAGAATCTGCAGGACGCCGCTTCGGCATTGCGCGCGGCGGTGAAAACCTTTCGCGAACTGGGGCTGGATCGGGACGAATTGCGCGTCGCCCGCGACCTGATTGGTGTGCTGCTCGATACTGATGCACCCAAGGCCGAACTGGCCGAGGTGATGCGTCGCGTGGTCGAATTGGATCGCGGTGTCATCAGCAGCGACCGTGCCTTGGCCGCCGACGATTTCGATGCGCGCCTGAAGTACGCGGAGCAACAGCTCGATGTACTACGCCTGTCGAGTGAAGCACTGCTCGCCGAGGAGCGCGCCAAGGCGCTGACACGCAGCAACCGTCTGGGCCTGGCCGTGGTTGTACTGAGCGTCGCGACGCTGCTGGTGCTGAGCATTTTCTTCGTTCAGCAGCGGCGCTCGAATCAACGCCTGCACCATGCCCTGGACGCATTGCGCGAGAGCGAATCGCGGGCGGTGGATGTGCTGCGGCTAAGTCGCGGCTATGTGTTTCTGCACGATCGTGAAGGCCGTCTGCTGCTGGCCAATCCCGCCGTAGCGGAGGCGCTGGGGCAACGCGAGGATCAGCTGATCGGGCAGGCCTTGGCCAACTTCGTGGCCGATACCGATCACTACGCTTTTGCCGTCTATCTGGAACGGGTGCAGACGCTCGGCCACCACGAGGGCGTGCTGCGCGTTCGACATCGCCGCGGTGGCCTGCGCAGCTGGCGCTACAACGCACGCCTCAATGCCCAGGTGCCCGAGCACGCCTATGTGATCGGGCATGCGGTGGACGTCACCGATCAGGTCGAGCAGACCGAGGCGCTGCGTGAACAGAGCTTGCAGGACGAACTGACGGGTTGCCACAATCGGCGTTTCCTGCCGCTGTTCGAACGTGATCATGATGCGCCGCATCGCTGGGCGGTGATCAATATCGATCTCGACCACTTCAAGCGCATCAATGATACCCAGGGCCATGAACGCGGCGATCAGGTATTGGCCGAGTTCGCGCGCTTTCTGCGCGAGCGTGTGCGTTCAACCGATGCTGTAGTGCGATCTGGCGGCGATGAATTTCTGCTGTTGCTTGCGCGCGCCGACGAAAGCGTAGCCGAACAAACCACGATGCGGCTGCGCGATGATCGCGCGCTCGCCCCCTGTGCGTTCTCGATCGGTCATGCGGTTCGCCTCGGCGACGAAATTCTGGCCGACACCATCGCCCGCGCCGATGCGCAGATGTATCAGGCACGCAACTGGGCCCGCGGCGCCATCGGCGAGATCCGGCGCGGCTGATCCTCGCGAAAACCGTGAAGTGAAGAGCATCGAGTTTGGTGAGCCAGCGCGATTCAGAAAGTCAGCCGCAGACTCAGCCGCAGGCTGCGCGGTTGAAAGATATGGAAGTGAATGTCTTCGACACCTTCACTCGGCTCACCAGCCAGACGCGGCGCATAGAAATAGTCGACATCGTGGTCGCGGCTGTCGAATGCATTGAGTGCGTCCAGATACACCGCCCATCATGACCATTCGCGGCCGACGCGTAGATTCACCAACGTCGAACCCGCTGACTCGACGCTGCCGTCTTCGATCAACGGATAGGCACCGAAATGACGCAGATGCGCATTAGTCATCCAGCCCGAATCGGAGTTCAGGCTGACACCGGCACCGATCACCAGCGGGATGGCTCCGGGAATTTCTCTGCCGACCGCATCGGCATCACGAAATCGCGCATGTGTGTATGAGGCTTAAAGCTCCGAACCAGTACATGCCCAGCTCCACGCCCTCGCGCGCACTGGGACGGCTGGCCTCGGTGTTGCCGGCATCGCCAACGAACAGCAGCTCCGAATCAAGTCGCAGCGACCAGGCGGCGAACGACGCCTGCAGGCGATCATTGAAAAACACGCGCGCACCGAGTTCGGCGCCATCGGAAGCGACCAGCGGATCGACGGCGTCCACCGGCGCTCCGGATATCGGATCGAAACGGATCGTGGTGCCGCGGGCATCGTTGGAGTGGAAGCCCTGACCGAAGCTCGCATAGAGCTCGAGCGGATCCGCCGGGCGATAGAGCAAACTGGCTTTGAGCGAAGTCGCGCTGTCGTTGGCATTGCCGGAGTTGGCGGCCAGCGAGCGCGCATCCACTTCGAAGTCTCAATAGTTGTGGGTGCACCCCACGATTCTCGAACGTCATGTAATGGTGGGTTGCGCTGCGCTCGACCCACCCTACGCGCTCTGGCACGTTCTAAGTTTTTGGTATTGCTTGCTCCGCTCTATACGACGAACGCCTGCTCCAGGCGCGGCGTCAATTCGCCACGCAACAGCAGGGTTGCGCCATTCGTCGAGCGCATTTCGCTGTGGTGGAAACCCGGACGCGCCAGCAGATAGTCGCCTTCGACATAGGTCGCGCCGGACCAGTCGACACTCCCCGCCACCACCAGACATTCTTCCTCTTTATAGTGATCGTGTTCTGGCAATACTGCGCCAGGCTCAAGCCGCCACAGACTGGTGTGTGTGCGTTGCTGTGTATCGACGCGCAGCGCCTTGACGCTGACGCCGGCGATCAGGAACACCCAGTCACCTGATCCGGCCCTGATCACTTCGCTGTCCGATTGTAGCGGTGAAGCTATCGATTGCAGCACGCGCTGTTTGAGCGCGGCACGCTGCGACGCGCTCAGCGGCTGCAGTTCCAGGCCGGCGCCAAGCTGCGCGATCAGCGTCGCCGAAAGCACGGCGTCGTTTTCGATGGAATCCCACTTGGACATCACACCCTGTCTCCCAAGCATTCGCGCAACCGCAACAGTCCGCGGCGTATGCTGGACTTTACCGTGCCCAGCGGCAAGCACGTGCGCTCGGCGATTTCGGCGTGTGAAAGATCTTCAACAAAGGCGAGCTGGATCAATCGGCGCTGATCCAACGACAGCTCCGACAAGGCGCGCCTGACGGCGCCACCCTGGCTCATCGCATCCAGAAGGTCGACGATGGGCAGGGCGTCGGAATCGGCCTGATCGATAATCGTCTCCTGCGAATGGGGACATTCAAAGTTGGACTGGATGGCACGACGGCGACGCAGATCCTGGGCGCGCGAATGTGCGATCACACTCAACCAGGCCATCACCGATCCGCGTGTCGGGTCATAACGGTGGGCCTGCTCCCAGGCCTGGCGATAGCAGTCGCAGACGACTTCTTCGGCGTCACTGCGATTGCCCAGTACGCGCAGCACCAATGTGTGCACACGATCGATGGTGGCGTCGTACAGCGGCGACAGCGCGCCACGATCACCGGCTGCCATGCGGCTGATGCAGTCGACCAGCGCGTCATAGACAGAACTTTCTCTCGACACGCTGATGCTCAATGCGGATTCGGCCCAACTCATCCCACACCTCGCGAAGTTTTCCCACGCCCGTCTCTGGGCACGACAATCGCCTGACAGCTGCGGACCAACAGTGAGCGCCGGTCTGGATGCTTGGCTTGGCATGCGGAACGATAGGTCTGAGGGTGTCGTTTTTATGTGTATTAATTGTGGAGAAATCACAAAAGTCGAGCTCAGCCCGTGTTTTAGTGTTGGATTACTAGACCGCGGCGTTGCTGCAGCTATTTTTAGTCACGATGAGAGACGCGAAGGTCCGAACAGGGCCAGCAACCGGGCGCACACAAACCGCGCGATTCGAACATCAAAGCCGGCCTCGTCCATACCGTAAGCCACTCGACAAGCCCGCGGCGCACGCGCAAGCTGCCTGTTGCTCTTCACCTCGTCAGCCTGGAGACCCTATGCGCACTCGCCTGCTGTTGATCGGAATGCTTGTTCTCGTGCTTCAGGCGAACGCAGCGGATCGCGTCACCGGCAAACTCTTTGCCACACGCTCGGAAGTCATCGCCATGCACGGCATGGTGGCAACCTCGCACCCGCTGGCAACGCAGATCGGCCTGGATGTACTTAAACAGGGAGGCACCGCAGTCGATGCGGCCATCGCAGCGAATGCCGCGCTGGGTTTGATGGAACCCACCGGCAACGGCATCGGCGGCGATCTGTTCGCGATCGTCTGGGATGCCAAATCCGGCAAGCTGCATGGCTACAACGGCTCGGGGCGATCACCACAGTCATTGTCGCTGAAGTGGTTTCAGGACCAGGGTATGCAAGACATCCCTCCGCATGGGCCTCTGCCAGTCACCGTGCCCGGTGCCGTGGATGGCTGGTTCGCATTGCATCAGAAATTCGGCAAGCTACCGATGCGGCGCCTGCTGGAACCGACTATCGAGTATGCGAACGATGGTTTTCCCGTGACTGAATTGATTGCGCATTACTGGGCGCTTTCGGTGCCGCGGCTGGCAAAGTTTCCGGGGTTCAGCGCGCAATTCACCCGCGACGGCCACGCACCGGCCAAGGGCGAGGTATGGCGCAACCCGAATCTGGCGCGCACGCTGACCGCCATCGGCAAAGGCGGTCGCGATGCCTTCTACAAGGGCGAGATCGCCCGCACGATAGGCGACTACATCAAAGCTCAGGGCGGGTTTTTGAGTGCTGAGGATCTGGCCGCACATCAAGGTGAATGGGTGCAGCCGGTGTCGACCAATTATCGTGGCTATGACGTCTGGGAACTGCCGCCCAACGGGCAAGGCATCGCGGCGCTGACGATGCTCAATATCCTGGAAGGCTTTAATCTGAAGTCCTATGGCTTCGGCAGTATCGAGCATCTGCACCTGTTGACCGAAGCCAAGAAACTGGCCTTTGCCGATCGGGCGCAGTGGTATGCCGATCCGGCATTCGCCAAGCTGCCGGTGACCGCGTTGATCTCCAAGGACTATGCCGCTGAGCGCCGTAAACTGATCTCGATGGATCGTGCCGCGGCATCGGTGGATGCCGGACACCCGCCACTGGACGAAGGTGACACCATCTATCTGACCACCGCCGATCACTACGGCAATATGGTGTCGCTGATCCAGTCCAATTATCGCGGCATGGGCTCGGGCATGACACCGCCGGGCCTGGGTTTCATTCTGCAGGACCGCGGCGAAATGTTTGTGCTCAAGGACGGCCACCCCAATTCCTTCGCCCCCGGCAAGCGCCCATTTCACACCATCATTCCGGCATTCATCACCAAGGACGGCAAACCCTGGGTCAGTTTCGGCCTCATGGGCGGCGGGATGCAACCGCAGGGGCACGTACAGATCGTGCTGAATCTGGTCGATTTCGGCATGAATCTTCAGGAAGCGGGTGACGCGCCACGGCTGCAGCACGAGGGTTCCACCGAGCCCACCGGCCAGGTCACGACCATGCAGAACGGCGGTGAGATCAACCTGGAATCGGGCTTTGATTATGCGACGGTACGCGGTCTGATGCGCAAGGGTCACAAGGTGACTTTTGCCGACGGCCCCTATGGCGGCTATCAGGCGATCCTCCGAGACCATAAAAACGAGGTCTATGTCGGCGCCTCGGAAGGCCGCAAGGACGGCCAGGCCGCGGGGTATTGACCGGCCAATTCACGTAAGCTTGGCAGATGGCACGCGACATGCTTATTCCCCTCATCCTTATCGTAATAAAGGACCATCGAAAGACACGCCATGGATGACCCATTCTGGCAATCGTGGAAGTTCATCGTCGGCATCATCTGCGCCACCCTGCTGGTGGTCTGGATCGTGGCGCGCTGGCGCTTTGCTGCCCTGGTGCGCCAGCGCGAACAACTGGTCATCGAAGTGGCGCGTCAAACCGAGCGCGTTCAGGAACAGAACAACGCGTTGGAAAAAGCCAATCGCGAGCTCTACGAGCTCTCGATTCGCGACCCGCTGACCGGTGTGTATAACCGCCGCTACATCTTCGAATACGGCAACCGCGACCTGGAGAAGCGTCGCAGCGAACGCATGGGCTATGCCGTGGTATTGCTCGATATCGATCACTTCAAGAAAATCAACGATCGCTTCGGTCATGCCGTAGGTGATGAGGTGCTGCGCATGCTGACGCATACCTTGAGCGAGAAGCGGGAAGGCTCCGCTGTGCTCGGCCGCATTGGCGGCGAGGAATTCCTGATGCTGCTCGGCCCGATGACCGCCCCGGTCGCATTGCGCCAGGCAGCGGCATTGCAGGAGGCGGTGTGCACGCTGCGTGTTCCGGCAGATGTCCAGGTTCCAATTACCGTGAGCATGGGTGTAACCGTCGCTTTGTCGCATGAAAGCATTTCGTTGGAAGCGCTGATCCATCGCGCCGATCTGGCGCTTTATCGCGCCAAGCAGAACGGGCGCAATCGCATCGAGTTGGCGGTGGCGTAACCAACCATGTGGCAGCGGCGATGTGGGTCCGACCTGTGGTCGGACGCTCTTTGCAGGTCGATTCGATTTAGCAAGGAGCGTCCGCGCACAGCGCGGACCCACAAAAGCCGTATGCCCACATCACAGTCCGGCAACGCCCTACGAATGCCCCCCGCCCAATCGCGTGTTTCAGCCCGCACGCGATAGACTGCGCGCCTTCATCTATCCGCATGACCGGAGCGCCGCATCCATGTCCCGACCCCATCCGATCATCGATCCCGATTACACGCTGGAGCACAAATACACGCGTGAAGAAGGCCGCATTTTTCTCTCTGGTGTGCAGGCTCTGGTACGCCTGCCGCTGATGCAGCAGATGCGCGACCGTGCAGCCGGTCTGAACACGGCGGGTTTCATCTCGGGTTATCGCGGCTCGCCGCTGGGTGGCTTCGATCTGGAACTGTGGAAGGCGAAGAAGCATCTGGCCGCATCCACCATCAAGTTCGTGCCCGGCCTCAACGAAGACCTGGGCGCCACCATGGTTTGGGGCTCGCAGCAGACCAATCTTTTCCCAGGCGCCAAATACGATGGCGTGTTCTCGATGTGGTACGGCAAGGGTCCCGGCGTTGATCGCTGCGGCGACGTGTTCAAGCACGGCAATGCCGCCGGCACCTCCAAATTTGGTGGCGTGCTGGCGCTGGCTGCCGATGATCATGCCTGCCGTTCATCGACGCTGCCGCACGGATCGGAACACGAGTTCGTCTCCGCGCTGATGCCCGTGCTCAATCCCGCCGGTGTGCAGGACATCCTCGACATGGGCCTGCTCGGCTGGGCGATGAGCCGCTTCACAGGGCGTTGGGTCGGCTTCAAGACGATTGCCGAAACGGTGGAATCCTCAGGCAGCGTCAACGTCAACCCGCATCAGCTCGACATCATCCTGCCGGAAGATTTCGCGCTGCCCGAAGGTGGCTTGAATATCCGCTGGCCGGATCCGCCGCTGAATCAGGAAATGCGTCTGCACCAGTACGCCACACAGGCGGCGATCGCGTTCGCACGCGCCAACGGCATCGACAAGCTGGTGATCGATTCCAAGCGCGCCCGCCTCGGCATTGTCACCACGGGCAAGAGCTATCTCGATGTACTGACAGCGCTGGAATATCTCGGCATCGACCGCCGCGCCGCCGAAGACATCGGCATCCGCGTCTACAAGGTTGGCATGACCTGGCCGCTGGAACCGATCGGCATCCGCGACTTCGCCAAGGGCCTGGAAGACATCATCGTCGTCGAAGAGAAGCGCAGCTTCATCGAATCGCAGATGAAGGAGGCCATGTACAACTGGGATCACGCCACCCGCCCCAGCATCGTCGGCAAGTACGACGAATCCGGCGCCTGGATTCTGCCCAGCACCAATGAGCTCACCCCGGCGATGATCGCGCTGGTGATCGCCCAACGTCTGGCGCGTTTCTTCACTTCGCCGATGATCGAAGATCGTCTGAAGTGGATTGCCGCCAAGGAGCGCGAGCTCGCGCTGCCGCGCGCCAACTTCCCGCGCGCTGCGCATTACTGCTCGGGCTGCCCGCACAACACCTCGACTGTGGTGCCGGAAGGCTCGCGCGCACTCGGTGGCATCGGCTGCCACTACATGGTCACGTGGATGGACCGTCGCACCGACACCTTTACTCATATGGGCGGCGAGGGCGTGACCTGGAGCGGGCAGGCGCCGTTCACCGATGAAAAGCATGTCTTCCAGAACCTTGGCGACGGTACCTATTTCCATTCCGGCTCGCTGGCGATCCGCCAGTCGATCGCGGCCAAGGTCAACATCACCTACAAGATTCTCTACAACGATGCGGTGGCGATGACCGGCGGCCAGCCCGTCGATGGCACGTTGACCGTGCCCGATATCGCGCATCAGGTACGCAGCGAAGGCGTGCAGAGCATCATCGTGATGAGCGATGAAATCGAGAAGTGGTCGCGGCCGGAGATCTTTCCGAGCGGCGTCGAATTCATTCATCGCGACGAACTCGATCACGTGCAGAAGCGCATGCGCGAGATGCCTGGCGTATCGGTGCTGATCTTCGACCAGACCTGCGCCGCCGAAAAACGCCGTCGCCGCAAGCGCGGCAAGATGCCGGACCCGGCCAAGCGCACCTTCATCAACGCCGCCGTCTGCGAAGGCTGCGGTGACTGCGGCGTGAAGTCGAACTGCGTATCGATTCTTCCGCTGGAGACCGAATTCGGCCGCAAGCGCGAGATCGACCAGAGCAACTGCAACAAGGATTTCAGCTGTGTAAAGGGCTTCTGCCCGAGCTTCGTCACCGTGCACGGCGGGGGACTGAAGAAGAAAAAGGGCTCGGGTGCCGAAGTCGATTTCTCGGTGCTGCCGATGCCGATCGCGCACACCAACCTCGATCAACCCTGGAACATTCTGGTCACTGGCATCGGCGGCACCGGCGTCGTCACCATCGGCGCACTGATCGGCATGGCCGCGCATCTCGAAGGCAAGGGCACCTCGGTGCTCGACCAGACCGGTCTCGCGCAGAAAGGCGGTGCGGTAACCACGCATGTGCGCGTCGCGCGTACCCCCGGCGATATCCACGCCGTGCGCATCGCCGCCGGCGAAGCCGATCTGGTGCTGGGCTGCGACATGGTCGTGGTCAATGATTACTGGGCGCTGTCCAAAGTACGTGCCGATCGCACCACCTGCGTGCTCAACACCTACGAGGCGATGCCAGGCACGTTCACCCGCAACACCGACATGGTGTTTCCGTCCGGCGCCATCATCGAAGCGGTAAAGCAGGGTTCCGGCGGACGCGCACCCGAGCTGGTCGACGCCACCGATCTTTCGCTCGCATTGATGGGTGACTCCATCGCCACCAATACCTTCATGCTCGGCTACGCCTGGCAGAAAGGTATGGTGCCGGTATCGCTGGAAGCGCTGATGCGCGCCGTCGAATTGAACGGCGCCGCGATCGAGATGAACAAGAAGGCGTTCAACTGGGGTCGCATGGCCGCGCATGATATGGCGCTGGTGAAGCGCGCTGCCGGCGAGAAAACCGCACCTGCCGTTGCCGAGTTCGTCAATGTAGGAACGGCTTCAGCCGCGATCGGTGGCGCGACGGCACTCGCCACCTCCGCTGCATTTGAAGGCTTTGGCGATCTCGCTACCGATATCGATGAAGCCATCGCGCTGCGCGTCAAGTTCCTGACCGAATACCAGGACGCCGGCTATGCCGCGAAATACCGAGCCGTGGTCGACAAGGTACGCGCCGCCGAAGCGAAGCACGCGCTGGGCATGAAGGGGCTTAGCGAAGCCGTCGCGCGTTATCTGTTCAAGCTGATGGCGATCAAGGACGAGTTCGAAGTCGCCCGCCTGTACACCACCGGCGATTTCGAAAAGCGCGTCCGCGAAACCTTCGACGGCGAATACAAGATCCACTTCAACCTGGCGCCGCCGCTGTTCGCCAAGAAGGACGCCGACGGCCATTTGCGCAAGGCCGAATACGGCCCCTGGGTATTCAAGGCGTTCAAGCTGCTGGCCTGGGCTCGCCGCTTCCGCGGCAGCTTCTTCGACGTCTTCAGCCGCACCCAAGAGCGCGGCATGGAGCGCCAGCTGATCGCCGACTATCTCAAGTCAGTCGACGAACTGATCGCCGGCCTCAACCACGATAACCACGCCCTCGCCGTCCAGATCGCCGAAATCCCGGAACACATCCGCGGCTACGGCCATGTCAAAGAGGCGCATCTGGTCAAGGCCAGGGCCAAGTGGGAGGGGTTGCTGGAGGCGTGGCGGGCTCCGACGGCAATTCTCAAGGCTGCTTGAGAAGTGAACCGACTCGCTAGATGATCTATTGTAAACAAGTAGTTAGATAGCTTTCGCCCATCAAGTGTCAACTATCTACTAATTTTATAGAAATTAGTAGATAGTTGACACTTGCTCTGAAGCCGATGCGATGAAACTACCGCGCCACGCGCCACCACTGAAAACCCTGCTAAGTGCTGATTCGGAAGCGCTTCCATTGATATTTGCGCGTCCGACGCCGATAGGAGCGGAGATTTCGGGGGAGTATAGGCATTGGGACGACATCTGGCGTTCGACCTCGATTCCTGCAGGACTGAACAGTGAGCGCTGGTGGCTAGCGATCAAGATTGCCCGCAACGCTGGCCGAAGAAGCTTGGACCTGAGAGACAAGGCGGATCAGCCATTCTCTATCGCCTTAAGCGACTCAATGCTGAGACGACTGCATTTTCTCGACCGAGAGGCAGCAGGCAACATCTTGGGAATAGAACGCGGAGAAGACAAAGAGTCTCGCGACGGTTACCTCGTTCGCTCATTGATCGAGGAGGCCATGACATCCTCACAGCTCGAGGGCGCATCCACCACTCGCGTCGTTGCCAAGGAAATGCTGCGCACAGGCAGACAACCGCGAGACCGAAGTGAAGCGATGATCTTCAACAACTACCACGCCATGCATAAAATTCGGCAGTGGTACGACGAGCCGCTTTCGCCCGAACGAATCCTTGAAATTCATAGAATTATCTGTGGCGACACACTTGACGATCTAACTTGTTCGGGCCGATTTCGCCATCCTGACGAGCCAATCAGAGTCTACGACCCCAACGACGGCGTACTACTGCATGACCCGCCGCCTGCTGAAGAACTGCCAGCAAGACTGGGGCGATTGTGCGCGTTCGCTAACGACCAGACATCGGGCACATTCTTGCATCCGATCGTGCGGGCAATCTGCCTTCATTTTCAGATCGGTTACGACCATCCGTTTGTCGATGGAAACGGGCGGGTCGCGCGTGCGCTCTTCTATTGGGCGATGGGCAGGTCGGGATACTGGCTAAGCGAGTTCCTTTCGATCTCGTCAGTACTACGCAAGGATCCCAAGCAATACGCTCTCGCATACTTATGGACCGAGGATGACGAAGGCGACCTGGGCTACTTCGTCGATCATCAACTTCGTGTGCTCGAGCAAGCCGTAGAGGGATTCCGAGGCTATTTGAAGCGCAAGAGAGAGGAAAGCGAAAGAGCCAAGAGTCTCCTCAAGACAAACAGCAAACTTGCAATACTCTTGAATCATCGCCAGAAGGCACTGCTGCTTCACGCACTCAGGAATCCAAATCGGTTTTATCGGATCGCGGAGCATCAGGGTATTCATCAGGTGTCGTACCAGACGGCGCGCAATGATCTGTTAGACCTAGCGGACATGCACTTTCTGCAGAAGGTTCGTGAGGGAAAGACTTTTGCATTCCACGCGGTCCCGAACCTGGCAACGCGGATGAAACTCGATCCGTAGCCCGTGGACCTCGCGAACTCAAGCACTGTTGCAGCAACCTCTTGTGCGCTAATTTGGGCGCCATGCGCACATCCCTATTTCTACTGTTGACACTGATCCCTGCGCTGGCGCCTAGTGCCAGCGAACCCGTGCCCACGGTAATCGTCGATATCCACGCGCTGGGCGCACCGCGGGTTGATGCGATGAAACACGAGCCGGGGGTCTCCTGGTCGGCCGAATTTGGCAACGAGATGCTGCTCGGCATCACGCCGCAATCGCTGCCAGAGTGGCTAGGCAGGAAGAACGTTCGACCGGGTCCCGAAACATTGGCATTTGATGAAGTCGTGGTGCGCGATCACGTCTGCACCGTGCACGAGCATGAACCCGCCATAGCCGTGGTCGGTGGCTATGAGATCGTGCGCATGGCACCGATGCGGGCCAAGGCCACGCGTGGAGCGGCCATCGCAGGCGAGCCGTTACCAGCCGATGGCGTGATGTCGCGCGAGGTACGCAATCAATCGGCGCCCAAAGGCGCAGCGACAGCAGACCCGCGCGTGCTCCAGCTGATCAGTCGCATCAACATCGATCGCTGGCACGACACAATGAGTGGATTGGCGGCGTTCAACCGCAACAGCTTCAACCCGACATTGGGCCTGGCGCACGACTGGGTGCTGCAGCGTTTCGCCGATACCGGGCTGCAGACGCAGAGTTATACCTACACGCTGACCACAACCAGCTGCACGCCGGCGCCAGCGGCCGTGACTGCGCGAAATCCGATCGGTATCAAACTTGGCGAGACACTGCCCGATGAGTGGATCGTCGTCGGCGCGCATTACGATTCGCGCAACGTCGAGCGTTGCGAAACCTCGCCTACACCGCCGCAGGTCCAACCTGGCGCCAACGACAATGCTTCCGGCTGTGCGGGTGTGATCGAGCTGGCGCGCGCTTTCAACGGCGTATCGACCGCGCGCAGCATTCTGTTCATGTGTTTCTCGGGTGAGGAACAGGGGCTGCGTGGCAGTCGCAGCTACGTGACTTCGCTGCAGACCTCCGGCGAGATTTCGCGCGTCAAGCACATGCTCAATCTCGACATGATCGGGCATGCCGTCGACGACAATCTCAGCGCCCGTGTCGAAACCACGGCCGCAGGTGTGCAGGCCGCGGTTTTGCCGATGTACAGCACCGCTGCCGCGACCTATGCGCCGGAGCTGAACCTGATTGTCAGCAATGCTACCGGGGCCTATTCCGATCACTGGTACTTCATCGACGCCAGCATTCCCGGCGCTTTCACCTGGGAGAATGGCGCCGGTATTTATCCTCAGTACCACACCTCGTCGGACGTGCCGACCAACATGCTGCGTGCCCGCCCGCTGGCGCATGGCATCCTGAAAATGGATGCAGCCGTATTGGCGGATCTGGTCGGCCTGTTGCCTTTGTTTGCCGATGGGTTCGAGGACTGAGTTTCTTACGTAGGCTGGCGTTGAGCGCAGCGAACGTAGGGTGGGTGCAACCCACCATTGTCAAACCTTCGAGAATGGTGGGTTGCACCCACCCTACACACCGCTAGCGTGCAACGACTGCCGCTCTACGAACCGCTGCGCCGCCGCGATCCCAGCAGCCGCGCCATCAGCGATTTCAGCGCCAGCGGCTTGAGCGGCTTGTGCAGCAGATGACACCCGGCTGCAGCGACGGCGTTGTGCAACGCCTCGCCGTGATCGGCACTGATGATGATCGCCGGCACGTCGCCTACACGCTCGCGCAGGCGTTCGAGCAGGGCAAGGCCGGTATCGCCGGCATCGAGGTGGTAATCGAGCAGCAGCAGATCCGGCGGCATGCCATCGGCCAGCACTTCGGCATCGCGGGCATTGCGCGCCGCCAGCACATCGCAGTGCCAGCCGTCGAGCAGCGAGTGCATGCCGCGCATCACTGCGTCGTCATTGTCCACCACCAGCACACGAACACGATTGTCCAGCCGTGCCGGCGTCGGCTGGGGCAACGGCAACGACTGCGCCGGTTCTGACTGCGGCACCTCGATGGAAAACATGCTACCGCGTTCCACCTGTGAACGGAGTCCCAACCGGTGACCGAGCAGTCTGGCCACCCGCTCGGCGATCGCAAGGCCGAGCCCGAGGCCCTGACCGCCGTGATCGAGGCGGCGGAATTCCTCGAAGATCACATCGCGATGCACTTCGGCGATACCCGGCCCGGTATCCCAGACCTGGATACTGAGCTGCGCATTCGCAGCGTGACCGAGTCGCCCAACGCGACGGCATCCGATCAGGATGCGGCCGCTCTCGGTGTAGCGCACGGCATTGGCTAGAAAGTTCTGCAGCACACGGCGCAGCAGCTGCGGATCGCTGCGTACCCAGACCTTGCAAGGCACCGCATGCAGTTCGATACCACGTTCGCGCGCCAACACCGAAAACTCGCTGGCCAGGCTCTGCAGCATCTCGGCGAGACAGAACGCCTGCACCTGTGGCGTCATGCCGCCGGCGTCGAGCCTTGAGATATCCAGCAAGCCTCCGAGCAGGCCCTCCGCCGAACTCAATGCACCCTCGATATTGCGCACTGGTTCCTGATACTGCGGATGCCGCAATTGCTCGGACAGCGCATGCGCGAACAGATGCGCCGCGTGAACCGGCTGCAACAGGTCATGACTGACCGCGGCCAGAAAGCGGCTCTTGGCGAGATTGGCGCGCTCGGCCTCGGCGCGCGCGGCTTCGGATTCGCGCGTGCGTTCTTCGACGCGTTGCTCCAGAGTTTCATTCGCGCGCTTGAGTTCTGACTCGGCGGTTCGAAACGCGGTGACGTCGGTGAAGGTGGCAACGAAGCCGCCGCCCGGCATCGGATTGCCGCGGATCTCGACAACACTGCCATCCGGAAAATGCCGCTCCGAGACATAGGGCGTGCCCTGACGCATATGCTGCAGACGCCGCTGTACCAACGCGTCGATGGTGCCGGCGCCGAGCAGGCCACGATCGGCGTTGTGCTGGACCAATGCCTGCACCGGCACGCCGATCTGCAGCAGCGCTTCGGGATAGTTGAAGAATGCGGCATAACGTTCATTCCACGCCACCAGACGCAGATCGCGGTCGACAACGCTGATGCCCTGGCTCATGTTCTGCAATGCGGCTTCGAGTAATTGCTGATTGAAACGCAGCGCCTGCGATGCTTCTCCGACCAGAGTGGCAACGGTGTCCAGTGGTGCGCTCTGCCCTCCCCGCGCTGCATCCACCAGAAGTCTTGCGCTGGCAGCGCCGACCACGGCGGCGAGTTCGCGCTCGCACGAGGCAACCAGATCGACGCTCGCCATGCGAGCGCGCTCCTGGCCTGCGAACAGCAACTCAAGCTGACTGCGCGCCAGAAAACGCCGTGCCAGATCGCGCAACGCACCGACGCTGATGCCATCGCCCTCGATCGCCGCCTGCGGTCGCCAGGTTCTGGACAGCAGCAGCATGGTCAGTACATTGCCGAGCAGGCTGATGAGCACGCCACGCGCCAGCGGGTCCAGGTTACCCAGGCCGAGAAATGCCTGCGGCGTCAACCAGGCCGGCATCCCCAGACGTTGCAGATCCGGCACCACGCCGGCCTGCATCGCTACCGGCACCAGCAGCAGCCACAGCCAGATCAACGCGCCGACGCAGAGCCCCGCCAGCACCGCACGCGCGCCCAATCTCGGCCAATACACCGCAGCAACCAGCGCCGGTGCCAGTTGCGCCAGCGCTGAAAATGACAGCGCGCCGATGTCGGCGAGCGCATCGCTGGCGCCCATGGCACGGCTATAGCCATAGGCCATGCCGATCACCAGGATGATGCCGATGCGACGGTGCGCCAGCACCACCGGGCGCAGATCGGTGTCCCCCGACTGCGACGCCGTACGCAGCGCATACGGCGCGATCCAGTGGTTGGCGATCATGATCGACAGCGTAATCGCCGCCAGGATCACCATGCCGGTAGCGGCGCTCAGTCCGCCGAGGAAGGCAAACATCGCCAGTGCCGGCTGATCAGCAGCCAACGGCAGGCCCAGCGTGTACAAGTCAGAAGGAAACGTGGCACCCAGCCGCGCCTGGCCATGCAGCGCCAACGGCAGAATCGGCAGGGCCATCAACACCAGATACAGCGGAAACATCCAACGCGCCGTACGCAGATGCCGGGTGTCGCGAAGCTCGACGGTACCGACATGGAACTGATGCGGCAATGTGAACATCGCCAGCGCGCCCAGCCCGATCAACGCGACAAAGCCACCGTCCGGCCGCCCGATCAATTCGGTGACCGGCAAGATCACACTGGGCGCCAGCGGTTCGCCAAAACCGGTGACCGCGAACCCACCCACTGCGAGCAGCGCCGTCAGCTTGAACAGCGACTCGAACGCGATCGCGAGTATCAAACCACGATTGTGCTCGGTGGCCGAGGCGCGGCGCGTACCGAACAGCAGCGCAAACGCCACCATCGTCAGCGCTACCCAGAATGCCGCGTCCTGCCAGGCCGGCGGCGCATCGACACCGCCTCCGGTGAGCAGGGCGTAGCTCATCGCTACGGCCTTCAGCTGCAAGGCGACATAGGGCACCATGCCGAACACTGCGACCGCGGTAATGGTCGACGCGAGTGCACGGCTCTTGCCGAATCTTGCGGCGATCAGATCGGCCAGCGACGCACTGTTCTCGGTGCGCGCGAGCTCGGCGAGTCGCGACAGGAAGGGTGTGCCAAAAGCGAACAGCAGGATGGTGCCGATGAATGTGGGCGGCAGCCAGGTTTGCCAGCGTGCCGCTTGGGTAACGGTGCCGTAGAACGTCCACGACGTGCAGTACACCGCCAGCGACAAGGCGTAGATCATCGGCCATTGCCGCGCAAGCCGATCCGCCCTGCGTTCGCCATAGACGGCAACACCAAACAGGACGGCGACCCAGAGCAGGCCGATCAGCATCACCGCGAGCGAGGAGATCATGGCGTCATTGTAGGTTGGCTCGAGACGCTCCACGCGCCTTGCCGCATTCGCACAGGACAAGGGGTAGCGATGTGGGAAGCAAGAACGAGTGGGAGCAATTGTCTTTGTGGGTCCGACTTGTGGTCGGACGCTTTTTGTTTACTCGGTCCTCTCTGGCGAAAGCGCCCGACCACAGGTCGGACCCACAATGTGGGAGCGGCGACTTACAACGACGCACGCACGCCAAGTCGATCAAGCAGTCGCCCGACCCAGGCGATCTGCACGCCTTCAACGGTGTCGTAGTCGCTGCCGGTGTATCCCCACCAGTCCCAGCATCCCTTGGGGTTCAGCGGCATCAGGCTGGAACGTGTCTGCGGATAGACCACCACCGCGCCGGCGAGATCGGCCCATCGGTTGTAGCCGGCATGTTCGACAAATTCGTTGTCGATTCGATCGGCGGACTGCTGGCAGCCGTGGAAGGCGAGATGCAATCCGCAGATGCCCTGGGCACATTGTGCGGGCACATAGACGTAGCCGGTGTCGGACAGCATGGCGTCCTTGCCGTGATCGAGCAGTGCGTCCTGATTGAACGCGTGCACGCTGCCGGTGCTCTGCGCCGCTGGCGTGCCGTTCACCTGCACGACATGGCGAAATATTTCACCGGCGGCATCGAAGCTGCAATTTCCCAGAAATGGCGATTGCGTCGTGCCGCAATCAGCACCATGGGACAGCGTCGGAAAGCTGTGCGCCACGCCGGCGCGCCTCACCTCTTGCAGTCGCACGCGGCTCGACAGCGCTGAATAAAGCGGCGCGGTGGCTGCGGTCACTGCTTCGGCAACCGTAGTGTCGGCGTCGCCATGAAATATCCAGACGCGGTCTTCAGCCAGTCCGTCCAGAGGATCGATATGTTTCGCGGCAGCGCGTGACTTCGCCTTGTCGGCGAGGCTGGCGACATCGGGACCCTCGTCCAACGTCTGCGTGCACAGTTTCAGCGCGCGATCCAGTTGATCGGCGGCACAGGCATAGGGTCCGCCCGCGATCAATCCGGCGCCGTGGATGCGCGACGAATACGCCAGATGCACCTGATGCGCCATATAGGCGCCCGAGGAAACCCCAGAAACCGTCACCCGCTGCGGATCTATCGTGAGCGCCGGAAGTGGCGGCGCATCCTCGCCACAGCCAGCCAGAATACCGATCACGAACACGACGACCGGCGCCCGCAAGCGCCGATCCAATAAAGTGAGAGAGGAGGCCATGATCAGGGCGCCGCGCCTCCATCTGTTGACGGACGCGCGGCGCAGCAGTTGGGTATCAATCGAGCTGGTAGCCGACAGTGAGCGCGAAGGTTCGTGGCGCGCCGTAGAATCCGGTCAGGATGCCGAGTACCGGAATGTTGTAGCCGGTGGTGCGGTAGTCCTTGTCGAAGAGGTTGCTGCCCTGCAGCGACACCATCCACGGGCTGTTGGCACTGCGCCAGACCGCGCCGGCGTTGTAGATCGCATAGTCCTTCTGCGCAATCGCTTCGCTGAGATCGGTGGTCGGATATACCTTGTCCTGATAGGCCACACCCAGGCGCGTGGTCAAGGTGCCGTCGAGCACATCGAAGCCATACTGCACCGACAACGCGCCCGACAGTTCCGGCGCGTTGGTGAACTTCTGCGCGTTGGCGACATTGACACCACGGGTGATGAACTCGTCGTACTCGGCATCCAGGAAAGCCAGATTGCCCTGAATGCTCAAGCGCTCCGTGGGCAGCCACTGGAACTCGGTTTCCACACCGCTGACGGTCGCCTCACCGGCATTGGTGAAATCGCCGAAGAACGCGTCATCCACGCCATCGCCATTGGAATCGTAGGCGCTGAATACCGACAGCTGGATGTCCTGATAATCGTTGTAGAACACCGCAGCATTCAGGAACAGCGTCTGATCCAGCATGCCCGCCTTGACGCCCAATTCGTAGCTGGTCACCGACTCATCGTCGAACGGATTGGCCGAGTCCGGCACCGCGGCCACATTGGCGCGGATGTTGAAGCCACCGCTCTTGAAGCCGCGGCTGACCAGGCCATAGATCAAGGTGCCATTGTCAGTGGTGTAGTCCAGCGAAATCTTCGGCGAGACATTGCTGAAACTCACCTCATCGCGGAAGTCCGTCGATGTGAATATCGGGGTAACGAAATTGGCATTGGCGTAGGACTGATTCAGTACGTCGGCCTCCTTGGTTTCGTCGGTGAAACGAAGCCCAGCGGTGAGACTGAGCTTGTCGTTGAATGCCCAGGTGCCTTCGCCATACACCGCCACCGAGTCGGTATAGACCACGCCGTTGGTGGTGCCGAAGCTGAGATTGCGGAAGTTGTTGAACACCGTGCCACCGGCCTCGCCGTCGAACAGGTAGAGACCGAACACGCCATACAGATTCTCGCCCTGGTAGTTGAGCTGGAACTCCTGCGACAACTGCTCGTCGGCATAGAGCGCACGCACATCCACGATCTTGTTCGGCAGGGCGTCGAAGTCGATATTGGTATCGGTATCGGATTCACGGAATGCGGTAACCGACTTGAACGACCAGCTGTCATTGATCGTCCAGTTTGCGGTCAGTGCAGCCCCGTCCATCTGGGTGTCGTTGACATTGGGCATGCCACTGAGAATGTCATAGCGATCATCCAGCGGCGGCGTACGCAACGGGTCGAAAGCATTGAACGCATTCAAGCGTTGCGCGCCACGCACGGCGGACTGATCGTCCATCCAATCGGCGGAAACAACAATATTGAAGGTGTCAGAGGGATAGAAACCAATCTGACCACGGGCAACCAGGATCTCCTTATCGCTGACCTGCTGATGCGAAAAGCGATTGTCGCCATAACCATCGCGGCTGAGCGTGGCGGCGCTGAAACGTGCCAGCACGGCGTCACTGCCCAGCGGCACGTTGACACTGGCCTTGACGTCGGCCTGCGAATAACTGCCCACGGTGACTTCAGTGCGCGCGCTGAAGTCCGGCGACAGCGGCTTGGTCAGGTATTTGATCGCACCACCGATGGTGTTCTTGCCGTACAGCGTGCCCTGTGGGCCGCGCAGCACTTCGATGCGATCGACATCGACCACATCCAGCAATGCGCCCTGCGGGCGGGCGATATAGACGTCATCGATATAGACGCCGACACCGGGATCCACGCCCCACAATGGATCGGACTGGCCGACACCGCGGATGTAGGCGGTGACTGTCGAGCTCGATCCGCGCGCGGCATAAATGGTGAGATTGGGCACCTGGGCATCGATGTCACTCAGATCGCGAACGTTGAGGTTCTGCAGTGCCACCTCGTTGAACGCCGTGACGGCGACCGGCACTTCCTGCAAGGTCTCTTCACGCTTGCGCGCGGATACCGTGATTGAAGCCAGTTCGCTGGGCGCTCGCTCGGCTTCTGCGTCATCGTCTTTCGCTGCCGCCGTCGTCTCCTGAGCCGCCAAGGGCATGACTGCGAATAGCAGCAACGCGGAGCTGATCGCGAGTGACAGGGGCAGACGGGCGTGGCGCATGATGGGTTTCTCCAGAATGAATGTGCAACGGGACTTTAACTTTTGCTCCGAACCGCAACACTTGTACCTTGGTCCAATCGCGAGCCGGCTGTGTGAGAATGGCTATGTAGGAGCGGCGTGAGCCGCGATGCTCTTGCTCCTGCCTTTGACTTTGTAGAGCGGGGCTTGCTCCGCTGCTTTTGATCTGACTTCAAATGATGACCACCCATTGAGAGCAGCGGAGCAAGCCC